>NZ_CP120717.1:6900000-7200000 GCF_032883915.1 Endozoicomonas sp. 8E | reverse complement strand
ACCCGTCGGCAACCACTGATTTTAAAGGTCAGCCGATGCCTGTGAACAGGCGGTCAATGGCAGAAATAATATTACTACGCTGTTCTTGCATACTGGCCACTTTTTTGCCGATGAAGTGATTGGGAATAGCTGCCAGCTGCGGAATAACCAGCATCCATTCTTCATCGTCCACAACAGTTTGGGGGCATACCTGCAATGCTTTTTTGTAACGGTTACTACGGCTTAGAGGGGCAACAACCGATTGGTCGTCGAACTGAATTAAACTCGACTGAAGCACTACAATGTAAGGGTACTTGTCTGCATTATCGGCGGTGTTCAAACACACATCGAACTGTGACATTTAGAAAGTCCTCATGCCATCACTGAACAAACCATCTTCTTTAATGACTTGTTCAATTTCTTCCATAGCTTCCTTATAGAGCTTCTTCAAACGCTCTTCTTCCAGACTCTTGACTTCTGCCATTACGCCTTGCTCCGCTGCGGATGATATATTGATTTTCAACTCACGAGCCTGCTCCAACAGCTCGTCATCAATGGTCACTGTGGTTTTACTTTTGCTCATGCTAATACCTACTTATTCAGTGTTTTGGTTAGTATAGCAGGTATATATCAGAACTGTTTCCCATACTTCCCAACCGCTTCAGCAGACAGCTTGCTCATTTGCCGGTTCAGCCGGTCAATCTTTTGCCGTTTCACCTTAGCACTCATAAAACGGTTGTCCATGACCTTGCGTTCAGCACGAGAGGATATTCCTTTTCCGGCCGAAACCAAGTGTTGGGTGGGTTGAGTTCATGAATAGTCTGAAAATGTTAGCAATACTATCCTTCATGTTAGTTTTTTTCTGGAACATTTAAGAGAAAACATCCTCTGATTCTATGTGTTGTATCAATAAACCTTTTCAAACTCAGAAGAACGAACTATGGCACCCATCGAGATCAAATCGACTCAACCGACTTCACAACAAACGGTAAGACACATATACCGACTTGAAAGCAAAAAACCGGAATGTTACATGGCAGCCTTTGGCTTCACTGTTGGTGTCTTTTTGGCGCGCCCTTGTGATGGTTGCATTATTGGGTTAGTAGCTGGCTGTCTTTTCAAACATTCCTTAACATCCTTCAACATTTATGAACGAGATGTTGAAGTGCAAAATATTGAAGCGAAAGATATTGAAGTGAAAGTTATTGGAGCGGATAAGATTGCCAGAGATTGAGACTGGAGAGAGCTTTTGCATGAAGTTCAGCCGAGTTATAAGCCTGTCTGAGCGAGTTAGGCATAGCTGAGTAAGCTCGCTGACAAACCATGGTAGTTCGAAGCTAAACCGCTGGAGCTTAATTTCAGCTTGGAATCCACAAAAGCAGAGTCCGAAGTGGGATTCTCTGTGCCTGCCATAAAACATTTGACCCAAGATTAACTGGATTGATAAGGCTCAACCCCGTCGCCCAGGAAACGGTTATTTTCTTCACGTATTCTGGCTGCTGCATCATCGTAAAGAAATGGCAGGGTGACATAGCGGGTGCCACTGGTTACCGGTGTTGCTGCGTGCATAAGAGAACAGGAAAAGACAATGGCACCACCTGTGGGGGGCTTATAGCGACGGTTGCCGTATTCTGGAAACCACAATTCCCCCCCTTCGTATTCGTCACTATTCAGGTTGATGCTGATAGCGAATCGACGGTGTGCGGTGCCCTTCGTAGTGTTATCCCGGTGTTCTTTGAAAAAGCCCGCGTTGCTGCTGTCGTAGCAGGCAACGATATAGCGCTCAATGCGTGTGGCCTGAAACTGAAAAGCTTTGGCTATTTCGGGAGTGAGGCGAGTTCTTATCCGATGTTTCAATGCCGCCTGCAAGTTTTTATCGTCAATACTGATGTCGGTTCGACGTTTGACATGGTTGTCCTGAAGTTCCAGAGTCTTGCCGCCAATGGTTCGCATAAAGCCCGATGGCTCCGGCTGCCCTTTCTGATAATAACGAATAAGGGTTTCGCAAAAATCGCTTTCCAGCACCCTGGGTACCAGCAAAACTGGGGCCCAGGGTTCTATATCTGGAGATGAATGGTATTCAGGGTCAGGCAGCTTCTGCATGGTTTTTATAAAAATATCAGGCTCATCAAGGGTGCCTTTGGCATAGACGCGAAGCGTTGGGTCAAGAATTAACCAATAGGCATAGAAAATTTCTTGCTGTTCTGAGTGTTTGTCCAAGGCTCCGTAATGCTTGGAAACAGTTCCTCCTTCATCATAAAAAATACGCTGATTTGGGAATGCTTTCAGTGTCTGTGGGTCGTGCAGGTCTCTTTGATTCAGCGTGACTGCGAAACGGACGCTTTTGTCATCACGAGTGATTAAATTTGATTGATTGACTGCTTCCAGAAACTTGATGACCGGTTTTGCTGAGCAGTCACCGAGAAAGGCCAGTCCGACAAAACGTCCGCCGAGACTGGAAAATGCAAATTGAGGGTTGTTGGTTGTGTGAGCGTGGAACCAGGGGGCAGGCTCTCCCCATGAAGGTGGTTTATTGTTCATTTATATATGCGTTCTAATTTATTGAGAATTTTTAATTTAAACTCTATTAATTATCGACCGTGTTCTGTTAAAAAATACTTTGGACAGTTTTTGAGGACTTAACATTGATATACCAGGGCGTGTGCCAGAAGGGCACGAATTTAATGGCAATTCAGGTGTCCCACTGAGTTGTCTGAAAGTGCCATGAGCGCCCAACTTCTTGATATCAATGAGTAAAGACTGTCCGAAGCATTGTTACTGACGAGGCACAAGATTAAAATACAAAACCTTCACACTCCTGAAGTTCTGCTACTATCACTGAGTCAATATTATTCAGTTTTTATTCCGTCATTGCTTGACTCTTCGCTTGGTTAATTAATTTTGATGCCCTGTAGTCTGGGATATCAGGTATTTAGAGCCCACTCTGCCTTGAGGCTCACAAAAACGAGCGCTTTATCAGGTTTCAATGGCGGGTGTTTCAACCCCGAAAAACAGGGTGTGAACATAATGTCGTCAGGTAAGTTAGCCAGTATTTTTGCAATTTTGTGCTCAGTAGTAACGGCAGTTTATGGCTTGGATCCGGAAAAGATAACTGCAGTAATCAATGCGGGCAGTACCGGTTCAAGGCTCTATATCTATGAACATTCCCCAGACCCTGCCAACGGAATTCCTGTTATCAAGAAAAAAACGTCAAGCAAAATGAAAGGCGGTGTTCAGGAAGAAAGTGTAGACAGTGTGAGTGGGTATCTTCAGAGGCTATTTGGTTCAGTCAGCAAAGGAAATATTAATAATATTTACTTTTATTCAACCGCCGGAATGCGGGTAATCAGTCCGCAGAAAAGAGCAGCTCTGAATGATGAAGTTGAAAAATGGTTAAAAGATAACTTTCCTTCAGCCACTATTGAAGTGGAGACAATAACAGGCAGGAAAGAGGGACTGTATGCCTGGCTGGCGCTGAATCATGACAACTCGCGCATAAAACTACAGGGAGACACAGTAGGTGTTCTTGACCTGGGCGGTGCTTCTACACAGATTGCTTATGAGGTAGATAAGGATGAGGATTTCACCGTTAAGATAAACGACAATACTTACAAGCTTAATTCAGAAAGTTTTTTGGGTTTAGGGCTGGATCAGGCAATAAGCCAATATTTGAACCGGGCGTCATGTTTCCCTATAGGCTACCCTTTGCCAGATGGCAGAAACGGAACTGGTGATTTTATTACCTGCACTGCGAAAGTTAAGCCGTTGATTACAAGAGTACAAGAAATCAACAACTATATTGGATTTCACCCTCCCCGAAATACGCACAGTTTTCTTGCTACTGCAGGATTTTACTATACAGCAGCAGAGTTGGGTATTAGCAAGGACTTTTCCATTGCCAGTCTGGATGAGAAGGGTAAGACGTTTTGCGATAGTGCCTGGAATGACCTGAAGAGTGGGAAAACTCCTTATCCGGTCAATCCTTTCCTGTGGCATTATTGTTTCGATGCAGCCTATGAGAAGGACTTGTTAACATTTGGGTATAGGTTAGACACCAGAAATATTCCTATTAAGACGGCTTCCAGTATTGCCTATAAATCCGATTGGTCACTTGGTGTTTTGTTTAATTCTTTTATTACTCCTGTTAATAAAAAAGAACAAGGGTATCGTACTGGATTCTACAAATCGGAGAATTGCATGCACAATAGTGCATCTTCTTCCATGTCGTTTTTTTAGTCCGCTGCACCTGCTCCTAAATGGCAACGTAAGAGAGTCAATACTTCGGACGATTTTTACTCAGTGGTACCAGAGGGTTGGGTGATCAGGGCGCTTTCAGGCAACTCGGAGAGATGCCGGATTTGAGATTACATCCGAACCCTTGCCACAAGCCTCGGCACATCAATGTTAAGTCGTCAAAAAAACTGTTCAAAGTATTTGTTAAATAGACTGTCTTTTATTTTTTGAATTAATAAAGTTAGCTATCTATACCTACTTAATAGGGATTGTATTTTAGATAGATCGCTTGTTTGTTTGTGAAGATAAATATTCATCAAGATTTATAATTTTTAAGATCATTACACAGGGGTGCAATCATGGCTGATGATAGCAGTGCCAGTAGTGAGCAGCAGTCGCAGACCTCTAGTGAGTCAGAATTAAGTTCAGACGTCACCACAAATCTTGAAAAAGTTCGATTTGAAAAACCATCAAAATCAGTCGTCAAATCAGTGTCAGCTGACACCCAGTATCTCTTAGATTTTAATTCCGATGACGTAAAACTGGAAGTCAGGGGGCCTGACTTTGTTCTTGTTTTTCCGGATGGTGTTGAAATCACCCTGTTACTTGCGGGTGTAATGGCTGCAACAGAGCAAACACTTCAATTCAAATTCGCCGATGGCTCTGTGATTAGTGGTGATGAATTCATTGCTAAATCCAGTTTTGTTGAATCGGAAGATGTACCTGTTTCTACTCTGAAGGGTCAGGAGAGTGATTCTGAAGAGGAAGAAACGCCATCGGGCAAGGAAACGGAAGAAACATCATACAGTGAAACGACTGATTCAAAGACTCAATCAAAAGCCAGCAAGGAAATAAAAAAGAATGATGAGGCGTTTAAGAAAAAGCCTGTAGAAGAGGTAGAACCCCGGGATGATGATTTTACCGACACAGCCCAGGCAACCAGCACCAGCTCGTCATCTTCGCCTCCGGTTGAAGAAGTTACTCCAACAGAAGCGACTTCAACAACGGAAGGTACCAGTAATCTGACATTCTCGGTTTCGGTGACTAATGTTGGCTCAAGCTCCGCAGGTCAACTCATTATTGGTGGTGGCGGTAATAACTCTTCGATTACCCAAAGCGATCCCGAACAGCATCTTGAGGTTGAGCGCTTTGGAAGTAGTCTGGACGGAGACTCTGA
Organism: Endozoicomonas sp. 8E; assembly: GCF_032883915.1. Taxonomy (NCBI): domain Bacteria; kingdom Pseudomonadati; phylum Pseudomonadota; class Gammaproteobacteria; order Oceanospirillales; family Endozoicomonadaceae; genus Endozoicomonas; species Endozoicomonas sp. 8E. The sequence continues at coordinate 7,194,611 of NZ_CP120717.1, read as the reverse complement.
TGTTCAGCTCAATTACAACAGTGGCCTGGAAATTTACGGTGAAGATCCCTTACTTTTTACTGACTCATTAAACAGTAAGAATCTGGTTCTGCAGAATGATGCAAATATTAATGATATTGCAGCTATTTATGTTGAAAATATGCCCGATGGCTGGGGTGTTGCCGGTGGCGCGAATGAGGGTGACGGAAGCTGGCTGCTGCCGAGTCTGACCAATTTTATTCTGACCTACCCTACTGAAACTGACAGTCAGGTGGTGGACCTTTCCTTTAAGCTGGTTCTCAAAGACGGTTCAGAAAATGAATACGTCATCCCTGTTATCCGTCGAGATGCCTCCGATCCGGGTGAACTCACTCTTTCCTCATCGGAACTTTCCCCCCTGGTACTGGATACCAGCCCAACCAGCGACAATATAACAACAGGCGACAATGATGACATTATTCACGCAGGCGTTGGTGATGACATTGTTGATGCGGCGGGTGGTGATGATTTCGTTTCCGGCGGTATGGGTGATGATCAGCTCGATGGCGGGGCGGGTTCTGACACTATCCAGTTCAGCTATGAATATGGCGCTAATACGATAGGGCCTGAAAGTGGTGTCAAAGTAGACTTGGGCTCCGGGTCGGTGACTGATGACGGTTATGGCACTTCTGATGCCATTAGCAATTTTGAGAACGTCATCGGCACAATCCATGACGATACCATCACCGGTAGCGAATACATTGACGCCGACAACAATGGTGATAATACGCTTACCGGCCTTGCCGGCGATGACGTTATTAGCGGTTTGAGTGGCGATGACTTTCTGGCTGGTGGTGCCGGCACAGATACTCTCTACGGCGGTGCTGGAAGTGACGTATTGGACGGTGGTGCCGATGATGACACTCTATCGGGCGGTGCGAGTACCGATATTCTGAAAGGTGGCGCCGGCGCAGACAGCCTGGACGGTGGCGCAGGTTCGGATACGGTGGATTACAGTGATGAAACCGGTTCCGTCACGGTTAATCTGACAGGGTCGACCGCCACCGACGGCAGCGGTGATACAGATACCCTGACCAATATTGAGAACATTACCGGGAGTTCCGGGGATGACCAGATTTTTGGTGATTTTGGGGCAAACGTTCTTAACGGAATGGATGGCGATGACACTATCTCTGGCGGTGACGGGACAGACACCATCAATGGCGGTAACGGTAACGACTACATAAACGGTAATCAGGGTGACGATGTTATTGATGGTGGTGCCAATGATGACATCATCCATGGCGGTTTTGGTAACGATACCCTCAATGGTGGTGAAGGCATTGATACGCTGGATATGGTGGGGACGGTAACCAGTCTTTTCGATACACCGGATGATATCACGGTTGACTTGAGCACCTCACCGGATGGAACGGGCTCCGTCACGGTCAACAAGAGTTATGGAAGCGGCCTGTTCACTGGTGTTGATACCATCATTGGGTTTGAGAACGTCACCACGGACCATGGTAATGATACTCTCACGGGGAATGATCTCGATAATGTGCTGAGTAGTGGCCGTGGCCTTGACAGGCTTGATGGAGGGAATGGTCGGGATACCCTTCAGGGCGGTGCTGATGATGACACGCTGATCGGGGGCGCCGGTAATGACATTCTTGAAGGCGGTGACGGGAACGATGTTCTGGATGGCGGTTCCGGAAACGATGATCTTCGAGGTGGCGATGGCGTCGATACGGTCAGTTTTGCAGCTCTTTCCAGTGCCGTCAGTGTTGACCTCGGCGATGGCCGTATTTCTGATGATGGCCTGGGTGGCACAGATACCATTCAATCTATTGAAAACATTGAAGGTACCAATCTGACGGGGCAGGGCGACACACTGCTCGGTGATACCGGCGATAATGAAATATTCGGTCTGGACGGGGATGATACCCTGGGCGGTGGTGGGGGTACCAACAGGCTGGATGGTGGTGCCGGTAGTGATACCGTCAGTTATGGCAACGAGACCAGCGGCGTTACCGTAGATCTGGATGATACCCTGAACCCCGTCGTAACAGGTTCGGGACAGGACACGTTGATTTCCATTGAGAACGTTTCCGGTGGCTCCGGAAACGATTTTTTGAAAGGAACTTCAACTGAAAATACCCTCAGCGGCGGCAGTGGTGACGATACGCTGATGGGCCGGGGGGGGAATGATACGCTGGATGGTGGTCTTAATGGCCAGACGGGTGACTGGGTCGATTACAGTGAAGCTTCGTCAGCGGTGACAGTGAACCTTTCCGGCACAGATCACACGGCTTCATACGGCATTGGTGCCAATGCTGCTATCGACGGTGACGGCGGAACCGATGCCCTGAAAAACATTGAAAATATCACAGGCTCTGCGGGAAATGATGTTCTGATCGGCGATGAGCTGAATAACCACCTGCAGGGTGGCGACGGTAACGATACCTTCGTGGGCGGAAATGGCAGCGATATCTTCGATGGTGGCAGTGGTTCGGAGAGCGATACGGCTGACTATACCACAGTAACCGGCAATATTGTTGTTGACCTGGAAAATGATACGGCCAGCAACGATGGTTTCAATAACACCGATACCCTGACCAGTATTGAGAATGTGCTGGGAGGCACTGGTGATGATGTTATTAGCGCCGGTACGAGTAATGAAAGTAATGTGCTTCGGGGCAATGCCGGTGACGATCAACTGTCGGGTGGCGCGGGTGCAGATATACTCGACGGCGGTGATGGCGATGACAGACTGATTGGTGGCTCCGGAGCAGATCAGTTGATCGGTGGGGATGACAATGAAACCCATGGCGATACGGTTGATTACAGTGCTGCTGCCATTGGCATTCAGGTTAATCTGGCCAGCGGGGTGGTGGCTGACGATGGTACTGGCAGTCAGGACACTATTTCAGGCATTGAAAATGTCATAGGCGGCTCCAGTGATGACCAGCTGACTGGCAACATTGATGCTAATACGCTGACTGGCAATGCCGGTGACGATGTTCTCAATGGTGGCGGGGGCCAAGACACCTTGCTGGGAGGGGACGGTGACGACCGGCTGACCGGCGGCAGCGGCAATGACACTCTGAATGGTGGTATTCAGACTGCGAATGGTGATACAGCCGATTACAGTGCCGACTCAACCGATCTGAATGCGGATCTGGATGCCGGTATTGCCAGCAGCACGCTCAGTGGCACTGACACATTGGTTGGTATTGAAAATATCACTGGCGGCAGCGGTGATGACCGCCTGCTAGGGGACGGTTCCGATAACCAGCTGTCGGGCGGCGCCGGGGACGATGTGCTCACTGGCAGGGGAGGCAGCAACACACTGGACGGTGGCACCGGGAGTGATACCGCTGACTATTCCGCCAGCACCGGTATTGTTACTGTTGCTCTGGATGGCTCATTAACCAATACCAACGGCATTGATGCTGGCACCGATACCCTGATTGATATTGAGAATGTCACTGGTGGCAGCAACAACGACAGGCTGGTGGGCAATAGCGATAACAACTTGCTCAGCGGCAATGCCGGTGACGACCTGCTGCGTGGTGGTGCCGGTAATGACACTTTCTATGGAGAGACAGAAGCTGCGGGAGTTAACCCCGGCAGTCAGGACACTGATACCGTCAGCTATTCACTGGCAGCGGCAGGGGTCATTGTTGATCTCTCTGCCAATTCAGCCAGTGATGATGGCGACGGTGGCAGCGATCAGTTGTATGGCATTGAGAATATAACGGGCAGTAATGCTCAGGATAATATCAGTGGTGATGCTGGGGACAATGAGCTTAAAGGTGAAGGAGGCGATGATATCCTTGCCGGTGGTGCCGGTGATGACGTTCTTGATGGTGGGATTGGGACCGGTGACCAGGCGAATTACAGCAGTGCCGGCAATAGCATCAGTGTTGATTTGGCTTCTGGCCGGGCTCTGGATGACGGGGATAGCGGTACAGATACCCTGATCGCCATCGAGAACGTCACTGGCAGTGATCACAATGATGATATCCGGGGTTCTTCAGACGCCAATATCCTGAGCGGGGGGGATGGTGACGACCTGCTCTTCGGCGGAGCCGGTGATGACGTTCTTGATGGAGAAAGCGGCGCTGATACCGTGACTTTTTACGACTACGGTCGTTCGGTTATCGCAACGCTTGCAGATGCTGGCGATGGCCAGGCAACGGATGCCGGCGGAACGGAAACGGATACCCTGCGCAACATCGAAAACATAACAGGTAGCAGCAGTTATGGCGATACGCTGACCGGTAACAGCAGTGATAATGTTCTGTCAGGCAATGGCGGCGATGACATTCTCAGTGGCGGTGCAGGTGCCGATACGCTACAGGGTGATGACGGCAATGACACGCTTTCTGGCGGTACCGGGGCGGATAATTTCGATGGTGGTGCGGACGTGGATACGGTCACTTATGCCGGAGTCTCCGTTGGCGTCACCGCCAACCTTCGGACTGGCCTCGGTAACGACGGTAGCGGTGGTAGTGAAGCCTACAGCAATGTCGAGAACCTGATCGGCGGCAGTGGTGACGACACCCTGACCGGAACTGACAGCTCCTCCCAGGGCAACGAACTCTCTGGCGGAGCCGGTGACGACGTTCTGACCGGCGGAGCGGGCAACGACATTCTGGATGGTGGCAGTCATGGTGCAGCCGGCGACACGGTTGACTTCAGTGATGGCAGCAGCGGTGTCACCGCCAGTCTGGTTACTGGTCTGGCCACTGACAGCGAGGGTGGCCAGGATGTTCTGCGGAACATTGAAAATATAACCGGGACCAACAGCGATGACAGTCTGACCGGTGATGCTGTAGACAACGTGCTTACTGGTAATGCCGGTGCAGATACATTGCTCGGTAATGGCGGTGATGACACCCTCAATGGTGGTAATGACAACGATATCCTGGTGGGTGGGGCCGGGGCGGATACCCTCAATGGCGGGGCGGGCAGTGACACGGCGGATTACAGTGACAACACCAGCATTGTCACGGTTGATCTGTCACAGGCGAGTAACAAGGTGACTGAAGGCGGGTTCATTACCGATATCCTGAACGACATCGAAAATGTGACCGGCGGCTCCAACAATGACACCCTGACCGGTGATGATAATGCCAATGTCCTGACTGGCGGGGATGGTGACGACCTGCTGGTGGGTGGCCGTGATGATGATGAGCTGGCCGGCGGTGATGGTATTGACACGGTGGATTACAGTACCAGTAACCAGGCTGTCACCGTGAACCTGGACCTTGGCACTGCGTCTGATGGTTTTGGTGCCACTGATACATTGAGCGGCATTGAAAAAGTTATTGGCAGTGATCATGACGATAGCCTGACCGGGAATAACGATGACAATGAGCTGTCTGGTGGTCTGGGCAACGACACCCTTGCGGGTGGGGGCGGCAATGATATCTTCCAGGGTGGCAGTGGTGAGAACACCGTTGATTACACCGGTGCGGCAGCAGCCGTTACTGCCAGCCTGACAGCCGGTACAGCGACAGACGATGGTGATGGTGGCCAGGATACCTTCCATGATATCGAGAATATTCGGGGTAGCAGCCACGACGATGTGATCATCGGCGACGCTAACGCCAATAAGCTTTATGGGGAAGCAGGGGATGACACCCTGACAGGACGGGCAGGCAATGACCGTCTGGAAGGTGGTGCCAATACGGCGGTGGGCGATACCGCCGATTACTCGCTGGCGGCCAGTGCAGTCACTGTCGATTTGTCTATCGGCAAGGCGACGGATGACGGTGATGGTGGTGGTCAGGATGACCTGATCGGGATAGAGAATGTTACCGGCAGCGACGGTAATGATGTGCTGACAGGTGACACGGCTGCCAACAGGCTGCAGGGTGGCGACGGTGACGACAGTCTGAAAGGCGGACAGGGTGATGATTCCCTTGAAGGCGGTGACGGCTCCGATACGCTGGTAGGAGGAGAGGGAGTTGACACCATCGACGGTGGCACGGGTGTGGACACGCTCAGTTACGCCTCTGATCAGGACACCAACAGTGACGGTATGGGTGTGGTGGTCGATCTCTCTGCTGGCCAGGCCACCGATGGCAGTGGTGCTACTGATAGCGTCACTAATATTGAAAATGTCACCGGCAGTGACTTTAAAGACACCCTGACCGGTGATGCCAATGCTAATACCCTGGCTGGCGGCCTTGGCGATGATACTCTGGCCGGTGGTGCCGGTGCAGATACGCTGGATGGCGGAACTGAGGGTAGCGACGGCGATACAGCGGATTACACCGATGCATCGGGATTTGTTACGGCAGACCTGTCTGGCGCAAACGATACGGCCATTGTCGATGGTGATGCCACGGATACCCTGATCAGCATTGAAAATATCACCGGTAGCCAGTTTGCCGATACGCTCACTGGCGATGACGATGCCAATACTTTGCTGGGCAATGGCGGTGATGACACCCTGATGGGAGGACGGGGAGAGGATATACTGGCCGGTGGTGCCGACAACGACACATTGGATGGGGGGCTGGATGCTGACACCCTCAGGGGAGAAGCGGGCGAGGATACCCTGGTCGGTGGCGAGGGTGACGATATCCTGGAAGGCGGTGACGATGCAGACCGCCTTGAAGGCGGCATAGGTGCCGACCAGTTGCGAGGCGGTGCTGGCACAGATACCGCCGTTTACAGCAATGATGCCAGCGGTATTACCGTCAATCTTGCTGACGCCACACCCAATGCCACCGACGGTTCAGGGGCTACGGATACTCTGGATAGCATCGAAAATATTGTCGGCAGTGCCAGTGCTGACAATATTACCGGTGACACTCAGGTCAACCTGCTCCAGGGTGGCAGTGGTGACGATACGCTGCATGGTGGCGATGGCGACGATACCCTTCAGGGGGAAAATGATGCCGACGCGCTCTATGGTGATGCGGGCGATGACACTCTGGAAGGCGGTGGTGGCAACGATACCCTTGATGGTGGCGTCGGTAGTGACAGCCTCGATGGCGGCAGCGGTAATGATACGGTGGATTACAGTCTGATGTCTGCCGGTGTGGTGGCCGATATATCCGGTAATGTCGATACCGTCACCATTGGCAGCGACACCGATACCCTGATCAGCATCGAGAATATCAATGGCAGCGATCACGACGATACGCTGACGGGTGACGCTGGTGTCAATATCCTGCAGGGCAATGATGGCAACGATACCCTGAGTGGCAATGACGGTGCTGACCAGCTGTTCGGTAACGATGGTGATGACATTCTGGAAGGTGGCAGTGGTAGTGATACTCTCAATGGCGGTGCCAACGGCGAAACGAACGGTGATACGGTTGACTACAGCAGTCATAGTCGTGCGGTAACGGTTGATCTGGACAGCGGCAACGCCACCGATGGGACAGCCGACACTGACACCCTTATCGATATTGAAAACATCACGGGCAGTGCGCTGGGTGATACCCTGACCGGCGATATTCACGACAACCTCATAGATGGCGGGAGTGGTAACGATACCATCAACGGCAATAGCGGTAATGATCACCTTCAGGGGGGCAGCGGCAATGACACCCTGACTGGCGGCCTTGGCAGCGACACCCTTGATGGTGGCACCGAGACGGACACGGCGGACTACAGCACGGCTATTGGTTCTGTCAATGCCGATCTTTCTTCCGGCACTCCTCAGGCGGCGGTGAGTGGCGACGCCACGGACACACTGATCAGCATTGAAAATCTGCGTGGTAGTAATCACACTGATACCTTGACTGGCGATAACAACGACAATGATTTTTATGGCGGTCAGTCCGACGATACCCTGACCGGCAATGGCGGTGCTGACCGGCTCTATGGTGAAAGTGGTGATGACACCCTGGTCGGTGGCGATGGTGCCGATACTCTCGATGGTGGCAGTGGTGGTGAATCGGCAGGGGATACGGCAGATTACAGCGCCCGCAATACGGCAGTGACCATCAACCTTCAGAACCAATCTCAGAACGATGACGGTAGCGGTGCTCAGGACACCCTGGTGGACATAGAGAACGTCACCGGCGGCAGTGCCGACGATACGCTCACGGGTGATGCCGGAGACAATGTGCTGACCGGAGGCGGCGGCGATGACATTCTGGTAGGCGGTGGCGGTCAGGATCGGCTGGTCGGCAGTGGCGGTTCTGATGTGGATACAGTGGATTACAGTGGCGCTGCCGCTGCGGTGGTAGCTGACCTGTCCAACTTGCAGGCTACTGATGACGGTGACGGCAGTTCTGATGCCTTGATTGATATTGAGAACCTGATCGGCAGCACCAGTGGTGATTCCCTGACCGGTGACGCTGAGGCTAACAAGCTCGAAGGCGGTGCCGGTGATGACACGCTCAAGGGTATGGGTGGCAACGATATTCTGGAAGGGGGGTCGGATAACGACACCCTCAGTGGTGGTGCCGGTATTGATAACCTCATAGGTGGTACAGGTACCGATACGGCGGATTACAGCGATGCCCAGTCCGGAGTGACAGTAGATCTCTCCGCCGCCTCGAACCAGACCTCTGACGACGGTGATTCTTCCAGCGATACCCTTGACAGCATTGAGAATGTTACAGGCAGCCTGAATAACGACACACTGACGGGAGATAACCAGAATAACACTCTGAGCGGGCTGGATGGCAGCGACATCCTGTCTGGCGGCGGGGGAGCTGATACGCTCGAAGGCGGTGATAACGACGATACCCTGCGTGGTGATAGCGGTAACGACACGCTGAAAGGGGGCACCGGGAGCGATACTGCTGATTACAGTGGTGTTAGCGGTGTTGTCACTGCCATTCTGTTAAATAATCAGGTCTCCAGCGATGGCGACGGTGGTCAGGATACTTTGGACAGTATTGAGAACCTGATTGGCGGCACCCTCGGCGACACGCTGACGGGTGATAACCTGAATAACCGGCTGGAAGGTCGTGAAGGAAACGATGTTCTCAAGGGCGGCCTGGGTGATGATGTGCTGATTGGTGGCGACGATGCTGGCACTACCGACCGGGCGGATTATGATGATGCCACGGCTGGCGTCACCGTTAACCTCACCATTGGCAGCGCATCGGGTGCCAATGGTAATGACACTCTGAATGGTATTGAGGACATCAAGGGCAGCAATCATGATGACACCCTGACCGGAGACAGTGCAGCTAACGTCATAGAGGGGCTGGATGGCATCGACACAATTCACGGTGAAGGTGCAGATGATACGCTCTATGGTGGTAACCAGAACGACACCATTTTCGGCGGTGACGGTAGCGACACCATTCGTGGCGATGATGACAATGACACAATCAGCGGTGGTGCCGGAAACGATGATCTGGATGGTGGCGCTGATTTTGATACTCTGGATTACACTGACCACACCAATAACCTCACCGTAGACCTGAACAATTCGACAGTTAATGCCGGCTCGAACAATGTCGATACCATCAGCAATTTTGAAGCGGTCAGTACCGGTGCCGGTGACGATACGCTGACCGGGACAGCGGATGCCAATACCCTCAGGGGGAATGCCGGCAACGATACTCTGACCGGTGGCGATGGTGCCGATTCTCTCGAAGGCGGAACCGGTAATGACGTGTTTATTGAAGGGGGCGGCAGTGACATCATTGATGGCGGCGATGATATTGATACTGTGGATTACAGCAATCTGGGAGCAGGTCAGTCCGTTGACGCATCGCTTGTTCTGGGAGGGGACGGCTCGGCTGTATCCGGATCTGACACAGATACACTTCGTAATATTGAGAACATCATTGGTTCCGATGCTGCGGATACCCTCACAGGGAGTAGCGCAGACAACCAGCTGTCCGGTGGTTCGGGCAACGATACGCTGACCGGTGCTGCCGGCGATGACACCCTTGATGGCGGTGATGATACCGACACCGTTGATTATTCCGCAAATACCAATGCCCAGGCCATTGTTATTGATCTGGCTAACCAGGCTATTAACGATGATGGTCAAGGGGGTAGCGATACCCTGAGCAACATCGAGATTATCCAGCTTGGTGCAGGTAATGATGTCGCTGCGGGCGATAGTCAAAACAATGAATTTTACGGCAATGACGGAACCGATACCCTCAGTGGGGCCGATGGTGATGACCAGCTCTATGGTGGCAATCAGGATGACATCCTGCAAGGCGGTGCAGGAACCGACTTGCTGGATGGTGGTTCGGGCACTGACACAGTGGATTACACCGATGCCTCCGCAGCTGTTGAAGTGGATCTCTCCACAAACCGGGCCAAAGAGCAAGGTGTTCTCACAGACACGTTCAATAATATCGAAAATATCTTGTCCGGTAATCACAGTGACACTCTCATCGGCGATGGCGACGTCAACCGCATTGAAGGTGGAGCGGGTGATGACAGTATTACGGGCAATGCTGGCAATGACCAGCTGTTTGGTGATGACGGAGCGGATACCTTCTACGAAGGTGCGGGCAGCGATACCATCGATGGTGGCTTGGGTGCTGATACGGTGGATTACAGCTCGTTATCGGGCGTTGAGCTGACGGTTGATCTTGATGATGGCTCAGGTTCGGGGTCTGCCACTTTTAGTGGTGGCAGTTCAGATACTGATACTCTGCTTAATATTGAAAATATCGTCGGAACTGACAATAACGATACCATTACCGGAAGCAGCGAAGTTAATGAACTGGATGGTAGCGATGGTGATGACCGGCTGGTGGGTGAGGCTGGCAATGATACGCTGAGAGGCGGTGGTGGCACGGATACCGCCGACTACAGCTACCAGACCAATAACGTCCTGATTAATCTGGCAGACAATACCAATAATGATGATGGTCATGGTGATCGGGACAGTCTTTTTGATGTTGAGAATATCGTCAGTGGCTCCGGTAATGACACTCTGACCGGTGATTCTGCCAACAATACGCTTGATGGGGGGGCAGGTGATGATACGCTCTCCGGTGGCTCTGGCAACGACACCCTTAATGGCAACGGCGGCATTGATACGGCTGATTATCGGGATGCTGTATCCGGCCTGACGATTGATCTGTCTGCTGGCGCACCGATCAATGACACTCTGGGTGGTCAGGACACTCTCCAGTCCATTGAAAACCTGATAGGCGGCGACCATGCCGATACGCTGACCGGCGATGGCATCAGTAATGTTCTCTGGGGGGGAGATGAGAACGACACCCTCAATGGACTGGGAGGTGCCGATACCCTGGAAGGGCAGGAGGGTAATGATACCCTGGATGGGGGAGATCTTGACGACATCCTCATAGGCGGTAATGACGACGACACGCTGATCGGTGGTTCAGGTAATGACAACCTGCAGGGTGGTGCCGGAATTGATACCGCAGATTACAGTGCCCAGGCTCAGTCTGTCACCATCAACCTTCTTGATCAGTTACAAAACAACGATGGCCAAAGCGGCCAGGACACCCTCTCCGATATCGAAAACCTTTCCGGCGGCAGTAACGACGATACGCTGACCGGCGATAATGCCGACAATACGATTCGTGGCAACGCTGGTAACGATACCCTCAGTGGCAGTGGCGGTGCTGATCAGCTTGTTGGTGGTACTGGTGATGATACTCTGCGAGGTGGTGCTGGCAATGACACCCTCGATGGTGGTCAGGGTACCGGAGATACAGCAGATTACACAGGGCATGGCAGTGCTGTCACAGCAACACTCACCAATGGTGGCGCTGGCAGCGGCAACGCCACTGATGCCGCCACCGGTGACACCGATACTCTGGCAGGCATCGAAAACCTTACCGGTAGCAGTAATGATGACACGTTAACCGGTAATGACCTTGCCAACATTCTTCATGGTGGTGATGGTGCGGATATTCTGATCGGTGGAGACGGCGCAGACACCCTGCGTGGCGGCGATGATACAACGGATAATAGCCTGAATGATACTGCCGACTACAGCGGTGCCACCGGAGCCCTGACCATTGACCTGGCCAATGAAGAAGCCACCGATGATGGCTACGGCAATCGTGATGCGGTGATCGATATCGAAAGGGTGGTTGGCACTGCTTACAATGATTCGATTCGGGGGGATGCTGAAAGTAACCATCTCACCGGCGGTAGTGGCAACGATACGTTTTATGGTGCGGGAGGGATAGACACGCTTATCGGCGACGCTGGCACTGATACTGCCGATTACAGCGATGCCGGCGGGGCTGTCAGTGTGAACCTGCTTAATGGCGAAGCTTCCGACGATGGTGATGGTGCCAATGACACACTCACAGACATTGAAAATATTATTGGCTCTGCCAACGCTGATACCATCGAGGGTGATAATCAGGCGAACCAACTGGAAGGTGGCGATGGCGCCGATACCCTGACCGGTGGCGATGGCGACGACGTGTTGCTGGGGCAGGACGGTGACGACATTCTTGAAGGTGGCTTCGGCGCTGACACTCTCGATGGTGGGCTGGGTAATGACCGGGTGGATTACAGCGCCTTCGCCGGATCACTGATCATTGACCGCTCAGCAGGCGGAAACAGTTTTCAGGTCGATCTCGGTGGTGGCAATGTAGATACCCTGACCAGCATTGAAGACCTGGTGCTGGGTGCGGGTGATGACCATATCATCGGTGATAGTGGAGACAACCGTTATGACGGTGGAATAGGTAATGACACACTGGAAGGCATGGGTGGAAACGATACCCTCAACGGCGATGAAGGCGATGACACCATCAGCGGTGGCAGTGGCAGTGACACCCTGGATGGCGGTGAAAGCGCCAACGACAATGATACCCTGGATTATTCTGACAATACCACAGGCCTGACGGTTGACCTGGGCTCATCTTCGGTGACGGACGGGGCCGATACTGACACCATTGCCAATTTTGAATCTGTGCTGGGTGGTTCCGGTGATGACATCCTGACGGGTACCGCTGAAGTCAATATTCTGGATGGTCAGGACGGGGATGACATCCTTTATGGCAAGGCCGGTGCCGATACCCTGAGGGGCGGAAGCCACGGCAGTAATGGCGATACCGTTGATTACAGTGTCCATGGCAGCGCAGTCACGGCTACGCTCACTGCCAGCGGTAACGGAACGGCTAACGATGGCACCGATACCGATACTCTGGAAGGTATAGAGAACATCAGCGGCAGTGCTCATGGCGATACACTGACCGGTGATAACAATGCCAATACCCTCAATGGTAATGGTGGTATTGATACCATTAATGGCGGTGCCGGTACGGACACTCTCCACGGTGGCGCTGATGGTGACACTGTCAGTGGTGGTGACGACAACGATACCCTCTACGGCGATGCTGGCAATGACAGCCTGAATGGCGATGCCGGGGATGACACTCTTTATGGTGGAACCGGTGACGATACTCTGGATGGTGGCAGTCATTCCAGCAATGGTGATACGGCCGATTACAGCGGCAAGGGGGCGGTCACTGTTGATATGAACCTGGGCAGTAACCAGGTGAGCAATGACGGTGAAGGTGGTCAGGACACGCTGCTTAATATTGAAAATATTATCGGTACCTCCAATAACGACAGCATGACCGGCAACGCTGACAGCCACCGGTTTGAAGGGGGTGGCGGCGACGACACCCTCTCAGGTGGCGGTGGCGATGATGAGCTGGTTGGCGGTGACGGCAACGATACCATTGACGGTGGTGCAGATAACGATGATATCGAGGGTAATGCCGATAACGACATCCTGACAGGGGGTCAGGGTGCAGATTTCCTCAAGGGTGGCACCGGTCAGGATAATCTTTCAGGTGGAACCGAGAATGACACGCTCTGGGGTGAAGATGGTGATGACGAGCTTGACGGGGGTGCCGGTGACGACGCCATCAACGGTGGAGCAGGAACCGACACCCTGTTGTTAACCGGGGCAACACAAGCAGTCGATATTGATCTTCAGGCAGGTACAGCAACCAACGATGGTTATGGTACCAGCGACTCCAGTATTACCAATGTTGAGAATGTTACGCTGGGCGCGAACGGCGGTAAAGTCACGGGCAATGCTGATGTCAATGTGCTGACCGGCAGCACTGGCGTCGATGAGTTCCGTGGCGGTGGTGGCAATGACAGGCTGGAGGGCCACGACAGCGATGACCTGCTCTACGGAGATGCCGGTCAGGACACGCTCTATGGTGGTGCCGGGGCAGATACCCTGGAAGGGGGTACGGAAAATGACACCCTCTATGGTGAGGCAGACAACGATACATTGCGTGGCGATGCCGGTCAGGATCAGCTCTTTGGCGGTGACGGTAATGATACTCTGGAGGGTGGAGATGACGACGATACCCTGACAGGTGGCGCCAATGACGACATTCTCCACGGTGGTAACAATAACGATACATTACATGGCGATGCCGGTGCCGACCAGCTCAACGGCGATGCCGGTGATGATGTGCTTGAAGGAGGGGATGGCATTGATACCCTTAACGGCGGCGATAATGACGATACCCTGCGAGGAGGAGCAGAAGGCGACACGCTGAATGGGGGTTCCGGTGATGACACTCTGGTTGGCGGAGTCGGCAATGACAGTCTCGACGGTGGTGCAGGCACAGCGGACTGGGCCGATTACAGCGACGCTATCGGTGATGTTACCGTTGATCTCAGCGATCTGGTTGGCCCCAATGCCCAAGATGGCCAGGGTTCCAGCGATACTCTCGTAAATATTGAAAATGTCCGTGGTGGTGCCCATTCTGACAACCTGACAGGGGATGCCAATGCTAATCACCTGGTGGGTAATGCCAATAATGATATCTTGTCCGGTGGAGATGGTGCTGACCATCTGGAAGGCGGTGACGGCAATGATTATCTGACTGGCGGTGCCGGTGCCGATACGCTGGATGGCGGTGAAGAGGCCGGAGACAATGATACCGTTGACTATGCCAGTGAGAGCTCGGCAGTCACCGTAGATCTGTCCAATGTTTTACAAACGGCAACTGTCAGCGCGGTGACAGACACCCTGTCCGGTATTGAAAGTGTGGTCGGAGGCAGTGGTGACGACATTCTCACCGGTAACGGCGACGCCAATGTATTGCAAGGCAATGCGGGTCAGGACCGGATTGACGGTGGTGCCGGTAACGATACGCTGCAAGGTGGTGCCGACAATGACACTATCAACGGTGGTCAGGGCGATGACACTATTGATGGTGGCATTGGTGATAATGACCTGCTTGACCTGAGCATGGCAACCCACGCTATTAGCCTTAACCTCGGTAACGGTAACGCCACCCAGGATGGTTACGGTTCATCCGACAGTAGCATCACCGGGATTGAAGATGTTACCGGAGGTGGCCAGGCCGATGATATTACCGGCAATGCTCTGGCCAATATCTTGCGTGGAGGGGGGGATGCTGACCTTCTGAAAGGCGGTTTTGGCAACGATACTCTTTATGGTGACAGTGGTGCGGACACGCTGGAAGGCAATGCCGGTGACGATCAGATATATGGGGGTACCGGTAATGATACGGTCAGTTACGCTGACGGAGGTGCGGTTAATGTCAATCTGAGCACTGGCATAGCCACCGGCAATGGCACCGATAACCTTTACGAGATCGAAAATATTACCGGCAGTTTCTCCGACGATACGCTGACGGGTGATAGTGGCGATAATACCCTCGATGGCAGCTCGGGCGATGACACACTGATCGGTGGTGGCGGTAATGATGTGCTGGAGGGAGGAGCCCACAGCAGTCTGGGTGACACGGTTGATTACAGTGGTGCTACCAACGGTGTGACCGCTAATCTGACCAGTGAGACAGGTAGTAGCATCGATCAGGGCACCGATACCCTGAAGAATATTGAAAATATTATTGGCAGTAATCAAAACGACGCACTGACCGGCAGCAGTGTCAGCAATTCGATCAATGCGGGTACCGGCGCAGACACCATTTATGGCAGTGATGGTAACGATACTCTTGATGGTGGTGGCGACAGTGACACGGTGGATTACAACACATCCCATTTCAACAACTCTGGTAGTGGTTTAACCATCACCCTCAACGGTTCTGCCAACGGCACTGCGGTTCATGGTAGTGATACTGACACACTCAAAAATATTGAAAATGCCACTGGCTCCGGCAACGCCGATACCCTGATCGGCGACAGCGGCAATAATACCCTCAATGGTATGGCTGGCGACGATACTCTGGAAAGTGGTACCGGGACAGACACTCTGGATGGTGGCACAGGTTCTGATACCGCGGATTACAGTGGCCATGCTCGTTCCGGTATCACGGTTGTGCTCAATGGCAGCGCTAACGGTACCGTCAATGATGGCACTGACACAGACACTCTCCGCAACATCGAAAATATTATTGCTACAGACGGCGTCGATACCATCACGGGTGATAATGAGGACAATACCATTAACACCGGTGATCAGAACGACACGATCCACTCAAGTAATGGTACCGACATTCTGGATGGTGGCAGCGGCACGGATACTATCGACTACAGTAGCAACAGCAGTGGCGTGACCGTCACTCTGGCTGGTGCATCTAATGGCTCGGTGGTCAAGGGTGGTAATACCGATACTGTCCGTAATGTGGAAAATGTTATTGGTACTGCTTTTATCGATACCATGACCGGTGACAGCAACAGCAATAGTCTCAGTGGCGCGGGTGGCAACGATACATTCCATGGCAGCGGTGGCAACGATATTCTGGATGGTGGCGCAGATACTGACACCGTGGATTACTCGGCGGATACTGGCGGTCTCACTGTGACTCTGGCCGAAACTGGCAACGATGGTACAGCCAACACTTCTGCGGGCACGGACACCCTTCGTGAGATCGAAAATATTGTTGGTGGTAGCGGGGATGATACGCTCAACGGTAACAGCGCCAACAACGACCTTGATGGCGGTGCTGGTAATGATACGCTTCGCGGTGGTGCTGGTGCTGATACGCTTGATGGCGGTGATGACATTGACACTGTTGATTACAGCCAGGATTCAGGAGCAGTTACTGTTGACTTGTCAGGAGGCTATGCCATTGATGGTGGCTTTGGAAACGATACGCTGATTGATATCGAAAACATTACTGGCTCCGACAATGCATCGGGCGACCAGTTGTATGGTAATGCGTCAGCCAACACCATCAACGGGGGGGGCGGAAGCGATACGATTTTTGGTGGTGCCGGTGCTGACACCATTAACGGGGGAGACGGCAACGACAACATTAATGGTAATCAGGACGATGACACCATTACGGGTGGCGCTGGCGATGACATCATCCACGGTGGCTTCGGAAACGATAAATTAGATGGCGGTGCTAACACTGCGGCGGGCGATACGCTGGATATGGTGGGCAATGTCACCGGGCCAGGTGACACACCGGATGATATTACCGTCGACCTCTCTGCCGCAGCAGATGCTGATGGTTACATCACCGTCAACAAAAGTTATGGTGGCGGAACTTCTACCGGTATTGACAAGGTCAAGGGTTTTGAGAATGTCACCACCAACCATGGCAACGACACCCTGATTGGAGACAGTGCAAACAATATTCTGGACAGTGGTAGCGGCAATGACACACTCCGGGGCGGAAACGGAAACGATACCCTCAATGCCGGCTCCGGCAACGATATTCTGGAGGGGGGCGCCGGAGCCGACTCACTGGATGGCGGGGCAGATGAAGACACCGTTGATTACAGCAGTGAAACCAATGCCGTCACGGTTAACCTGACCACTGGTACGGCCACCGACGGTGGCGGCAGTAACGACACCCTGACCAATATTGAGAAAGTGCTGGGCTCCAACAGTGGGGATAATCTCACCGCCTCCAGCACGATAGCTAACGTATTGGAAGGTAATGGCGGTAACGACACCTTAACGGGTTTTGCAGCAGACCAGCTTATTGGCGGAGCCGGTGACGACACTCTCAATATCGATCTGGCAGCCCTGCAAAACAATGCCACACGGATAGATGGTGGAGCTGACAACGACACGCTCAGTCTCAATAACGGTGGCACCTTGGATCTGGGTAATTTCACCAGCCTTATCGATAATGTTGAAAAGATTGATTTCAACGGAGGAAGTGCCGATAACATCACTATCTCAATGAATGATGTCGGTGCACTTTCCGGAAGTAACAGCCTGACCATTGATGTTGATAGCAGTGATGGTATTACTGTGAATGATTCGACCAGCAGTGATACCAGTGATGCCAGTCAGCACATTTACAATGACAACAGTGGCAATACCATAACAGTCAACTTCCTCTGATGGATTCAGGCCAGTAGGTTCAGAGGGCGCCAGGATAACTAAAAGAGCGCCTCACATGCTTAAATTTCACCTCAAAGATTGTTTCCTCAGCGTTTGCCATTACATGGGGGCCGATGTTGTCAGTGAGGATTTAGAGGCACTCACACGAGATGGTCAGGAGTTTGACCATTGGCGTCTTAAACAGGCTGCTGCCTACTGTGGCCTGGACATGATAAAAAAACGCAGCGAACTCATTGATATTACGGAAGATGACCTACCCTGCATCATTCAGTTAAAGAAAAAAAAATTCATGACTATCACCGAAATTCGCAACGGTGAGTATTTTGTGGCGTCACGAAAATACCCTCTGGGGTTATGGCTGTCTTTGTCGCGATTGTCGTCGGTTTATACCGGCACGATTTTCTGTTTCAGTGAACAAAAGGAAAAAGCCACTGCCAGCAAGTTATTGATGCCTGCCTGGTTTCGCACACAGATGAACGAACTCCGACCTCACTACGTCCAGATACTGCTGGCGACCGTGATGGTCAATCTGCTGACTCTGGCGCTGCCGTTATTCACCAACATGGTGTTCGATAAACTCATCCCAACCTTTGCTACTGATACGCTCCTTGTTCTGGGGATAGGTATGCTGGTAGTGGTTATCTTTGATTTTGTCCTGCGCTGGCTTCGCACTTATTTTGTCGATGACGCCTGCCGGATTATTGAAAAACGCAGCGAACAGTTCATCATGGGGCGTCTTCTTCAGTTGAAACAAAGTGAACTGCCGGACTCCACAGGCCGCATTACCCATGCTGTGGAAAATTTTGCCCGGGTTAAGGAATTTCTGTCCGGAACGGTAGTATTATCACTACTGGATGCACCATTTTTTATTCTGTTTACCCTGGTCATAGGATTGATCAGTGGCGTCATGGCACTCATTCCCCTCGGCATTGCGGCCTGCCTGATACCGATTGCGATATACAGTTATCGAAGTACACGACATCGTGCCAGCCAGCTGACCCGGGCCAATAATGCCAAAAGTGCTTTTCTCTATGAAGTCAGCTCAGAGCTGGAAGCGATTAAAACCCTCGGTGCAACACGCAAGACTCAGGCGCGCTGGCGAAGTCTGGTAACCCTTTCTGCCTGGGCATCGCTGGCCAGTAAACAGTCTAATGTCTTGCTAAACACGCTGGTGGCAAGTGCCAGCCAGAGTGTGGTCATCGGTATGCTTATTGTGGGTGTATTCCAGATACACAGTGGTAACCTTTCTTCTGGCTCCCTTTTTGCCTGCATTATTCTTGGAAGCAGGGCTGTTGCTCCGTTGATGAGTCTGGCCATGGCGGTGAATCGCCTGAGCTTCTCCATCAAGGCGTTAAAAGAGATTAACGATCTGCTGGGTCTGGCAGGAGAGGATGACCTCAACGATAAACTCAATGTTCCAACCCTGAAAGGATTGATTGAATTCGATAAAGTGTCCTATCGATATAAAGCCACAGAACCAGAGATTTTGAAAAATATCAGTCTGAAGATCGAGCCGGGGGAACGGGTGGCGATACTCGGTGCTTCCGGCTCCGGGAAGAGTACGCTCATCCGCATGATTCAGGGACTGGTGGAGCCGACTGAAGGCAACGTTATGATTGACGGTCGCAATCTGCAGCATCTTAACCTGGATCATTACCGCAGCCATTATGCTGTGGCACCGCAGAAACCCTCTGTATTCGCCGGCACACTGAAAAGTAACCTGATGCTCGGACAGCGTGCAGCATCTACTAAAAAGCTGGATGAAGCCTGTTATGGGGCTTGTCTGGATGGATTTGTCCAGAAGTGCTCCCGGGGCTACGCCCATGAAATCATGGAACGGGGCGAGAATCTCTCCGGTGGTCAACGACAGGCGCTTTGCCTGGCTCGTGCGCTGGTACGTCAGGGTCGTTTACTGATCCTTGATGAACCAACCAGTGCCTATGACAACTACAACGAAACACTTTTCTGTCAGCGTCTTCCGGGCATCCTGAAGGACGACCAGACACTGATTCTTATCACGCACCGGCAAAACCTGTTGCAACTGGTGGACCGGATTATCGTGATATCCGAAGGTCGCATTATCGGTGACGACAGTCGCAGTCGAGTGCTGAAGGAGCTGAATTATCAACGGCCAGCAACATCATCAACACCGACTGCATAATCAAAAGCCTTCTTAATGGGAGGGAGCAAGGTGCGTTTCAGTCTGACTTTTCCCTGCCAGCGACCCGGTTGATCCGGTTGGATAGCCGGATTATTTATGCCGATGTAATAAAATTGCTGTGCCTTGCTTGATTTCAGCTTCGGGAAGGTATACTCCCTGATAAGTTCGCCATTGGGTGCTACGAAACTCAATGTTGCCTGATCACCCGTTGACAGCCCGATGAACCGAACCCAAAAAAACAGGCGCGGGTTTTTGTCACCCGAGCCGTTGTTAAAACTCCCGGTTTCAATCGCCCGGTAGTTGTCCGGGGGGGTGTGACTGAAACCATGATCCAACAGCCAACCCGGGAAGTAGGTTAACTTGTTGTCCGCGATCCCGAGCCATTGACTGTTGAGGTTATCCCCACATTTGCCTCTGTCCGGTTTTCCTATGAACGGGTCGATCGTCTTGTTGTGATGCGTCACCTGAAAATGAACATGGGGAAATTCGGTTAATCCGGACAGGCCGATTTCTCCCAGTGGCTGCCCCTGGATAACCCGGTCACCTTTTTTGATGGTCAGGCTGCCTTTTTTCAGGTGGCCATAAATTGTGCGCCAGCCGTCCCGATGCTCGATAACAACGGCATTACCCAGACCGATCTGTTTTATTTCCTCACGTCTTGCCGGGTCCAGATAAGTGTCTGTAATGCCATCCCGTGTCGCGACAACCTTACCATTGGCTGCTGCCAGCACAGGAACCCCCTTATCCATTTGAGGCAGGTTGACTAGCCTGATATCGGTACCAGAATGGCCGTCATAGGTTTGCTGACGGCAATGATAGTCGCTAAAGCCAGCAGTGGGGTCATGATCAACATAGTTCTGGATAAAGCAGTCAACACCATAACGACAAGCTACCGGGAAAATAAAATCCGGACTCTCGTCAGCCGAAGCGGCCAGACTCCAGACCAGAGGAATGATATGCCTGCGAGCTCTCACTGCTCACTTGCCTTTTATTCTGGCTCTTACATCTTTAATTGCCATGGACATGGACATGAACATCTTTTCCATTCGTGACTGTCTGGTTTGGCTGTCCTGATTATCTTCCTGAACCTTGTCGGAAAGTGCCTGTAATTGTTGAGAGACGCCTTTAAGTTCGGTGGCAGAGGCGTCTTTTTTCTGCGAGATGAACGCCTTCAGCTCGGAGACCTGCTCAGTGGTTTTCACATGACTGCGCCCCAGGGCTCTCTGCTCATCCAGCAGGGCGTTGACAATCTGAACCAGCCGATGCTTGCTCTCCTGGACGGCCCCCAGTGCTTCTATACTGGCATTGGTCTGAGTAGTGAACAACTGTCGTAGTTTTTCTGATTCCTGTAGTTGCAATTGCGTCTGTGCTAACTGATTCGACTGAAGCTCGGCAGAAGTTTCAATATGTTGTTCAGCTCGCTGCAAGGATTCAGACAGCTGAGAGGTCTCAGTCTTGAGCTCAAGGTGGTTATTCTTGAGTAAAGCGATCAGGCTTTGCCACTGTCTGTCATTTGCAGACTGAATGCTGATTTTCTTCAGAGTATTGGCGATGGTGCCGAGTTGGGTGGTAATCTGCTCCAGTTGCCCGTTGCCCGGGGCTGGAGTGGCGGTTGTCGCAGCCGCTCCAGTACTAGAATTTCTCTCAACTGTGTGCTCGGCCAGCCAGTTTTCCATGGCAGAAGTGAAGTAATGGCCGGCCTTGTCCAGGCTAAGCAGAAAAATACCCAGTACCAACGAAGTACTCAGTCCCATAAGGGAAGAACCAAAGGCGGTACTCATTCCGCCAAGAGGTCCTTCCAGACCCCTGATCAGCTTGATCAGGGTTTCCATAATATCTCCCCCATCTAACCCACCCGCAAGATCAGACAGGATGCCGCCAATCGAGCCAATGGTAATGGTCAGACCGAGGAAAGTACCCAGTAGTCCGATAAAAACCAGTAGGTCGGTGAAGTAGCGAATGAAGGCGGACTTTTCGCTCATACTGTCTTGCAGGGAGTCTATCAGTGCCCGGGTTGCAGGAGCCGAAAGTCGGATAACACCCAGAGATGCCACGTTGTTTTTGAGCAGGGTGACGGTTGGCCCCATCAGGTGCATCTTCAAAGCTACGGGTTCGTCCTGCTCTTGCGTGCTCTTGTCTCTTTGGCCGCTCTTATCGTCCAGATCGTCTTTGTTTTCAAACAGGATCTCATCCAGTTTGGCAACCACCAGAACATCATCTTTGAGTTGAAACACATAAAGGAAACAGAGCACCGAACCGATTATGAACACCGATAAAATCGTACCGTTCAGGGGCAGGTTCGACATAAGCGCCGTGATAAAAAAATCCCTGGAAAAATAAACCAGAATCAGGCTGGCTACGACGACAAACTGCATTCGCCTTATGAAGCTCACTATTCTTTTCGGGTCGGCAATATGCAGCTCAGACATGTCCTTATTATCCTGTTTTGTCCGTGTTGCCCGTCGTTCTCTCGCTTTTCTTCAGAAGCATCATTTCGATTCGTCTGCCAGACTCCGGACAGTATTGATGACATCGTTCAGGTAATAACGAATTTTCAGTGTGCTTTTGTAATACTCAAACCGGAACACGGCACTCTGGACTCTACTGTTGTGGTAATCTCCCTGGGCTGTAGTGATGTCCAGCAGGGTCTTTTCGCCCAGTTCAAATTCTTTGTAGTAGAGATCGACAATTTCACGGTTGGTTTCCAGTGCCTCTTTATTGACTGCCTTCTCATCTTTTAACTTCAACATCGCGCTGTAAGCTTCCTCTGCCTCTTTTTCCAGTGCCAGTGTAGCCTCTCGTAACTGATGATTAGCCCGCATCACTTTGGCATTGTTTTCATCAACATTACTTCGGGCCTTGAAGCCGTCCCAGATGTCATAACTCATTGTGATACCGGCAGCCTGTGTGGTTGACCATTTCCCGTTGGTGTCCAGAGAATTTTCCCTGTTGGTTTCAATTTTCAGGTTAAATTTGGGATAAAGATCGGAACGGGCTTTGTCTCGATTTTCTTTGGCGAACTCAATGTTTTTTCTAAGAGACTGGATCTGATAACTCCGGGTTGTTGCAAATTCGACCAGTTGCTCTGGGGTTTGCTTGATAACCAGTCCGTCCAGCGAAGGAATTATCAGGTTTTCAGGCTCAATGTTCGTCAGGCTTTTAAAGGTCTTACGGGCAAACGTCAGGTCCGTCTGATACTGGATAAGCTCAAGCTGGGCATTCTGGCTCAGACTGGTCAGACGCTGAACATCAGATTTGCTGGACGCACCTGTCTGATTTCGGGTTTCAAGGATGCCCAAAAAACGATCGTAAAAGGCTATATTCTCTTTGATATAGCCGATCACCTCCTCCAGTTTCAGTATCTCCAGGAAGGTGTTTGAGGTCAGCAGGACGAGCTGCTCACGCCCGTTATCAAGATCTTGCTGGTAGGAATTCAGCTTGTATTTTCTGGCACTGATCTGGTTGGAAATCCGGCCAAAGTCGTACACAACCTGATTAAGTGTTACGGATGATTTGCGTTTTTGCTGCCAGGCACTGTCTGAATTCTTGCTCTTGCCACTTTCCAATTGAAGGGTAATCTTCGGGTGGTAGTCGGCATAACTCTTGTCCAGTTGCGCCTCTCCAACCTCAACCGTAGACTCCAGAGACTTCAGGGTCGGGTTAATCTCCAGTGCTTTGTTAACCGCTTCAGGTAACGATAAAGCACTCACCGGGGAGAGAAACAGTAATGAACTCACCCCAAGCAGACTTTTTAGTTTCATAAAATTTAATCCTGCCTGTCCTGTTTTTTTTTTGCCGCCTACCCGCGTTTTCAAAATGACTCTACGAGTCTCAGAGTCTTATTCGGCCCACAAGACGAAAACTGCAAAGGATGCTTCCTTTTAGCATTCAGCTTTGGGTTGACGGTTATTAAGAAACAGATCAGACAGGCGATAGATAATCAGACAATATCCTTCCCGCACACCTGCTACTGGAGCACCATGGCTAAAAAAGTTGAAAGCAACCCATGGCCCGGATTTGTGGATGCTCTGTCGACCACTCTGCTGGTCTTTGTTTTCCTGGTGGTTGTGTTGGTTATGGTCGTTTCTGCGCTGAGTGTTCAGGTGGGTTTTGATATTGCGCAATCATCCATTGAAGCTGAACATGCGGCAGCCGGTTCAACCGAGGGGCTGGAAGCGGGTCAGCAGGCTTCGGTAGAAGCGGATATTGAGAAAGAAATCGTTTCTGAAGCCCTGAGTGTCAATTTACAGAGCCAGGTATCCACAGAGATAAAAAGTAAACTCATTCGTATAAAGTACGAGGATTTCAATTCAAGGCTTTCTGAAGCCGCAAACAAAGAGCTGCAAGACTGGGTTCAGGCAAATCTGGATGATTTTCAGGGTAAAACGATCCATGTAATCAGTTTGCTTAATAGCAGAAGTCTGGCAAAAACGGTTTCTTACGAAATTGCCTTCAACCGAATCTCTCAAGTTCGAAAAATTCTTCTTGATGCTGGTATGTCCGCTGAATTTATCAAGATCAGACTTGACGAATCCGGCACAGAGCAAAGAAACCAGGTGGTTATCAGGGTGGTGGAGAGCGAATAATGCTGAAGCCACTGCTAACCCGAATGCGGTTTCGTTCGATTTCCCGCTATTCCGTCATTTTCACCATCACTTTTATCGTTCTGTGTTTTCTGGTTTGGTCAGCCATTGTCGAAATTGACGTGGTTGTCAAAAGTCATGGCCGGGTGACTACTTTCAGCAATAACCGTGTGGTTGAGCATCTCGAAGGCGGTATTCTCACCGAGTTACACGTGACAGAAGGGCAACGGATTCACAAAGACATGGTATTGTTTTCGGTGATGAATCCTTCCCTGACCGAAAATATCAGCATTTTGAACCAGAGACTCATAGGGCTGACCGCAAAAGCGCAACGATTGTATGCGGAAATGACGGGTAAGGAACTTACCACGGCCAGTAAAAAAACGGCTCGAAATAACGAGCACTACCTTAACGAACACGAGTTGTATAAAAAACGTGACAGAAAGCTCAGCGAACAAATCTCCATTGTTCGGCAACAGATTAGCAAAGAGGAAGCCCAGTTATCTGAGCTTGAGCAGGTCATTAAGGATATGAAAAACGAGCGGGCAGTCGCTCAGAAGCAGTTGGATATATTGACCACGCTTCTCAGAGAGGGTGCTGGTTCGATTCATAATCAGCTGGAAAAAAAGATGGTGTTGCTGAAAATCGAGACCAGAATCAACCAGTCAATGAAGCAGATTCCGGTCATTAATGCCAATCTGTCAGAGCTGCGTTTAAAGAAAACCAAACTGATGACGGATTTTCGTGAAGAGGCACAGCACAATTACAACAAAGTCCGATTAGAAATTGCTCAGATTCAGGCGCAGATTCGGTCTTCCAGTGAACGGGAGATCCGTAAAAAAGTGGCGGCACCGGTGACGGGTACCTTGCACACCCTGCATGTCAATACTATCGGTGAGGTCGTGTCACCGGGTTCGATATTGGCGGAGATAGTCCCGGATGGCGTTCCCCTGATGGTCGAAGCCATGGTGGCCCCACATGACAGAGCCAGAGTCTGGCCCGGTCAGTCGGTAAATGTTCGGGTTTCTGCTTACGATTACACGACTTATGGTTCTCTAAAGGGCAAGGTTCTGGAGGTGAGCGCTGACACTTACCTAGATAGTGTCACGGCCAAGCATTACTATAAAGCGATGATTGAAACGGAAAGCTCAGGGTTTGGTGAAAATAATCAGTTGATTCCGGGTATGACCGTTGAATTAAATATTCTGGCAGGCAAACGCACGCTGCTTGGATATTTGCTGGGGCCCTTGTCTGAATCCATTGAATTTACTGCGACACTGTAATTCAAATAAATACTCATGGCTGTCATCTGGATATCATTAACTGTTAATGTGCAGTTTTGTTGCCTTGATTAAAAAGCGACAAACCCGCGGCAGGGCTCTCAGGGCTGAAAAGCGTGGGAACCAGGGTAAATCTGAAAACGTGTCGATAAAACCATTTTTTTTAAACACGTTTCCTTTACATGTCGATGCTATCGACATAAGCTGATTACGTGTCGATTTTTAACCGGTTTGTGAACATGGAATGGCAGCCCGATCAGCCCTACAACCAGCTTCCACTATTGCCCGCTGCTCAAAATCTGGAGACAGTCCCGGTTCTTAAAGCCTGTATCAGGGCTCGATCTGCACTGGCAGAGCTAAAGCAGGCCGGGGAGCTGTTACCGAATCAGGAACTGCTGATCAATATGCTGCCACTGCTGGAAGCAAAAGACAGTTCAGAAATAGAGAATGTTGTCACAACTACCGACAAGCTGTTCCAGTATGCCGAAGAGGACAGCCTGGCAGACCCGGCAACCAAGGAAGCCCTGAGATACCGGACTGCGCTTTTTTCGGGTGTTCAGCAACTGACCCAAAGGCCAATATCTACCAATATGGCGGTGGCTATATGCAGTATCATTAAAGGCTGTGAGATGGACATTCGCAGAGTGCCGGGCACTAAACTGGCCAATGACCTGACGGGCAGCATTATTTATACCCCACCCGAAGGAGAAACGGTTATTCGTGACTTGCTGGCCAATTGGGAGCAGTACGTTCACGCAGAAGACGACACTGATCCGCTAATAAAATTGGCGGTAACGCATTATCAGTTTGAAGCGATTCACCCCTTTACTGATGGCAATGGTCGCACCGGAAGGGTGCTGAATATTCTCTATCTGCTGGAGCAAGGTCTACTGACACTGCCCATTCTTTATTTGAGTCACTACATTGTCCGGAACAAAGCTCAATACTATCATCTGCTCAATCAGGTTACTCAGGAGCAAGCTTGGGAGCCTTGGGTTTTATATATGTTACAGGCGGTGGAAAATACATCCTGCTGGACCCGGGCAAAAATAGCCGGAATACGGGCACTGATGGAGCTGACATCCCGTTGGGTTCAACAACAGGCACCCAAAATATACAGCCATGAGCTGATTCAAATTATTTTTGAGCAGCCTTACTGTCGTATCAACAACCTGACAGAACGGGGCATTGCCAGGCGGCAAACTGCTTCACTCTACCTCAAGCAGCTTTGCGCAATAGGTGTGCTCAGAGAAATTCAATCCGGCAAGGAAAAACTGTTTGTTCACAAGAAGTTGCTCGACTTGATGAAGCGCGATGGCAACGACCTGACGCCCTATCAATAAATGTGCCGGTTGATGACTTTTAGATGCTGAATGATTATTCGACTATCCATCAGAGAAAACGACAGTTGATTTCTACTTCTTACACGGCCAGATACCGTTACCAACTGTCGTACATCTGAAAAAAGAATTTATTTCCGTCAGTAATCAATAGAGTTTTTGGCTATGGCTCTCAGTAGCTCAATTTCATGAGTGGGGAGCTGCGAATGCTCAAGCAACCAGCTGGCAACGGCATAATCCTGGCTTTGCTGTTGCCGACGCTTATTAATGGCGTGCTGAGCCCAGACCGCCATACGACCAAGGCGTTCTCCCCATAAATGCCGATCTGAATCAAGAACTTCGTTACAGATAGTTGTGCAGAGACTCTGGACAGGGGAACTATCAATCACTTTCTGAAGCCTTGCATCATCAGAAAACCATGATTGACCAACGCCGCTAGTCGTCCATTTGCCAGATTTTTTCTGAGCCTGCTCAATATCTTCGGTAGTTGGAGTGAGTGGAATGAGATCGGCATAAAGATTGCCAACTTCAGCAGATGCCGGGTTCCAGTCATCCAGACTCAACAATTCCATGGCCTGAACCAGCTCGTGATCGATGGCAATTTTGCTTTTCAGATTCAGGGCCAGAAATACCGGAAGCTGTGTTTGAATCAGTTCGAGGGATACTTTTTCCATTCCGGCTTCCTGCTCTTTAGCAAGGGCGAGGTATTTTTTCAGCTCGTTTTTTGTTTCAGGCGGTGTCACCATGACATCTATTACACCGATTGCTTCTTTCAGCACAAAGCTGATAAGCCGGAATGACCTGCCTTCTTTCACCAATAGCATCACGCCCTGTGCGCCAGCACCATCCACACCCGACATATGCACTTCCTGAATATCCTGTGCTTCCGGTGGTTGTGGCACAACACCAAGCTTTCGAACATCCCTGATCAGTTTGTCGACTGGCTTTTGAACGGGGGCTGCCAGCCAGTTTCGAATACGGATTAAGCGGGAGAGCGTTTTGGTACCGATGACTTCAGGATGCTCACTGATTGCCGAGGCAACGGCAACGGCCCGTTGTTCATCACGATCCAGTACCATAAGCATCAGTGCGTCTGCCGCTTGTTCTCCCAGCGAGAGTAATGCGTGAACAAGCGTGTTCATGACGTCATCAGGAATGAAACCAAGCTGCTCCTTGATCACAGTGACAAAAGCAAATTCATCAGGAACTTCATTAAGCAGGGCCTGGAAGGTGTCGTTCAAGTCTTCGAGAGAAAAGTCATCCGGGAAAGTATCCGTGTCATACTCTTCTAAACGCCAGTCCTCGATAAAACTCCGAAACTCAGTTGACAAAAACTGCCGGTATTGTGACAGAACTGATATGAGAATCAGCATAGACTCAGAAACAAGAACGCCAGACTCCTCCGCTCTCATAATATTCCCTTCCGTTTGCTGCCAGAAGTCCGAAGCATCTTTATCTTTTTGCCGCACTCTCATAAAGAGATACTGACAGGCAAAGCTGAGCAGCTCTTGTATGGCGTCAAAAGCGTGTGGAAAAGAAGCGTCAAAGTCAGCAGTAAGGATGTGCTCAAGGAACTGCCCCAGGGAATTTTCTTCCCAGAGGATAGCCCAGTTTTCCGGTGGCTCTGGATATTGCTGAATGTTGTCGAGGTTCTGAGCGACCTCAGCAATCATCCCGTCAACCCAGGGATACCCGTCCTTTTCAGATTCGAGCTGCGCCAGTAGTTGATCGATCATACCTTCATCAGACAAATCGTCATCCATCTCACCTTTGAAGATAGAAAGATAGTCCCCTTTGATACTCTTAAGAAAACTAATCACATCTTCTGCAAATTCCAGCTGAGGCTTCTTGCCACTGTTCAGCTCTCTGTGCAGGAACTGCCAGACCGCTATTAATTCGGGAATGATGATTTTTACCTGGGAGTCGGGACTAATAACCTTGCGGGGGAAAAGCTCAAGCAGAATCTCGGCAGCATCTTCCTCGTCACAATCACAAAGATCTCCGCCAATGTAATTCAGCTGGTAATCCATAAACAGCCGAAACCAGGAGCCCCCAGACTTCTGATTGGCTTTGGACAGTTTTTTATATTCCGGTGATTCCAGAAAAACAGGGATAAATTTGTCTAACCAAGCTTCCAGCTTGGCATATGCTTTATCCGGATCGTTATCGTTGTTTCGGGTTTTGAAGGGCTCGATGATCATAGGTGAATCCTGTTGAGAATGCTGAGCTGTTAGCAGGGTAGGCTCTCTATGGTATACCCTGCAACATTTCGATTAAAATGCTTTCAGAAGCGACTCACCCCATCATTGACGCCACTATCAATAAGCCAGTCTTGTACCCCCGGCAGAGAAGCTTGAAAGCATGAGGCGCTTTAATGCGTTGCTCGACAAGTTACGATTGGCAGACATTTTCCAATGGTATTTTCAGTTGATTGATCGTGAAAACATCCACCAGCCCAGTGACCAGATTGTTGATATTGCCCGGTGGCCAGTGCATGAAGACTATGAAGTATTTCCTGTTGGAGCCAGAGATAAGAGCTTGAGAGTATGCCCGCCAACAGCCCCGTATAATTTTTGTTTACCGAATCACAGATAAGTACCTGGCCAGTTGGTTTCGCATATTCTGGCGAGAGGATTTTTTCATCCTTCAAGGCGCAACGACGGGCGCGTAGCCATAGCTACGCAACCAGAGTTGGAACGCAGAAGGATGGAAAAAGCCGCCGTCCAGAATATGCGAAACCAACTGGTTAGGTACTTACCTGTTTAAAGAAGCTATAAAAAGCGCCAAAGACTCGAGAAAGCCAAGGCATCCAGATCAATCAGTATTGGGCAGAAATTATTGCCTTCAAAGTCGACCGATTGATGAAGCTAACTGTTCCTCCCGCTTTTGTTGCTGTGAACTCAGAAACGGGTGAACCGGGTTCTATTATTGAATGGTTTTTGGGCTATAGTCCTGACACTGAGGAACGGTTTACCCCCGGTGGCGACCATATGCAGTCGCTGATTGATGGCTATGACCGGGAAAAGGGACGACAACATAATCTGGATACAGTTATCAAGTTTTCAAGAGCTCTCTCGCAGCGCAAAGTTCTTTGCCATAGCTGGCAAGAGTAATGGGGCTTATGCTTCTGTTATGATGCCTTGATCGGGAATACAGATCGTCATCAGGAAAACTGGGGGGTGGTCTGGAACGACAAGATGGGTACGGCAAGACTCACTCCATTTTTCGACAATGGTACCAGTCTTGGGCACGAACTGTTTGAGAAAAAAATCCGTCAGCTTTCAACCGATGAAAACGGACTACGCGCTTACATCCGAAAAGGCAGGCACCATATGAAGTGGAGCCTTTCAGAAGATGGACGACTACCACTTATAGAGGGTGTTTACCGCATCTGCGTAAAATATCCAGCTATTATACCGTTGTTAGTTGACAGCCTCAGCTGGGAAGAGGAAGCTCAGGAAAAGACTCTTAGCGAATTAACGTCCTTTGACATAAAATCGCCTCTGTCTATTGAAAGAGCAGATTTTGTATACCAGTTAACTATTCTTAGAAAACGTATTCTGCTCGAACATCTGGAGAAAATTGGAAATGAGGTACATTGAGCACCTGATCGAGCCTGATCGTTTATTGCTGTCCTGGCAGGCACAGGGAAGTGAGGATCGTTCACGTTATGTCGTAGGCGAGCTGGTGCGCAAGGAAGACAAGATAGTTCTCAATTACTTTTAGGACACTGAAGACTTTGAGCGAGCCCGTCAGCATGGCTTTTCAGGGCACCCTGCCTTTCGCCTGAAAGAAGGGGGAAAAGAGTTTGACGACAAAGTGCTGGAGGCTTTTGTCAGAAGGCTTCCTCCCCGCAGTCGCAGTGACTTTTATCGGTATATGGAGCTGAGAGGGCTGAACCCTGACGCTGAAATCAGTGATTTTGCCTTGCTGGGCTATGCAGGGGCACGACTACCTGATGACGGGTTTGGACTGGTTCATCCGTTTGATAATGCTTTACAGCCCTTTGAGTTGATCACCGAAGTGGCTGGCTTCAGGCATGAGGCTGAGGTAACCCAGGACGACATTGCTATTGATGCACCGGTGCAGTTTGTAGCTGAGCCTGACAATGTTTATGACAACCAGGCTATTCGTATTGAATTGAATGGCCGTGAGCTTGGCTATGTTGATCGTGGTCGCCTGAGTTTGTTCCACCGATTGCTGAATGCCGGTCATGATATCACTGGCAGCGTTATGCGGAAAAACGGAACAGCTGACCGCCCTCTGATCTATATCTTCACTTCTGTTGGTGCCATAACGCACTGATCCTGTTTGCTCTGGCGGGAGATCTCTCCCTGCCAGATTCAGCTTCCCCCAATGGCTCTCTTGCCAAATCAGGTACAGAGCAGTTATCTGGAGGCAAAAGCTTCTGAGAAACGGCGGATTTACGTTCCTTTGAATAGCGAGGCATATTAAACATCCACCGCGCACTCTTTCACATTATTGGTTAATCAGTAACCGGGACAACTAACCTCTCACAGTGGATTAATGCTACAACGTCCCAACGGAGGTGTGACGTGGCAATCAGCACCAGAAATACCGGCAGGGCTTCACACCTTCAACCCAATAAAACTCTTGCTTTTGGTGGTAATTGGGCCGATGCAAACATCTGGTATTTTTGAATGAGTATTGAAAGAAACTTAACATTTTGAATGATTTTGAGTTGACCTACCCACCTGATGAGCTAGCATTTCGTGTAACACGGCCCCCGCCTCTTCGTTGCTTGCAACCTGCGTGGGGGTTCTTATTTTTACCTTCCTATAAGTCTTTTCCACCCATCCTGCAGCCCGATATCGTTTATTGACACCTTCCTGTCGGACTTGATTTCAGGGAATTCAACCAACTGCTGTATAAGTCGGTCATGCCATTTCATGGCGGGCAACAAGGGACCAGAAAATGTTGAAATCACCGATTACCACTAGGAGCAACGGATGACCAGAGTGCCTGAAAACCGCCCACCCACCCATCCCGGTAAAATGCTGCTGGAAGAGTTCCTGATGCCTATGAATATATGACTCGTTCCCACGGTCCACCGTGGGAATGCATACGTGTGCCGAGCATGTCACACAGCTTGGGGGTGAAAGTCCCCTGTCCAGCCAGATGAGGGCGAAGGACTAGTGAAGCACAAGGTTTGTATCGTGAGGTGCAGGCTGAAGGCAGTGTGGAGCAAAACCGCGAGCCGACGAACAGAAATCAGATATGAGGCTGTTTGCGTGAGGACGAGTCAGCGTATGATGACGAAGTCCATACTCATCCGGACATTCAGGCAGTAGATCTGGCGGTTGTGCGGCGAAGGCGGTGTGACTTACCTCGGGAGGTCTGTGTGGTGTCTGATATTTCGGACTGAGGCCATCGTAAGGTGACTTGACCGCCACACAGAAGTCAGCAGATGGCATAGTAGCTGGCGTATGTCAGTGAAGGCTTGAACGGTACAGAGTGGTGAGTAGTTTCTGTTATTCGATACACTGGACGCAGACAAATCCAGAAAACACTGGAACTCATGCCAAGTGGTCACGGCGGAACCGGAGGCTGCAAGGCTATGAGAGCTGAGGTCGTGTCGGTATCACAGGATTACGAAAGCCCGGCGGGTGGTACGAGCCTGATGGAACGTATCGCCAACCCCAATAATTTAACAAGAGCCTTTCAGCGAGTTAAACGCAATAAAGGCGCAGCAGGCATCGACCGTATGACAGTGGAAGGGTTGTACACCCATCTACAAGAACATGGTCATGAACTGCGGCAATGTCTTTGCAGGGAGAATGGCGTCCTGCTCCCGTAAGGCGAGTACTGATTCCCAAACCGGACGGAGGAGAAAGGCAGTTGGGTATACCAATCGCCTTAGACCGAATGGTGCAGCAAGCGATACAGCAAGTATTGCAGGCCGAGTGGGAACTAAGGTTTTCAGCTTTCAGTTACGGGTTCAGGCCGAACCGGTCAGCTCATCAGGCGATTAATCAGGCTCAGTCGTATATCCGAGAAGGATATAACTGGGTTGTGGACATTGACCTGTCGAAATTCTTCGATCGGGTTAACCATGATCGACTGATGGCAAAGCTGGCAGTTCACACAGATGACAAGGATGTATTACGTTTAATTCGACGATTCCTACAGTCCGGAGTGATGGAGAACGGGCTGGTAAAACCGCAGACCGAAGGAGTGCCTCAGGGAGGGCCGCTCTCACCTGTGTTGTCTAACATCGTACTGGATGAACTCGATAAAGAGTTAGAAAAGCGTGATTTACGGTTTGTACGTTACGCTGACGACTGTCGGGTGTTTGTGCGAAGCCAGAAAGCAGGCGAGAGAGTGATGGCAAGTTTGACTGGTTACATCGAAAGTAAGCTGAAGCTAAAAGTCAACGTTGCGAAAAGTGCAGTTGACAAGGCATGGAGGCGGGCGTTCCTGGGATACAGCTTTACCAGAGATGGCAGGAAGAAGCTGGCAGATAAAACCTGCAAGCGGTTCAGGGACAAGGTCAAACAACTAACCCGCAAAGGCGGGCGGTCACTGGAGCAGAGATTGGAGTGTCTGAATCGCTACTTACGGGGCTGGAAGAACTACTTTCGAGAAGTTGAAACCCGTTCGGAGTTTGAAAACTTTGACTGCTGGATCAGGCGACGATTGAGAAGTTTGCTCTGGTATCAATGGAAGAAAAGCCCGAAGCGATATGCGGAGCTAAGAAGGCGAGGAGTCAGTGATGAGCTGACGAGGCAGACAGTAGGGTCGAGCAAAGGGTACTGGCGGATAAGCCGGAGTCCTGCGCTGCACTTAGCATTGCCGAATAGTTGGTTCGATGAATTAGGTTTGATTAGATTATTGGCTGCTTAACTGACCGAAACGCCCAGTACGGACCCGTATGCTGGGTGTTGTGGGAGTTGCGCCTTGCAAGCGCGTAAAATCTTGTGACCTGAAATGGTCATCGCGGTAAAGCTGTGGTCGGCAGCCGTGTACCGAGTCTTGCGTGGTAGAAGGTAACGACTACTGCGAAGCGTAGACAGGGTGATAACAGGCCGTAACGTCTGCTAAGGGATAATTAGCCCCGAAATTGAACGTGGTTGAAGTGGCTGACCTTCTCTCTCAATGGGGAAAGCGGAAGTCGGGAGCTCCGCTAATGACAAGGCATCCCGACTGCTTCCGGGGTTCGTACCCACGGCATGTTATCGAATGATTTTACGTGAACAAGGGAGATCCTGAACGTTCAGGCGGAGCCTGTAGGGTCCGACGAGCCTGTAAAGCAAGAACGACTTGATGACGTTCAGGAAGTCAGACCAGCTGATAGTACTCCGAGGCGGGGAGAGCCCGTCACATGGGGAAGCGGCTGGCGGTATTTGAGCCTTTCCAGGGAAACATGGGCTCCACATCTGAGGGAGTTACGGTCTTTTACGCAGTGAGAAGGTAAACCAGCCATGGCAACGGGACTGGAGAGGGTAGCAGCGAAAGCCCGGAGTTATCCGAAACTTCGCTTCACAAGTCTGGCACATCATATTACCCCGGCGAGCCTGTGTATGAATCTGAACAAGATTCCACACAACACATCGCCCGGAGTCGATGGGCTGACTGTCGAAGAGACAAAGAAAGACTTTAAGCGGTGGTTGCAACAGACACTGACGTCTATCCATCGGCAAGGCTACAAGGCACCGCCGGTCAAAAGGGCATGGATACCCAAGCCGGGGAAAAAGGAAAAGCGCCCTCTGGGTGTTCCCTGCATCAATGACCGGGCTTTGCAGCGAAGTGTTGCTGATGTGCTGAATGCTATTTATGAGCAGGACTTTTTGCCCTGTTCCATGGGTGGCAGGCCACGACTGGGAGCGCACCATGCCCTGTCCACTTTTAACGAGGTGGTTTCAGGCCGAAAGGTCAGCTGGGTGCTGGAAGCGGACTTGAAGAATTTCTTT
Source organism: Endozoicomonas sp. 8E (assembly GCF_032883915.1). Lineage (NCBI taxonomy): Bacteria > Pseudomonadati > Pseudomonadota > Gammaproteobacteria > Oceanospirillales > Endozoicomonadaceae > Endozoicomonas > Endozoicomonas sp. 8E. The sequence continues at coordinate 7,159,141 of NZ_CP120717.1, read as the reverse complement.
GGGAGTCTTGACCATGGATGGCTGCTTCGTTTTGTGGAACACCGGGTCGGTGATCCCAGAATTCTGAACCTTATACGGCGCTGGTTGAAAGCCGGGGTGATGGAGGCCGGGGAGTTGCAAGAGTGTGAAGAAGGTACGCCTCAGGGTGGGCCGATCAGCGTAGTTCTGAGCAACCTGTACCTGCATTATGTGCTTGACCTCTGGTTCGAGTGCAAGGTCAAGCCCCGGCTAAAAGGCGAGGCATGGCTGATCAGGTACATTGATGACTTTGTGGTGTGTTTTCAGTATCGCAGTGATGCGGAGCGGTTCATGAATGTGCTGCCACAGCGACTGGAGAAATTTGCGTTGAAACTGGAGCCGGATAAAACCCGGTTAGTCAGGTTCGGACGTTTTGCCAGTCGTGGGGAAGACGATCGGAGACGGTTTACTTCCTTGGCTTTACGCACTACTGCACAAGGAATCTGAAAGGAAACTTCATGGTGGGAAGGAGAACGGAAAAATCCCGCCTAAGACGCAGCATAGCCAAACTGAAGGAACTGCTGAGACGAATACGCCATGATCCGCTGCACGAACAAGTGACAGCGATCAATCGACGGTTGAGAGGGCATTATGCGTATTACGGTCTGGGAGGAAACTTCCGAAGTATGGAGAAGCTTTACCGGTTTGTTGACCGCTACTGGTACAAGATGCTGTGTAGCCGATGCCGGAAAGGCAAGATTCCATGGGAAAAGTACCATAATCTCAAGCAGCTTCTGCCGTTACAGAAACCGAGGATGATGCTGCCTTTTATGGCAATGAAATCCATGGCTGTGCTGTGAGTCAAATATCGAAGAGCCCGGTGCGGGAAATCCGCACGCCGGGATCTGAGGGGGTTGGAGCTACAATTGGTAGCTCCTTCTACCCGGTGAGCGTAGCTGTGAGGCTACGCCCTATCCCGATCTCCCAAACAAGTCAGGCACAGTAACTGAAGAGAGCCTATGGGGTTCCTACACTGGAACATGGGAACCAGACTGAGGAATAAGGTCTCACAGAAGCATCAGGGCCAAAATAAAGGTGGCAATTATTCATGGCATAAGTGCCATCGTTTATTTGTGTGACTGTCTTTAGTTCTTCTATAGTCAGTTTCAGGCCTGTAACGGTGCCCATTCTAATACGTAGCGAATGGCCACGGTTACAGGTTTTTTGCGTTTAAGAGGTTCAAATGCAGAATTCCGTCATAGGTCTACTGAAGCGGTAAGCCCGGAGCACTACAAGTTGATAAACTCTTTCATGCTGAAGGGTTTCGGGGAGGCAAGTCTTAAAAAGAAGGTAAATACAGAAGCTGAAAGGCTGCGATATTGGGCGATCTGGAAAATAACCTGTAGCGTTACTTATAGGAAATCCCAGAAGCAAAAAGCCCGTAGTGTTCACTAACGCTACGGGCTTTGCTGTATATGGTGCCGGCACCAAGAGTCGAACTCGGGACCCACTGATTACAAGTCAGTCGTTATTATTTTTCGTTATATATCATTTCAACTCATAATGTCTCTCTGAAGCCCTCTGTTCATAGGGTTTGTAGAAAATTTCAGTTTCATACGCTAGCATAAAATCTCACTCCATATCGAGAGAAGTGGGGACTAGAGTGGGGACTAAATCGGGCGTATCTCTGCTACTTTTTTATCAGTGCAGTAAAGCTTCGGACTATCCAATGACCCAATATTCACCAAAGCAAATCGAAAACATGATGGTTAATGGCCAGAAGAAGGCCAAGCTCAGTGAACCACTGGGAGGTCGAGGGGAAGGTACTCTCATTTTTAAGCAACAGGGGCAAGAGGTTGAAGCTTATTACCGTTATCGTCATCAAGGAAAGGACAGGACACTTGCCATTGGGCGCTATGGTCAGGCAGCAAAAGTTGGCATGACCCTGCCTGAAATCCGGGATAAGGCCAGAGAGCTGGCCAGACTTAAAAAGGAGATTGCGCCTGTCGATTTAAAAGAGTACCTGGAGCTGGATCAGCTTGAGCGTCTTCGCCAGCAGGAAGCTCAAAAGAAGCAAGCGGAAATGGAAGCCAAACTGGGCAGCTTGAAAGACTTGTGTGAATCTTATGTGGCCAGTCTTGAGCGTCGGTCAGCAGCTTCCTCCAGGGATGTCAAGAATTGCTTGTCCTTTGACTTACTATCACCTTTCCCAAAATTATGCAGTCGCAAGTCTAATGACATTACCACCGAAGACCTGATGCCGGTCTTTCGCCGTATGCTGGAGCGTAAAGTCACTACAAAGTACAACCGCTTCAGAAGCTTTCTGATGGCGGCCTTTAACTTTGGCATGAAGTCTGATTATGACCCCAGGCATCAACTGGAAAGTGGTAAGCGCTTTCATATTCAGTTCAATCCTGTCACAGCCATTCCCAAGTACGCAGAGTTTGAGCGAGTGAGGGATCGTACTTTATCTAATGCCGAGATTTGTCGGTTATGGCATGACCTGGAGCAATTCAAACAAACTTGGAGTCCGCTCTATGGCCTCTTGTTGAAGTTTTGTCTGGCCTGTTATGGCAATCGCCCGGAGCAGCTCAACCATATTCAATGGACAGATATTGACTGGCACAGGAGAGTGCTGAGATTCATCGATACCAAGGGAAAAAATGCAGTACCCAAGAAACGAGTGATTCCACTGACTGACAGGGCACTCTCAATACTGGAAGAGGCTCGTAAAATAGCAGGTGATTTCAGTGGACCTTTTATGATTACCGGGAAATCACCCATCGATGTATCTAATCTGGGATCACTAGTGAGTGAGTATAACGACAGCTTGCAGGATCGGACTGTCACTGAAGGACAGTGGGTTCCGGAGCGCTTCACCGCCAAGGATTTGAGAAGAACCTGCACCCGGCTTTTTACTGACCGAAGGGTATTGAAAGAGCATCGCTACCTTTTACAGAGCCGGGAAGATGGCAGCGTAGAGTCCAGGCACTATGACCATGATGACCGGCTGGAAGAAAAGCGGGATGTTGCCAAAATTTATGATGATTATCTGGGCAGTATTCTCAACGGCTCAAGTACCTGCGATGAAGATCGCACAGTGGTGGACATTCAACACTATCGGGAGCTGGCCTGATGGCTGGGCCAGTTTCTCTAATGAAGTCATTCTATAAGCGTCACCTTTCCTGTAATCTAACCCGATTATCAATCAGTCATTGGCCGTATCCCTGCTGAACACATCATCTCCAGCAAATGGCTAACAACCCAACCGGTTACCCTACATGTCTCAGGAAAAGCTTACCCTAGAAACCCTTGAATCCTGGCTCTGGGAATCTGCCAACATCATGCGCGGTTCCATCGACAGCTCTGACTTCAAAAACTACATTTTCGGCCTGATTTTCCTGAAACGGTTTAACGATGTCTTTGAAGAGCAGGTCGACGCTATAATGGCCGACGAAGAATGCTCCCGTGAAGAAGCCATTGAAATAGAACAGGAAGATGGCGATTACTTTGTACCTGAGCACGCCCGCTGGGGTTTTATCACCAGTCGCACGGAGAGCATTGGTGAAGCCATTGATGAAGCCTTTGGCGATATTGAAGCCCAAAACAGCTACCTGGAAGGAGTGCTGACCGCCATTCAGTTTGGTGACAAGGCCAAGTTGGGTGATACCTTGCTCTCTCGTCTGCTGCGCCACTTTAACCAGTACAATCTGGGTAATAACAGCCTGTACAAGGCAGATATGCTGGGCGATGCCTACGAATACCTGATCAAACAGTTCGCTGACGACGCCGGTAAAAAAGGTGGGGAGTTCTATACCCCAAAACCCGTTGTACAATTGCTGGTAAATCTGTTGGACCCTCAGCCGGGACATACGGTCTATGACCCAACCTTTGGCAGTGGCGGTATGCTGGTGGAAAGTGCCCATCATGTTTCTCAACAGCCAGGCGGTATTATTGCTGGGCAACCCAATGCAGTGCTTTATGGTCAGGAAAAGAACCTGGGCACCTGGGCCATCGGAAAACTGAACCTTTTTCTGCACAACATGCGTGCTGAGCTGGAACGGGGCGATACCCTGGTGAAACCGCTGCATCGTGAACAAGATGGCATTAAATGTTTTGACCGGGTGATTGCCAATCCGCCGTTTTCTGCCAAAAGCTGGTGGACACCTGTTGAAGTTAACCGCCCAAAAAAAATCGACAAAAACGGTAAGGAAAAGGAAGTGCCGCCCAGTTACAAGAAAGAGGTCAAAGACCCGTTCGGGCGAATGGGCTACGGCATACCACCCCGTGGTTACGCTGACCTGGCCTTTGTTCAGCATATGCTGGCCAGTCTGAAAGAGAATGGGCGAATGGCCGTAGTGCTGCCCCACGGTGTGCTGTTTCGTGGAGGTGAAGAAGGGAAAATTCGCACCGGCCTGCTCCAGGGCACCAAAGAGCTTCCCGGTGACCGCATCGAAGCCATTATCGGCCTGCCTTCTGCCCTGTTCTACAATACCGGCATTCCCGCCTGTGTACTGATCCTTAACAAGCAGAAGCCCGAGAACCTGAAGAATCGAGTGATCTTTATCGACGCCAGCCGGGAGTTTGCCGAAGGTAAAAACCAGAACAGCCTGCGACCGGAAGATATTGAACATATCCATGATGCTCACAGTGCTGCCTTCCACAACAATGCCGAAGAAGAGAAATACTGCCGTGTGGTAGAGCTGGCCGAAATTGAAGAGAACGATTTTAACCTGAATATTGCCCGGTATATTGATACTTCGGAGCCGGAGCCTGCAGTTGATATACCATCTGTTTTAACAGAGTTGGGAGTGATCAGTGGGCAGTTGGCAGAAGTGGATGCGGAGCTGGATGGGTACCTAGAGGAATTGGGTTTAACTTCCACCCGTCATTCCCGCGAAGGCGGGAATCCAGGTACGGAGGTGGCGTGATGGGAGTTATGCAGCCTGAAGGGTATAAAGAGAGCCCTGTTGGAATTTTACCCGTTGATTGGGAATACACTACTATAAGCAAGCTTTGTAACGTTAAGCGCGGAGCTTCTCCACGACCAATTAGTGATCCAAAATGGTTTGGAGGAGAGGTTGGTTGGGTTCGTATTTCAGATGTGACGCAAGCCAATAAATACTTGAAAACAACTGTAGACTTTTTATCAGATGCTGGCGTAGAAAAGAGCGTTCGGATTAATGTTGGAGAGGTGATCCTGACAATATGTGCAACTATCGGAGTTCCAATTATTGTTGATACCGATGTTTGCATTCATGATGGCTTTGTGTGGTTTGATGGTCTATCAAGTGCTATCGACCGTGAACATTGGTATTACTTTCTCTGCTCAAAAACTGAAGAATTTAAGTCATATAAACAAATTGGTACGCAGGGAAATCTCAATACTGCAATTGTTGGAGCTGTGGAGTTTGGTCTTCCCCCCCTCCCCGAACAAAAAAAAATAGCCCAAATTCTGTCCACAGTGGACAGCAAACTGACCCTGATCGACCAGCAGATCGCCGCCACCCAGACCCTGAAAAAAGGGCTGATGCAAAAGCTCTTTTCCGTGGGTGTGGGTACGCAGGATGCCGATGGGAACTGGCAACCTCACACTGAGTTCAAGGACTTAGAGTTGGGTCGGATTCCTGTTAGGTGGCAGCGAGTGCCGCTATCGCAAGTCGCTGAAGTTCGAACCGGTGTGGCGAAGGGTAAAAAAGGGCTCAAAGAGTCCATAATTTTACCTTATCTTCGAGTAGCGAATGTAAAAGATGGTTACCTTGATTTGGATGAAATAAAAACCATTCAAATAGAGAAGACTCAGTACTATAGATATGCCCTGAAGTCAGGTGATGTATTGATGACTGAGGGCGGGGATGTCGATAAATTGGGTCGTGGTGATGTCTGGAACGGCCAGATAGAGCATTGCTTACACCAGAACCATGTTTTTGCCGTACGTTGTCAGCAAGATGTACTACTGCCGAAATACTTAACGAGTCTTGCCGGAAGCGCCTATGGGAAACGCTATTTCATGGGATGCGCCAAGCAGACTACTAATTTAGCAAGTATTAATTCTACACAGTTGAAAGCGTTTCCGGTTGTTCTACCGGCTATTGAAGAACAAGTGGAAATGGCGAAAATCATTTCCACTGTTGACCGTAAGCTTGATTGTCTAACAGACAAGAAAACCCAAACCCAACAACTAAAAAAGGGCTTGATGCAAAAACTGCTGACCGGGCAGATTCGGGTAAAGGTAGCATGAGACTGACCATGAATAGCATTACACTGGAAGTGTTCTATCAGGAGGAGCGTGGATGAGTGAACCGCCGGAGCAGTATTTGCAAGGACTATTGCGGGAGTTGCTGGCGTTACCGGCTGAAACCGAGTGGGTTGAGTTCAAGCATAACCAGATCAAGGCCGATGATCTGGGGGAATATATATCCGCCCTGAGCAATGGCGCTGCCCTGGCGGGCAAGACCAATGGCTATCTGGTCTGGGGGATCAACGATGCTGACCATGAAGTGATTGGTACGGACTTTGTGCCAGCAACCGCCCGACGTGGGCAGCAGGAGCTGGAAAGCTGGCTGTTGCAGAAGCTGTCGCCTCGCATTCACTTCGAATTTCATAGCCTTACCGTTGATGACAAACCGGTTGTCATTCTGGAGATTGCCAAAGCAGCCCATACCCCGGTTCAGTTCGACGCTACCGAGTTTATCCGGATAGGGAGCTACAAGAAAAAGCTGAAGGCGTTTCCGGAAAAGGAGCGGGAACTTTGGCGGGTCTTTGATGCGACACCGTTCGAAGAACTACCGGCCCTTGAGCAGGTGGATGACCAGGAGGTATTGGCGCTGCTGGATTACCCCACCTATTTTTATTTGCTCGAACTGCCTTTGCCTGACAACAGGGCCGGTATTCTGGAAAAGTTAGAGCAGGACGAGCTGATTACGGCTAACGAATCCGGAGCCTGGAATATTACCCACTTGGGAGCCTTGCTGTTTGCCAAGGATCTGGGGCAATTCAAGAAACTTAAACGTAAAGCCATCCGTGTCATTGTCTATAGAGGCAAGAACAAGCTGGAAACCCTTCGCGAACAAGTAGGCAGCAAAGGCTACGCCAGTGGCTTTGAAGGTTTGATTAGTTTTATCAATACACAGCTGCCTCGTAATGAGGTGATAGGGCAGGCTCTTCGCAAAGACACCCCAATGTATCCAGAACTGGCCATTCGAGAGCTGGTGGCCAATGCCCTGATCCATCAGGATCTTTTTTTCATGGGTACCAGCCCAATGGTAGAGATCTTTGAAGATCGGATGGAGATTACCAACCCGGGAAAACCTCTGGTGGATACAGCTCGCTTTCTGGACAGTCCTCCCCGTTCCCGCAATGAAGGGATGGCTTCTTTGCTGAGAAGAGCGGGCATTTGTGAAGAGCGTGGCAGTGGCATCGATAAGGTGGTGGCCCAGACAGAACTGTTCCAGTTGCCTGCCCCATTGTTCGAGACCGGAGAAGACTTCACGCAAGTGGTTTTATTTGCCCATAAAAATCTCAACGAGATGGATCAAGGTGACCGTATTCGTGCTTGCTATCAGCATGCCTGCCTGAAATGGGTCGAACGGGGTCAGATGACCAATGCTTCACTCAGGGAGCGTTTTGGCATTGATCCGAAAAATAGCGCCATAGTTTCCAGGGTGATCCGAGACGCGCTTGGAGCCCAATTGATTCGTCCTTTTGATGAAAACCAGGGCAGAAGGAATGCCAGATATGTACCTTCCTGGGCATGAAGGTTTATTTGATGGCCAGTTGAAAAACAGCACAGTACTTGCTTTGTTTTTTTATAACTTATTGAATGTAAAGAGATTTATTTATTTGATGGTTATTTGATAGAGGTGCCCGTCATGAGGGGGCAGTCTCCACTTTTCACGGTTGGCTGAGTTGCTCCATTTTATTTGATGGTTATTTGATGGATAGGGGCATTTTTCTGTCTATAAAAATATAACCTTTTGAATATAAATAGTTTTTCTATTTATGCTTTATTTGATGGTTATTTGATAGCAAAGCCACCGGGAAGGCACTTAAGCGAAAAAAGCGGGTGCATGGCACCAAAATACGAAATAGGAAAACACCTCTGGTGAGGTACGGACGGCCGTGGTAGGGTCAGATGCGACGACTGCTGCCTGTGAGACTCCCCCCCTATGAACAGGGATGCCATACCCTCTTCCTCCCCCGAGCTGGAAGGCGTTGAAAAGCCCGCTATCGCCTGGTTGCAAGTACTGGGCTACACCCACCTGTCTGGCAAAGCAGTGGGTGAGCAACAATTGCACCGCCACCTGCCTCCAATTTTGTCTGATGTGCTGACGGATCGGTTGCTGGCGCTTAATTCCTGGTTAGCAGATGTAGTGAGTGGGGTTGAGGCCGTCTTAAGGGAACTTCGCAAATTCTGGAACGATAATCTGATGGAGGCCAATCAGAAGTGCTGGGAGTCCATCATTCATGGCAGCGCGATTCAGGTCAAGGATGCCGAAGGCCGCCTCCGCAGTGTCTGTTTTTTCGATCAGGTTCAGCCATTAAAGAATGCTTTTCACGTAGTAGATCAGTTTGTTGGCACCAATAGTGAGGGTGACGAATTCCGTCCGGACTTGCTGTTGTTTATTAATGGTTTGCCCATGGCAATGATTGAGTGCAAGGCCAGTCACATCAAAATCAGCAAGGGCATTAACCAACTGTTGGCGTATCAAAACAGTCATCCACGACATTTTGTATTTAATCAGGTCTGTACTGCCATCAATCGTAATCAGGCTGTGTACGGCGCTATTTTTACACCAGAAGCTTTCTATTTCCGTTACTGCCTGGAAGCCGGTGAGCTGGCACAGGTGACCCGAATAAAAGGAGCCGAACCCAATGAGCAGGACAAGCTGCTCTGGGCGCTCTTTGAACCTTCCCGTTTTGTAGAGCTGGTCTGCCAGTTTGTACTGTTTGAGCTGGATGAAGGCAGAACCATTAAAAAACTTCCCCGTTACCAGCAATGGCGGGCCGTGCGTAAAACCATTGCCGGGCTGACTTCCGATAAACCCACCGGTGGTGTGGTTTGGCATACCCAGGGCAGTGGCAAGTCCCTGACCATGGCTTACCTTGCCCGATATCTGAGGGCTCAGTGTCTGGGCTTGAACAATCCCAGCGTACTGGTGCTGACTGACCGTACTGACCTGGACCGGCAAATATCCAACACCTTTGCCAACATTGGTATGAGTCCAATGAAAGCGCCTTCGGTAGCCGGACTGGAACGCATGTTGTCTAACGACTATGGCAGTGTTTTTACCAGTACCGTACAAAAGTTTCAGGAGCGGGATGGCAAGCCGATTAAAGCCGCTGCCAAAGACCCTCAGGCGGAAAATGAAGAGCAACAAACCCGAGTACGTCGGATTCTTGAGGAAGGGGCGTTTTATATCTGTGAAGATATAAACATGCATTACGGCCAGCTCAATGCTGACGGCACTGCCAAGCCTAATAAGTGGGTGGAACAAAGTCGGGAAGCGGTGGATTTTCATGTGCTGACCACCAAGCCTAATTTTTATGTGCTGGTGGATGAAGCTCATCGCAGTCAATACGGTTTCCTTGCCGCCTTTATGCGTGCCAGTCTGCCCAATGCCAAGTTTGTTGCCTTTACCGGTACACCCCTGTTCAAGGATGACAAAAACACTCTGAATGCTTTCATGGGAGAGAGTGGTTCGGGAGATTATATTGATACCTACCGACTGGATGAGGCAGTGGCCGATGGCGCGACACTCCCGATCAAATATCAGGAGGGCATGACTGAGCTGACGGTAGATCCGGAGCTTGATAAAGCTTTTGGTGATCTGTTTGGACAAGATGACGAGGCCCGACAGAAGCAGCTGAAACAGGCTTTATTGAAAAAACGGCGCACGGCAAAAGACCGCATTGATGAAAATGCCCGGTACCTGATCGAACACTTCCTGGGCTGCGTCAAGGCGAAAGGCTTCAAGGGGCTGTTGGTCTGTGATGGTCGGGACATGGCGGTGCGCTATAAAGATACACTCGATGCGATGATGACTGAGAGGGCTACAGCCGGGCAGGAAATATTTGAGAGTCGGGTCGTGATCTCACTGGGTGGGATTACTGAAAACAAAACCGGTGTTAGTGAAGCAAAGGCTGCTTATGAAGTGCATGGTATACAACACAAACTGCAATCCATTGAGGAACGAATACGAGATGAGTTAAAGGAGGGTAAGGAGCCGGTGGCTGTGCCTACAGATGCTATACCTGATCTGGTGAATAACCTGTTCAAAAAACCGTATGGTGATGAAAGCCAGAACGATGAAAATACGGTCAATGTGAACAACATTGGTCTATTGATTGTCTCCGATATGTTACTGACAGGCTGGGATGCCCCCATTGTTAACACGCTCTATCTTGATAAACCTCTGAAAGAGCATACCCTCTTGCAGGCTATTGCCCGTGTAAACCGGACTCGCAAGGGCAAAAATGCCGGTTACATAGTTGATTATTATGGTGTGGTTGAAAGTCTGGATCGGGCTTTGTCGATTTATGGCGGCGAGGTTAAGCCCGAGCAGATCTGGACTGATATCAACAGCGAACTGCCCAAGCTTGAGGCAGCCCTGCAAAAAGTGCTGAATCTGCTACCCAGGAAGCACGATCTGCTTAAACAGTCAGAGCTGTATAAAGAGGATGCTGATCTTTATCTTGACCCGGATGTCCGGCTGGATATTGTGGATGAGTTTCTGGCTGCATTTAAGGAGTTCAATGCCCGTCTGGACGTAGTTTTGCCTGATGAACGTGGAGCCCGCTACAAGCCTTATTTCAAAGTGCTGGGTGAGATCAAGCTGGCATTGAGAAATAAGTTGCCAGATGATGCTCATAAAGGTCCTCTGAACCAGCTTGAGTCAGAGCTTCTGCAACAACTTCTTGATGAACATATTGAGGCGGATGATGTACGAAGTCTGCTGGGTAAGGAGGTCTCCATCTTGGATGCCAGAGATATGGAGCGGCTTCGTAAACTGAAGAGTCTTGGCAGTCAGGCCCTGACCATGAAAAACCAGCTTAAACATACCATTGCTACCGGTAAGCAGAAGAACCCGGGTTTTTTTGGCCCTCTTGAAGAAGCTTTGAAAAAGCTGATTGAAGACGAGAAAGAGAAGCGTATCGAGCAGGCCGAATTTCTTCAACAGCTAGAGCTTTTCAGTCAACAGGTTCGGGAGAAGTCATCGGGGGCTCAGCAGGCTGGTTTTAAGACACCAATGCAAATCGCTGTGTATGATTACCTGAGTCACCAATTCAGTGAGCAGTTTGGCAATGGTCAGGCCAGTGTGTCTGCCAGACAGTGGACTCAGGCTTTATTCGATGATGACAGCATTGGTGCTGTGCTCGCCAGCCCTATCTGGAAAGAGAAAAAGGAAATTCACAAAGAACTCCAGAAGCAGATTCGTAAAAAATTGAGGGCATTGTCGGGATGGGATATGGGGACGGCCCGGCAACATGCGTCTACGCTATTTGACATTATTTTGAACAACTGAGACGAATCAGCCTGATGCCCGTTTACCAGTATGGCACCATAGCGATCACCTGGGTTTTCCAGGAAGAGCCTGAATTGAAGCGACACTATGTCACCGTTGAGCGGGGCAAACCGGTTTTGTTGCGAGGCCCCCGGGCGTCAGAGAGCGAACAGTTGGAACTGATTCGTTACCGGGCTAGATGGATCAAGCAGAAACTGACCGAGGTTAACCAGCCTCTGAAAGTTGAGTTTGTCACTGGCAGTCGTCTGCTCTATCGGGGGAAAACATGGTACTGCGTTGTTGAGCCTGCTTTGGAGCTGCCTCAGGCATTGATCAGTTTCAATCACAGCCGGTTCTTCATCCAGTCACCGGGAGGCCACAGTTTGTCCAGAGATGCCCTGAAGAGTGCCAAGGAGCGCTTTTTTCGTGACAAGGCCAGGGAAAAGTTGTTTCCAAGAGTTCGATACTGGCAGCGGCAAACAGGTCTGGAGGCAAAAGATACAAGGCTGTTCAATTTCCAACGCCGCTGGGCTAGTTGTTCAGAAGATAACGTACTGGAATTCCATCCTCGCTGCATGGAGTTTTCCCCCTCGGTTCTGGATTACGTGATTGTCCATGAGTTATGTCATACCGTAGAGAAACAGCACGACAGGGCATTCTGGAAGCTGGTCAGTCAACATTATCCGGACTGGGAGAGGTGCCATATCGAAGTTCAGCGTTCCGGGCTTGAAGTTTGAGTAATCAGGATGAAAGACAATGGAGTAAAACATGACTGGATGGATGATCCGAGCGGGAATGGGTGGTCAATATTTTGAGGATTTTGAGCGAGGGTATTTAGCTATTGGCTGGAATGACCTTGGTGATTTGAACCAGCTCAAAGAGCTTTCTGCTTTGTGAGAGACTTACATTCGTTTGTATGGCAACAGCAAGCCAGGCCGAACCTCTGGCGCTGTTCATGTACTGTGCAAGTTTCGTGATGAAATCAAAAAGGTAGACTTGATCACCAGTTACAGCCCAGAGCGGCGTGAGTATCTAATTGGTGAAGACTTGGGTGAGTACGTTTGCCTGGATAATGATCAGCGAATCGATGACTATGCCAATGCTTGAAAAGTTAGATGTTTTGAAAAGGTAGCCAGAGATCAGCTGTCACAATCAACACGTAATTCTCTGGGTTTCACATTAACCTTGTTCTCGCTGTCCGATGATGTGTGCCAGGAGCTTCTCTCTGTTCTGGAAGCCAGATCCAAAGCTGTTATAGAAGATTCTGAAGAAGTGATTGATGATCTGAAAGCGTTGATGCAGGACACCATCTCTTGGGTGTCATGAACTGATCAAAGACAAGATTCATGCCCTGAACCCGGAAGAAATGTAGCATTTCTTGGCGGCTGTTTTGCGAGCCATGGGCTACAAAACCAGAGTCTCTTCAAAAGGCCCCGATCGTGGTGTCGATGTGACGGCACCTCCTGATGACTTGGGTTTAACACAACCCAGAATCAAGGCCGAGGTAGAACATCGTACTGGTAGTATGGGGGACACGCAATCAGAAGCTTCCTGGGAGCACTCCGTGAGGGTGATAAAGGTTTGTATTTCAGTACCGGTAGCTTTCAAGAGACGCTCGGTATGAGGCTGAGCGCACAGTCTTTCCAGTGTCCTGATTGATATGGATGACTTGGCTGATTTGATCGTCACTCATTATGACCTGTCCGATACGGAAGGTCGTGCCTTCTTGCCAATGGTGAGAATTTATTGGCCTGCCGAGTAAAAATTGGGGACGCTATGGATCTGCTTCTCTCTGTATGACCCCCTATTCTTGTTGTAAGAGTCTCGCTGGGACTCCATGTCCAGTATGGGGGGAGTCCCCCCCCTTCCTCTTCTTTTGGCTACTCAGCATTTCAATAGACTGCACTTTTAGTTCAGGTTGCTGATGAAATAGGCAGTAAGCCCACGTCTATAGAAGTCAAATAAAGGGTTAACCTAAGTCCTCAAAACTTATGTATATGTACATAGCTGCTGGCTATTGATCATGGCCGGGTCTTTCTAGGAAATACCCACTTCAGCTCTTTTTCTTTCTACCATTTCAGCAATCTCCTCTTTACTCATGGTTATTGTCTCAGGTTTTATCAGTAGTTTTTTTGCCGCTAACTCTCCCTCTCTCGTCAGGGCTGGTTTATGGACAGCTGGCAAACTGTTTATTGATGAGGAAGGGGGAGGATATTCAGTGGTGTTTTCAGGATGCTGCGAAGCAGCATGATTAACCGGAGCGTTAGCGACCAAAGGCGAAGCCTTACCCTGATTAACCCTGGAGCGAAGCGACTCATTATCGAGAGTCTCTGAAAAATAGTCGCTATCCAGAAGGAACCGAAGGTTTACGAGTTGACCTTGGTCTACTCTCCAGGGTGTTAGCCTGTCAATTTGCTCACAAGCCCTTTCCAGGTGATGAATCAGAGAGTCGATTCCTCCATATCTTTCAATGAAGTGTAGGATTTTCTGATCCAGATTTTTTGATGGTGTATGCCAGTCAAGAGCTATGCAGAAGCTATTTTTATTCACGGTTTCTTGCCAGCGTGCGAGAAACTGCTTTAGTTTCAATGGGAGTGAATTGTCACTCGAAAGTCCAATTGCTCTTGTTGAAGTAATCTCTGCTGTATTGTCATGAGTAATACATGAATTAGTTGGTCCTTTTGGGGTGCTCTTGAGAACCCTTTTGGGATGATTGTTTGATCCTTTAGGGAGTGCTTCTGTTTTATCCAGTAGCATATTTATGGGGGTAATCAGTTCGTAGTGGCTTCTCTGGGGAATGCCTTTTCTGGTGACTTTGACGTGTCCATTTTTTATGAGCAGTCTTTTGGCGTTTTTGAGAGCCTTGATACCAATATTCAGTTCATTAGAAAATTCCTGGTCTGTTTTATATAGTAATCTGCCGCTGCGTTTTTCCCACCAATAGTCTATTTGAGCCAGTAGTAATGCACTATTGGTGGAGCCAGTGATGGCACTAAGTACCGGGTAGTAGGGAATGATAACGTGCTTTTTTTTCTCTGTTGTCATAATGCTTGTCTGGTTGAAAACTACACGGTTATTGGGTTGCATACAGGTTATTGCATGGCGAATAGGATTAGCCTAGGGACTGCTCCCATTTTTGCAGCGACGACTCAGACCATCGAATGCACCTGGAGCTGAATCGGGCAGGTGCAGGAAAGCGGCCTGACTTGATCCAGCGGTAAAGAGTGGTATTACTGATTTTGTACCGGGTCAGCACATGTTGGCGTGGGTGGTAGGTTTCCTTGGTCATCAGGTTATCCCTCAATGTTTTTCTTTATACCGAGGGATACTATGAATGAATATTTATTACATTACAGGTGAGTAAATCAGGATTTACTCGTCTGGGCAGAATGGTAACTGGCTAACGCTTCCTGGGCAAAAAGGCGCTGTGATTTTTTGCTCTGTAGTTTGTGGAGGGTTGACTTAATGATTACCTTGTTATCTGTCAAGTGCTTGTTATACCAGTGCTTAATAGTGTTTTCCTTTCCTTCCATATTAAAAAGTTCGGCTGCCTCAAGAAATGATTCCTCTGCTGTGAGCCTGTTGTTTTTTCGAACAGTATGTACCAGCAGTGCTACAGCATAACGGAATTTGAAAGTAGAGCATTGTTCTTTCAGGTTTTTGGGAGTAGGTATAGGTTTTCCCTTGTTTCCCTGGATATTGAAGGCTTCTTTCGGTGACTCACCGAGAAGTAATTTTTCAAGGCATCGACCTAGGTAGAGGAGTGCTAGGAGCTGTGTATCTGCAGTTACTGGTCTATCGGGTGCTTGATGTCTTTCATCGAGATATTGCTGAAATTTTTCCGGGTTTGATTCAATAAACGAAACGACGTCAAGCAAAGTGAAGAGGGACTGCTCCAGTACGAGATAGCTTTCAGCAGTGTCAGCTTCAGACTCTGCTTTGCGAATGGTCTCTATACGAAGTAGTTTAGCTAAGGCAAAGTAACGATCAAATAGCAGTTTCTTACCTTTCTTCTTTTTGCCTTCAGTTATTTTGGCAGGGTGATCGCAAGCTGTGAATCCTTTCATAGAGAAAAAGTCATTTGCTTTTGACTGTAATTCGTTTAACTCTGTATCGGTGATTTCCCTATGGAAAAACTCAAGTTGTTTGTAGTCAAAGTTTGTCATTAATGTCCCTTTTTTATCTTTATTCTTTTATTTTTAGAGAATTTACCCATGGAGTCTTGCCATTATCCTATCGAAAATTACAGCGGAGTGTGAAGGTTGATTTTTCTCCAATGAACAAGCTATCGAAGGAGAAACGGGGACTAGGGTGGGGACTAAAATTGAAAAAATGAGTAGATATAAAAAAGCCCCAGACTATGCTGAGGCTTTTAAGTGCCTGATTTATCAGGGCTTTTGTATGGTGCCGGCACCAAGAGTCGAACTCGGGACCCACTGATTACAAGTCAGTTGCTCTACCAACTGAGCTATACCGGCAAAGAACGAGGTGCATGATATGTATGAGAGGGTTCTTTGTCAATAACACCGGGTACAAAAAACAGACCCTGTGGTCTGCTTTTTGTACGATCCTTGTGAAACCTTTTCCTGCCCTGAAACGAGCATCCTGCTATTTTGGTCTTTCCTGACCACTTCAGGCGTCCTGCCTCAATTTACTTTCCATCTGTCTCCTGACTTCAAAGCTTCCTGCTTTGTCCGCTTCCTGCGGTATTCAAGTCTTCCTGACTATCCCGAAGCATCCTGCCTGTAATAATCCTTGTCAGCTTAAGTCTTCCTGACTTTGCGAACATCCTGTCCCCAGCTGACAATTCCTATTATTCACGACTAGGTATTTTCCGAAATCGGAGGTTTCCCCTTCCTTTTGTGAGACATTGACCATAGTGCGTTGGCGTGGTTATCGCTGACTGGCAGCCAGAAGCCCGCCGCAGGTTATAAACATTGAGCCAAACAGTCGGTTTTGCAGCTTCCCGTATTTTTTCAGAAATGGCATCAGCTTTAGGGCGAAGCTGGCGTAACCCAGCATAACCAGGCTATCAACCATGACCATAGTGATTCCCATAACCAGGTATTGGGGCCAGATTGTCAGGGCAGGGTCAATAAACTGCGGCAGGAAAGCTGCTTGAAAAACAATGGCCTTGGGGTTAGTCAGATTCACCAGAATGGCACTGGCAAAGGATTTTTTCTTGTTGGTACGGGTTTGGCTTTCGACCGAAAACCCATTGGGTGCTTCACGCCATTTCATGATGCCCAGGAAAATCAGGTAAAGAGCCCCTGTCCACTTGATCAGGGTAAACAGTGTCTCTGAGGCTGCAAGGATGGCCCCAAGACCTGCAGCGACGACAACCAGAAATATAATCAGAGCGACCTGGAGCCCCATGATGGATGGCAGGGTCCGGATCAGCCCTGAGCGAATGGCGTTGGCCATGGTATTAACCGCACCGGCTCCCGGCGTCAAGCTTATAATGATGGTTGCGGCCAGAAAAGCCAGCCAGGTATTAAGTTCCATTGAAGATTCCAGGTCAGAAAGCCGAGTCTTTCTAGTGTAGGCCCGATGGTTTTTAATTGATGAAACCGTAAAGCCGTGCAAGAGTAAATAGTCACATCCCGATAGTAAAAGATCTTATATGGACCAGTAGGCCATAGACAGGAGGCAAAGTGATGAGAATTGAACCGATCAGCTTCGTAAAAAAGAATGCGGCTAACCCGGACTTGAAAGAGCGAATCGTCGTGTCATCAAATGGCAAGGTCTGTGTCATTGAATCCTCTGAGAATAGACAGCGCAGGCAAGAAGCTATCGCACTGCTGAAGCTATTGTCTTTTGGTGCTAAAGATGAGTCAGAGGGCAAAACACTATCCGGTGATCAGGTGCTGAATAATATCAGGGCAAAGTATCTGAATAGTGCGTGTTATCTACCCTGACTCCTTTCAGCCCTCTATGAAACTGTTGATAGAACACAAAGCGGCCAGACATCCTGAAAACCTGCGACATTGGCCCTTTTGAAAGCAGATCGACCATTACAAATGCCTCTTCATTGGAGGCTTAAGCCAGTTAGCTACTTAAGAAGAGCGGTAGCGCAGCTCTGTCATTGGCAGTTTCAGGCTTCTATGATGATTAACATTCTTTTTGAAGTATTGGGATAAACCGCGATCATTTACCTACGAAAAAGGCCGGGCAGCATAGTCAGTATCTATCATAATGAGCGACATTTGTCTTTTGTATAAAACTCAGGAAAGCACTCTGTAAAACTCACCAACGGGAATCTACCAAAAATTTCAAGAGTGCCAAAATCGAGCTCAGTTCATCAGTAACACCTCCTACTGCTGATTTCCTTTACCTCTTTATAAAAAATCAATCCGAAGGCTACTTGGTACTTTTGTAGCATTATCCTTATATAATTAAATATAATTACATATAAAATTATAACTTCAAAAAGAATTAAATAATGCCTTTCCACACATTTATGGACGATCTGGGGGGTACGGTGTCTCAATTTTACGATGTTGAACCTTCGCTCGATAATTACTGGCGCAGCATTATTCTTTTCGGCAACAATGTGGCTTCTTACAAGTTTGCCCTTGCCTGTTCTCTTTATGAGTTGTCCAACTCAAGCGATGATTTTATCTCTCTGGAACAGCTGGCAGGCCCATTCTCTCGCCATATCTGTGAGCATCTGAAAGAGGCACCAAAACAGACGACATCGAGATCCAGTAAGTTTCTGGCAGCATGTTCAGATTTCAATCTTGGTAGAGTTGATCAGGATTATCTCTGCGCTCAAACAGTAAGACTCGGTTTTCAAAATGTCATTGACGCCTTTCATAATGTTAATCGTCGTGAAGTCGACAAACGCTTTTTTATAGATGAACGGAAAACGAGCAACAAAGGCATCCGACTTACTGAAGATTTTTACACTCTTATGGCATCAGAAGCCATAAACAGCATAAAACCCGAAACCAATGCTCGTTGGCGATTGGTAGAAAGTGCATGGCAGTTGGGCCTTGCAAGAAATCTCTTGCGTGTTGAGCATGACCACCATAGCAAACAACTGTTCACTCATCGGAATGACCGCAGGGTAAACATTACCAGCTCCAGAGACAGTCTGAACGGCTACCAGAAGGGAAGATGTTTTTACTGTTTTGATCATATATCCATTCAATCAGGGGCGTCTGACCTTGCCGATGTTGACCATTTTTTTCCACGGGCAATCAGAGAGTACGTACCCAATATTGATGGTATCTGGAACCTTGTTCTGGCCTGCAAGAGCTGCAACAGGGGGGCGAATGGCAAGTCCGCTCTGCTGCCACATATTGACTATCTAGCCAGACTTCATGCCAGAAATGAGTATTTTATCAACAGCCATCTGCCTATCAGAGAGACTTTGATTCAACAAACAGGCAAAACAGAAGCATTGCGTAAAGGATTCCTTCAGGACAACTACAATCAAGCAAGACCTCAACTTCTGCACATTTGGGAAAAGCCCGAACCTCGCGGACCGATGACCTTTTAGGCCTTCAGGCCTAAAATTACATTTAGCCATTGTTCATTGGCTCTTTCTGGCCTTAAGTCATGGGTAGTCCAGCTTTTGTGAACCCGTAACTCAGTTGAGCTCAGCGTGTCTTGTAATAGAGCGTCATCCATATACGTAAAATGACGTCCATCCCGTAATGCCTCACCCTGCCCGTATTTAAAGGAACAGTAAAAATAGCCGCCCAGGACCAAAAAACCAGCCAGGTGGTTAATGGTTGCAGCCAGATCTGAATAAGGAACATGAAGCAGGGAGGCGCAAGCCCAGATTCCATCAAACTGTCGTTTTGTTTGAAATTCATCAAACAGGCAAGTCTGAACTGCCAGACCCGTTAGTTGAGACGCCATTGCTGCAAGATTGGCGCTGGCATCAAATGCAGTGACTTTGTAGCCCCAGTTAAGAAAAACTCTGGCATCCCGGCCTGAACCACAACCAGCGTCAAGGATATGCCCACCATTGGGAATCAATGGTAGGAAAAACTTATAAAGTTCCTGAGCATCAACGCCAACAGTTGAACTATAAAATTGCAGCGCATTTTTCTGGTAAAAATCTGAGGTGGTGGTCATGGCTTGGCTTGTAGTGTTTTGTAGTAAATTTATCATGTCGATAATACCGAATGAGATTCGGAATGAATAACATGGCATTTTATAAAAAGTCTGCCGCTCTTCATTAGGGATTGCCTGTAAATAATGTCATTTCTTAAGCAGGTCTGCACTGATCCGTACTCGCTTTATAAAGCAGCGAGACAACTTTTTGTCTGCCAATGACATACTGCCTTGCACCAAGGAAGCGGGTTAGGGAGCTTGGTCTGCATAGTCAGACATTTTAGTGTTTGACAACCTCCACGACTGATTTCTTTGAATCAGTCGTGGAGGTTGTCAAAATAATGCAGGTCACATTGGGCGGGTCTAATTTCTTAACAGCAATAAATGCCACCCTGCTGTGAGCGTCAGCCGATGCCTATGAACAGGCGATCTATAATTTTACCAACTGCCTTTGTGACATTCTCGATTGTCTACTAAGCTCATCGCTCACACGACAAACTGTAAAGGTAAATGTATGAGCCTTGAGGCAAGAGTTGAAAGACTTGAGGAGCAACACAGACAGATGGACGCTAACATGCACAGTCTGGTGAAGGTTTGCGCAGACACACAGAGCATTACGATGACTAACCAGCATGACATTGCAGACTTAAAGTTGGATATTGCAGGGGTCAAATCTGAGGTTATCAGGGTTAAATCTGATCTTTCGGCATTGACACAAGCAACACTTGCAGGTTTCAAGAGAGTCGATGAACGTTTTGAAGAACACGATAGGCGTTTTGACAAGATTGATAAACGACTCGACGAACACGATAAGCGCTTTGACGAACACGATAAGCGCTTTGACAGGATTGATAAACGACTCGACGAACACGATAAGCGCTTTGACAGGATTGATAAACGCTTTGACGCACACGATAAGCGCTTTGACAAGATTGAAGAAACACTCGCCATCATCGTGAACCATCTCAAAAAATAACCGTTTCATCTAATAATAAAATCCAGCGGCTTGTCTACGACAGCCTCTGGTTGACTGGGTTAGTGCAGGTATATATCAGAACTGTTTACAGAAAGATGGTACTTCCACGATCTAAAAGCCAAATGCGTGTCTTACCATGAAGGATTGCTATCCGGCCACAAAACACTGGAAGTGAAGAAGGCTCATATCCGCAAAAACCAGCAAGTAAGGGATGAGAGAGGATAAAAAGGAAGAGAGATGAGAGAGTCGGGAATTTTACCGGTTTTCTTGCCGTGAATCACACGACAAGATCTTGAGTATTGGTGCCCAGGAGAAGACTCGAACTTCCACGCCCTTTCGGACACTAGCACCTGAAGCTAGCGCGTCTACCAATTCCGCCACCTGGGCTTGTCACTTAAATTGTATGAACTTTGCGTCCTGCCCAATCATTGTTAATGATTGGTGCCCAGGAGAAGACTCGAACTTCCACGCCCTTTCGGACACTAGCACCTGAAGCTAGCGCGTCTACCAATTCCGCCACCTGGGCCCTGCGATCAGCAATAGGCTGCTCAACAAGTGCGGCGAATGTTAGGGATTTAAGGCGAAAGTGTCAACACCCCCGGTCGAAAAATAGGGGTTCGGAATGTACGCTATAGCATTTGAACAATGATGAAGATCTGGCGGGCCTTTCATGCAAACCCGGACTAATAGAGGCTTCTCACTATGATCTATGAAAAGACAGGCTCTGATTCCTGAAGACACCTGAGGGAGACATCATGAAAGTGAACGAAAAACAGCACCGCTTTCTGCAAGCAACACTGGAGAAATGGTCCAGGGAGGGTCTTCTGGATGAAGTTAAAAAGGAAGCCCTGCTGGACTCTCTGGACGTGCACTCCTTTCAGTGGCGAATGTTGGCTCAATACGCTTTTTGGGCTGCATTGTCTTCCATGGTGCTATCCCTGTTAGCAGTGGTTATGGATGAGGCTCTGATGGCATGGCTGGAGCGTTTATTGACTCTTCAGGACGGCACCCGAAGTTTGTTTTTTGCTGCGTTGTCAGTTGGTTTTTATCTGTTTGGCGGTTGGTTCAAGTCCCGTCAGACAGGCCGAGTCTTTAGTCAGGAGCTTGTTTTTTTTCTGGGCGCTGCATCCACAGCGGCTTCCATTTACTACCTGGGTCGGGCCGTTTATACAGGAAGTGGCCACTATTCGCTGCTATTACTTCTTGGTGCCGTGATCTATCTGGTGCTGGCGATACTGCTGGAATCGCTGTTGCTCTGGGTTTTGGGTTTAGGAGCATTGGCTTTCTGGTTTTTTGCTGAAACGACTTACTGGGCTGGTGGTTACTATCAGCCGTTTTTCGGGATGAGCTATCCCTTGCGATTTCTTTTCTTCAGTTTGGTGGTTCTTCTGTTGGGCTATGGCCTGCCCTTTTTTAAACGAACCAGAGCCTTTTTTGGTGTGACTCAGTTTATTTCCTTAATGATGCTTTTCGTGTGCTTGTGGATTTTGTCCATGACGAGTAATTACAACTACGGGCTTAAAGCCCTTGAGGCATCAGAAATGCAGCTTTGGTTATGGCGACTGGCCATGGCGGCAGCGTCAGGTTTGGCGATGTTTATCGGTTTTTGCAGAGATGACTCTGTTCTAAGAATCAGCGGAATCTCCTTTTTGTTGCTGAATCTGTATACCCGGTTCTTTGAGTACGCTTGGGAAGAGATCAATACAGCACTGTTTTTTGCATTGCTGGCGCTCAGTTTCTGGCTGCTGGGAAGATACTCAGAGAGGCTCTGGCTGTCTGGAAAAAGAAAGGTTTCAGTAAATGAGGTTGTTCTGTAAGCAGAACAACCTCGGGTATTATTGGGCTCAGCCGGTATCAGCCGTTAACCGCGTCTTTCAATGATTTACCTGGTTTGAAGGCGACCGTATTGCTGGCAGCAATCTGAATCGGCTCTCCTGTTTGCGGGTTTTTACCTGTGCGTGCGGCTCTGCTGCGCTGCAGGAATGTACCAAAGCCTATAAGGCTGACAGTGTCTTCTTGTTTCAGAGCGGAGGTTATGACTTCAATCATGGCGTTGAGTGCCTGATTGGCTTGTTCTTTTGTCAAATCTGCCTGATCGGCAATGGCGTTAACGAGTTCTGGTTTACGCATGATGTCATGCACTCCTTCTTTTTTTTTTTCTTCCGATGGATAAGCAGTCATGAACAGACTAAAACACTGCAAAGGTTAGAGCAATAGGCTTTCTCGTGAAAAACACGGGAATCGGATTATTTCGACCAAATTAGCCAATTTTGACCATTTCAAAGTCTTCTTTGCCGACACCACAGTCAGGACAGTGCCAGTCTTCAGGAACATCTTCCCAGCGAGTACCCGGCTCAACCCCCTCATCAGGCCAGCCCTTTTCTTCGTCATAGATAAAACCGCAAACAACACACTGCCATTTGTTCATGTCTGTCTCCAATGGTTAACACCCTTTTAAAAGTCAGTGACGACAGTCTCAATCTTATACAATGAAAGCTGCCCAGGGGTGAAAAAAGGGCCTGAAACAAAGCGTTGGAATAACAATAACATCCCGGGCTCTGTTTCTGACAGAGCCCGGGTTGATGAAAACTATGACCCTGCTCTCCTATTCAGATTTCAGCTGCTGATACCACTGCCCCAGAAGCTGGCGTTCTTCTTCCGTCATCTCTGTACGATTTGCCAGTGGCATGATCTGTGTCTGAACGGACTGACTGTAGATCTTGTCTGCTTTGCTGGCGATGGATTCATAATCGTCAAAGATCAAACCACCTGGCGCTGTCTGGAAGAGAGGGTCAGTTGGCTTGGCCCCATGACAGGTAGAACAGCGGCTGGTGACAATCTCGACAATTTTCTGTTTGTCAAAAGCGGGTGCTCCTGCAACCTCGGATATTGGAGCCATTTGTGGTCGTATAACAAACGCCAGACTCAACATGACAATGGCAGCCGCAGGCCAGAGCCAGGTTAATACAGCACCCTGGTTACGACGGTTAAAGAAGTGTCGGATCAGGATCGCAGCCAGTGACAGGGCAGCAAGAATTGCCCAGTTCCAGTCATGACCATAAGTCATTGGGTAATGGCCGCTGATCATGATAAATAACAGCGGCAGGGTGAAGTAGTTGTTGTGTCTGGAGCGAAGCATTGCATGTTGGGCAATAGCCGGATCAAAGCTGGTATCACCTCTTTGTGCTGCGTCAACCAGCTTCCTCTGGGACGGGATGATAATCCGGAAGACATTACCCACCATCAGGGTTCCGATCAGGGCACCTACGTGGATATAAGCTGCCCTGTCGCTGAACAGTTGCGCATATCCCCAGGCTGCAAAAACAATCAGCCCAAAGAGTACTGCGCTGAACAGTCTTTCATTTTTAAATAATGGAGTACGGCAGAGAAAGTCATAAGCCAGCCAGCTTACGAACAAACTGAATAGGCTGACCCCAATGGCTGAAGCCGGTGACAGTGAAGAGTCTGACGAGAGCAGATAACTTTCCGCTCCCCAGTAGTAGATGATGGCCAGCAGGCCAAAGCCACTGAGCCAGGTAACATAGGCTTCCCATTTGAACCAGTGCAGGGTTTCCGGCATTTTCTCCGGTGCCAGATGGTATTTGTTTACTTCATAGAAGCCTCCACCGTGCACAGCCCACAATTCCCCTTTAATACCTTTTTTCTGTTTTGCCTGAGGCGCTTTTTCCAACCGGCCTTCCAGCCAGTTGAAGTAAAAGGAGGCACCGATCCAGGCAATACCTGCTGTGACGTGCAACCATCGAAAAATCAGGTTCAACCAGTCTTGTATATAGGATTCCATACTCAGCTTCTTCCTCGAGTTTCCTGGCCCATGATAATGGCTTTTTCAATGACCCGGTCGTCACCCATTACCATCAGTACACCCAGCAACTCTTCAAGTGTTTGTGTTTTTTCTGTTCTGAATTTCAACAAAGGTGTGGCTTCGGGATTAAGCACCAGAAAGTCTGCCTCGTTGCCGACCCGGAAACTGCCAATGCGATCGTCGAGATGCAGGGCTCTGGCGCCTCCCAGAGTGGCCAGGTAGAAAGCTTGAAGAGGAGATATCGTATTCTCACCCAACTGAGATACCTGATAAGCGTCTTTCATCGTGTTCAGCAGACACAGACTGGTGCCACCACCCACGTCTGTGCCCAGCCCGACACGAATATTTTTGTTTTTAGCATTAGAAAAACGGAATAAACCGCTGCCCAGGAACAGGTTGGAACCCGGACAGCAGGCAATGGACGAGTCACTTTCAGCCATTCGCTCCCAGCTCTCCTCGCACAGATGAATGGAGTGGGCAAAGACCGAGCGGGGACCCAGCAAACCATGCTGGTCATAAACATCCAGATAATTTTTACTGTCAGGAAACAGTTCCTGAACCCACTCTATTTCTTTGGTGTTTTCAGACAGGTGGGTATGCAGGTAGAGGTCTTCATATTCCTTGAGCAGTTTTCCAGCCAGTGTCAGCTGTTCGGAAGAAGAAGTCGGAGCAAAGCGGGGAGTGACGGCATAAGACAATCGACCCTTGTTGTGCCAGCGATCAATCAGTTGCTTTGACTTTTCATAGCTGCTTTCCGGGGTGTCGAGCAGATAGTCTGGCGCATTGCGATCCATCATGACCTTGCCGGCAATCATACGCATCTTGCGCTTTTGCGCAGCTTCAAAGAAAGCATCAACCGATTGGGGAGAGACTGTGCCAAAAACCAGTGCGGTAGTCGTTCCACTGTTCAGGCACTGATCCAGAAACAACTCTGCAATGTCCCGGGCATATTCAGGATCTGAAAAGCGGGCTTCAGCAGGAAAAGTGTACTGTTCCAGCCAGTCCAGCAGTTGTACTCCGCAACCTGCCATGACTTCCAGCTGGGGATAGTGCACATGAGTATCGATAAATCCCGGTACGATCAGCCTGCCTGACAGGTCTCTGATTTCACAGTCTTCCGGCAGCTCTTGCAATAAGGTTTTGGCAGGGCCGCAGGCTTTGATAAAACCTGACTCAACCAATAGTCCACCGTCGTCAAAGTATTCCCAGCTTTGTTCTCCCTTATCGGGATCGTCCAGAAAGTGGAGTACAGAAGCACGCCAGAAAACAGGAGTAGTTGCAGGGCTCGTCATAAGGGTACTCCCACGGTCAGGGAAAGGTGGGCCGGGATTAAAACTTCGTCACAGTTGTGCCCCGGGCCGGCCCGGTCAATCACCAGGTAGGAGACTCCCTTACCGGCAGAGAGTAGCGGATGATGCCAGGTGCCCGGATGGTAGTTAATACCCTGGGAACCATCAGTGATGAAACAGCGAATGTGATGAAAGTCTGGCTCTGAGAAGTTATCAGGAGCGACAACAATCAAAAACGGCTGTTGCTCCAGGGGCATAAAAGTCTGGCTGCCCAGAGGGTGGCGTTCCAGCAGATCCAGTCGGTAGGGCTGTTTGATGGCTTGCGTGTGGTAAATATGAACAGCCACTTCACCCACGGCATCGGTTTGAATCCGGGTGAGATCGTTAAACTTACGACAGCGGCCCTGATTGATGATCATGGCGTCACCACAGGCTTCGATCACATCGCCGAAGGGTTTGAAAGCTTCGGCAGACAAGGGCTCTACAGAGAGAGCCCGGGTGGTTAACGTGGTTGGCATGGAATGCCTCTTTATATTTATTTTCTGGTAGCTCAGGGCTTTTTTGGGCTAAGGGCTTTGCAACGCTTTTTATGTTTGACTTACAGGCTTTATAAGCATTGGAAATCAGCTCCCTCTGTAAGTCGAATACCCAAAGGGAGATATCAGCAATGGCACATGGTGGTGGCGATCATCACTGACTTCAAAAATGACCGAGACTTCCGGATAAAAGCATTTTTGCTCCAGCCGGTTAAAGTAATCCTGAATCGCAAAGTCCAGCTTATAAATGCCTTCAGGAAGGTTTACTTCGTCTGTAGCCAGACTGTTTACTCTTCCGTCGGCGTTTGTTGTGCCCTGCCCTACCTCTATCCAGCTGCCTGCAACCTGTTTGTACAGAGTGACAGGAACCTGGTCGGCAGGGCGGCCACGAGCTGTGTCGAGGATATGAGTACTGATCCCGGTCATAAAATCACTCCTTCTTTGGGCAAAGAGGTGTTCTTGAGCATTTTGCACAGGCGGATACTGGTTATTTTATACTGTTCAGCCGCTGCAATTGAGAGTTCATCCTCTGGCTCGTTACTCAAACGTTCCTCCAGCAGCGTCAGCATCTCACTGGCACTTTTGCCAGTAGCGCAGACAATGAAGATATAGCCAAACCGTCGTTCGTACTGTTCGTTGCCTTCAGCCAGTGCCTGCAGGGTTTGTTCACTGGCCTCATCGACGCCGGACTGCTCATGGCCTGCCATGGTTTGAGTGTTGCTGTATTTTTCTTTCAGACTGTTGATATCACCAATTTTCGGGTGGGCATCAAACGCTTCCAGGTAGTCGGGCTTCTGGCAATGAGACCATACGGCATTAGCAGCAATCAGCAGGCTTTCGATATTGGCAAACGGTCTTGCCGCCACCATGGACTCAACCCACTGACCGCTGGCACAACACTGACGAAAAGTTTCTGATGCCTGCTCTTCGCTCAGCGTATTCAGTTCGTTCAATGTCATTTTGCTGGCTCCGGCTGACCGACCACTCTCAATCTTGATACGCCACCATCGGGGAAAATATTCAGACGAACATGGGTGTATATTTCCTGAGTATTTTCCAGACTCTCTACAAAAGAGTGATTACGGTGGGCATGAAGTTTTTGTTCGCTCAGTAACGGGCGCCACTGTGCCTTGCCATCGGGCACTTCTCCCTCAAAATAACAGCCTTCAAGGCTCCCTCTGTCGGGATAGTTTCCTTTGAAGTGCAGGGTATCAATCTCAACCCGGCCAATTTTACCGGGTGTTGCCAGCCTGATGATCATCCAGTCGTGACCGCCATTGCGTCTTCTGCGGGTTTCCCAGCCATCATGCATATCGGCGCCGCGACCCGGACGAAGCAGGTTTTGCATCGGGCTGAAGAAGGCGTCTGAACAGCTGACAGGGCGGGCACCATTCATCAGTGCGGACAGATCAACGGGTTCGTTGGGAAGAAGATATTGGGTGTTAAAGAGGATTTTTCCATAAACTCTGAGGCGGGCAACACCGCCATCGGGGAAAATGGTCAGACGAATATGAGTGGCTTCGACAGGTTGGTCCAGACGGATCAGATTGCGATGATCGGCATCAACCGCCATTCTGGTGGTCATAGGCTGCCATTGGCTTTGCTCATCGGGGTCTGACTCGCTGGCAATGTATTCCAGCTGAACGGCACCCGGTGCATTGCCTTTGAAGTGGCGGGTATCGACTTCTACCCCTTCCACCATTCCCAGGGTCGCAAGTCTGACGATGACCCAGTCATTATCGCCGCTCCGGCGTCGGCGCGACTCCCAGCCGTCCATCCATTTGCCGTAAGCCGTGTACTTTTCCGGGAGAAAAACCGGCTCGGAGTCCAGCAGAAGGTTGTCTTTTTCAGCAAAGAAGTCATCGCTCGCAGACAGAACATCGCCACCCAGAGCACGGGCCGCCAGATCGACTTTTGTCTGTCGCCATAGCAGGGCTTCGTTAGCGCCGTCAGCGGTTGTTGTGCCATCAGTCATTGTATTCATCGCATATCCTGATTTTTGTTGGTTTTTTATTGGAGTATTATTGTACCCGGCTAAAAGGGCATTTTTTTCTGTGTTCTGGCAAAATGGATCTTGTAGATTATAAGCAAAATATTGACCAAATGGTCAGACTTTGGGAGTTTATGCCATAGATTAGAGATCAATCAATATATTGATTTAAACAAAAAAAATAAGTCGGAGTTTGTCATGAATCTAAGTGATAACCACTACCCCAGAGACTTAACAGGGTATGGAAATACCCCACCTCATCCGCAATGGCCCGGGCAGTCGCGGATTGCCGTTCAGTTTGTCATAAATTACGAGGAAGGTGGTGAGAATTCTGTACTTCATGGTGACAAAGGTTCAGAAGCCTTCCTTTCCGAAATTATTGGTGCCCAGTCGTATGAAGGGATGCGCCATATCAGTATGGAATCTATCTACGATTATGGGGCCAGGGCTGGTTTCTGGCGGTTGCACCGTATTTTCACCCAGAGAAACATTCCTGTGACGGTTTATGCCGTGGCCATGGCTATGCAACGTAACCCTAAGGCGGTTGAGGCCATGCTGAATGCTGACTGGGAGATAGCCAGTCACGGCTATCGCTGGATTGATTACCAGTTTCACGATCTTGATGAAGAACGTGAGCACATGCAGAAGGCCATTAAAATTCACACAGAAATGACCGGCCAGAAACCTTCCGGTTGGTATACAGGTCGCTGCAGCCCCCAAACAGAGCAGCTGGTGGCAGAAGAGGGAAGTTTTCTCTACCACGCAGACAGTTATGCAGACGATCTGCCTTATTGGGATACCCGATTTGACCAGCCGCAGTTAGTCGTGCCTTATACACTGGACTGCAATGATATGCGTTTTGCTACCGCTCAGGGTTTTAATTCTGGCGATCAGTTCTTCAGTTATCTGAAAGATGCGTTTGATGTGCTCTATGATGAGGGTGCCGATCAGCCGAAGATGATGTCGGTAGGGTTGCATTGTCGTCTGGTAGGCAGGCCGGGTCGTGCGGCTGCGCTGATGCGTTTCCTGGATTATGTGCAGTCGAAGGAAAAAGTATGGCTATGCACCCGTGAGCAAATCGCCCGCCACTGGCATGAGCATCACCCCTGCAATGAGACGGGTGCCCGATAGATTAATACCATTGAGCCCGTTTGAACGGAATTAATGGTCAGTGCAGGTGATGGCCATTGAGGAAATCGTAGATTCGTTGAACTATCTATGGCGGCGCCTCTCGTTTGGGAAGCTCGTCAATCACCTGCCAGCAAGCGGCCAAAAGCTTTCAGCTGATCAGGGTCTGAACTTCTGGTGGCTGAGGCCAGGTTAAGATGCCGATTGGCCTTTGCCAACTCCAGCAACGAATCATCAATCTCGTATTGTTTATGCTCCCTCAGCCAGGTCAGCAAGGTTTCAAGAGGCCAGAGTGCCTGTTTGCCCTCGTGAACCGGGGCGGGAAAACTTTCTGGATTACTGGTCATCAGTTTTCGCATATTCTGTCTTGAGAAACCCAGTAGCTCCGCTGTGTCCGTGAGCCCAACGAGGTCCGGTGAAGCTTCAAGAAGCCTGATATCAGGAATCACTGCTTTCACGTCCCGTATTGCGCTGCCAACGGCATCAGCGGCACTGGTGCCATCCCGGTCGAACATCATGGCCATTCGCCCTACCTGACCAATACCAATCAACATGTCATTGCAACCCGCCTCGCCCAGTGCTTCGATAATATCATCAACGTCCTGAGCGCACTCTTTGATGCTGAAAAGAAGGGTAAATTCGTAGGGAAAGTTTTTATTCAAAGGCATGCCAAACAGTCTGGTATAAAATCTCACTCTCGCCATTCGAGCGTGTCGCAAAACTCCAACAGCTCGTTCCCATGCTCTGAGGTCGTCATTCCCGCGAAGGCGGGAATCCAGCGCTAACGGTGGATCTCTGCCTTCTCAGGGATGACAAGGCCAGGGGGGCACCGGGCAGTAGGGTTCTGGTGGTGAGTCAGTGTGGATTCCCGCCTTCGCGGGAATGACGAGAATGAAGCCGGGAATGACGGGAGTCAACTCGTTCCCACGCTGGAGAGAGTTTTGCGACACCCTCAGAGCGCGGGAACGAGTTGTACACCTGCTTCAACACTGCGTCGAAAACACTCCGGATGGGGCCGAAGCTATGGAACGAACAGAAGGCATTCGTCATGCCTATACTATCGATCCAGCACATAGTATTTAAAACTGAATATTGAAATGATTACTAAACTTGCAGCTCTATTACTTCTGGCAGTTACCTCTAAAATTTTTGCTCAACCCGGTGGCTGTTTTGAACAAAACGCTTCGGATTTACAAAAAGCTGAGGCAAGGTGTCATCACATGTCCGAGGAAACTGAAGAGGCATTAGTATGTATAAAAATTGATAGATCTAAAAAAAGAGGCAAGACTTTTACTGGTATACTTCAGGATGGTTCGGAGAAAAGAACGGTATTAAAGTACCTTCCATTTGAAATAGAATATGAACTTTTTAACTGCATCAATGGGAATGAAAGGGATAATGATTTAGCACAGAAAATTGGTGACAATACGCCGGGAAAGCTTATATCTTTTAACATTAAAACAGATGATGGCAATCGCAACTACAAACCTTCAAATTCATGGCAGGAACAATTCATAAAATGTATAAATCAAGGATTACAAAATATTTTTGATGATTTACCATCAGAACTAGAAGATCGTTTACCGGGAAATAAAACTTTTAGCGACCTTTATAAAGGTGTAAAAGCTCCAACAACCTGCGCTCAATTTGTGACTTTTATGGCGGTTAATTCCAATTCATATCGTGATAAACTTGATATTCAACTAACAGCCCTGGAAAACTCAGACATAAAAGATCAATTCATTACTCTTGTAATTCTAAACAATAATGAGCCTGTTCATACATTTATTCATATTGGAGACAATGTTTGTATAGGTAAAATAGGAGGTAGGAGT
Organism: Endozoicomonas sp. 8E; assembly: GCF_032883915.1. NCBI lineage: Bacteria > Pseudomonadati > Pseudomonadota > Gammaproteobacteria > Oceanospirillales > Endozoicomonadaceae > Endozoicomonas > Endozoicomonas sp. 8E. The sequence goes on along the minus strand of NZ_CP120717.1, from coordinate 7,128,035 downwards.
ATTTATTTTCATACTGTTCAAGATATATTAAGTCATTACCAAGAGTTTTATGAAGCTCCTTTGAGTTTAGCGATTGCAAATATAAAAACTTTACAGTAGTCGTATGGTAAATAGTCCCTGCCCGAAAGCCCACAAATAATCCGGTTCAGCAGGCAACAGCCAAAATTTTTTTGATTAAAATTCAGCCCACGCATTTGTGGGTGCTACTTTTTGGTTAATTTCTGATCATTTATAGTGGGTGAAATTCAAAAACTTAGCGATGATCATTCAGGTTATCAATTGACAACCTGAAAGTATTTATTCAAAGGCAAGCCGAACTGTCTGGTATAAAATCTCACTTTGGCCATTCCCGGCTTCATTCTCGTCATTCCCGGCTTCATTCTCGTCATTCCCGACTTCATTCTCGTCATTCCCGACTTCATTCTCGTCATTCCCGACTTCATTCTCGTCATTCCCGACTTCATTCTCGTCATTCCCGACTTCATTCTCGTCATTCCCGCGAAGGCGGGAATCCACACTGACTCACCACCAGAACCCTACTGCCCGGTGCCCCCTGGCCTTTTCATCCCCGAGAAGGCAGAGATCCACCGTTGGCGCTGGATTCCCGCCTTCGCGGGAATGACGACCTCAGAACGTGGGAACGAGCTGCTGGAGTTTTGCGACACCCTCTTTAGAGGGTGTCGTAAAAGCCAAAATTCAAATCCAGTAAAGCCCTTCCCTTAGCAAAGTATGATGCTTTACTGGGTTTCTTTCCCGACTGACCCATTTTCTATCAAGTAACCAGTATTGTTCAAAAAGCCAACAGAGAAGCTTGTTTAGCCACAAAATAGCGTAAATTATGGCTCTTACAGCCCTGATCAGATTGTAAGCCAGCAGATGCAAGCCAAACTCCAATTTAACGCTCTCAAGCCCCTTGCGACGGAAGCGATTTAATCCCTGTATATCCCGCAAGTAGGCAAAAACAGGCTCAACCATTGCCTTTCTCTTGCTAAAGACTTTCTTCGCCTTTGGCTGCTGCATTACCTGCCTTAATACATCCTTAGCGTCGTCCATTGCGTAGCGCTTTATGCGTCGCCCTTTTTTATTAGTCGTACACTGACCTTTGAGAGCACAGCCTTCGCAAGGTCCGTTGCCGTAGTGTTTTTGCTCCTTTGTTCGAGTGCTTCCCTTGATTTGACCAATCAGGACAAGCTCTTTCCCTGCCGGGCACCAATAAACATCACGGGCTTTATCATAGTAAAAATGCCCCTTCTGGAACTTGGCCGATGCCTTGGGTTTTCCTGGCTCTTTACCCTCTGGACAAAGCAGGCTGATGTCTCTTTCCAAACTGGTTGCGATGATGTCATCGCTAAAGTAGCCGGCATCCAGCAGCATTTCGTCAACAGGACTCTCTGTTATTTGCTCTGCCTGATCCAGCATTGGTTTTACTGCCGAGGTTTCACTGGTAGGATCAACCGTCTGGCCCAGAACGACCCGTTTACTATTAGCGAGTACCGACGGCTTATAGCTAGCTGCATAGCCTCGCCCCCGTTTCATTTTTTGAACAGTCGCTTCTGGCTCTGTCGGGCTGACGACAGCTTCACCGGACCTGCCATTTTTCTTCTTCTTTTTGTTGCGCTCGATGACAGCCTCATGAACACTGGTCGCCTTCTCCAGATCTTTCTGGCTCTTGGTGCAATCAGGTTGGCTGTCAGCCTTTTCCCTGGCCGCTTCAAGAGCTTGCTGCGCTGCTTCCTGCTTGATCATGTTATAACTTGAGCAAGCCGCCTCTATTACCGTGCCATCGCCAGCCAGGCAGTTTCCGCCGGAATCCGTTTTTTTTAGTACCGCACGTGTCAGGCTTTCAAAAAATGCTCCAGTCATAGACTCACTGTGCATATTGATAAAACGCCCAATGATGCCATGATCTGGGAAAATACCGCCAGAGACCCACATGCAACCAAGGTCAACACGAGCCAGTCGTTCCAAAGTTCTCAGTGAAGTTACACCTTGCATGATTCCGTAAAGGATCAACCCCATCATGTTACGTGGTGCATAAGGAGGACGTCCCTGTGGAGCGTATCTTGTCTCAAATTCAGACCAATCCCGTTCATCAAGAAGGCTAGCGACAATGAATGGTGCTTTCTGGTCGGTTAACTCAAGATGCTCTTTTAAGCTTGTATTGCCAAGGGTAATGGAATTTGCGTCTGGAGCAACAAAACGTCTTGTTTGAGCTTGGTCATCCGAGTTGCCAGACTCCTTGAAAGAGCTTTGATCAGAGTTGCGAGTTGCTGTTGAGAAAATATCCAGCTGAGGGTCGTTATTAATCTTAATTTGCCGTCTTGTTGTCATGAGGTAGCCGGTAAAACTGCTTTATCTAAGATTACCGGCTTTTGCGGGGTTTTGCGACACCCTCTTTAGGGCGGGGAGGATGTCATGCCTATACTATCGATCCACCACATAGCATTTAAAACTGAATATTGAAATGATTACTAAACTTGCAGCTCTGTTACTTCTGGCAGTTACCTCTAAAATTTTTGCTCAACCTGGTGGCAGTCTTGAACAAAACGCTCCAGCATTACAAAAAGCTGAGGCAGGGTGTCATCACATGTCTCTGGAAACTGAAGAGGCATTAGTATGTATAAAAATTGATAGATCTAAAAAAAGAGACAAGACTTTTACCGGTTTACTTCAGGATGGTTCGGAGAAGAGAACGGTATTAAAGTACCTTCCATTTGAAATAGAATATGAATTTTTTAACTGCATCAATGGGAATGAAAGGGATAATGATTTAGCACAGAAAATTGGTGACAATACGCCGGGAAAGGTTATATCTTTTAACATTCAAACAGATGATGGCAATCGCAACTACAAACCTTCAAACTCATGGCAGGAACGATTCATAAAATGTATAAATCAAGGCTTACAAAATATTTTTGATGATTTCCCCCCAGAGTTTGGAAATCGTTTACCAGGAAATAAAACTTTTAGCGATTTTTATAAAGGTGAAAAAACGCCAACAACCTGCTTTCAGTTTGTCAACTTAATGGAGGTTAATTCACAATCATACCATGACGAACTTAGCCTTCAACTTACAGCTTTAGAAAACTCAGACATAGAGGATCATTTCATTACTCTTGCAATTTTAAACAATAACAAACTTGTTCATACATTTATTCATATTGGAGATAATGTTTGTGTAGGTAAAATAGGAGGTAGTAGTATTTATTTTCATACTGTTGAAGATATATTAAGTTATTATCAGGAGTATTATGAAACCCCTTTGAGTTTAGCGATTGCAAATATAAAAACTTTACAGTAGCCGTATGGTAGATAGTGCCTATGGATAGTGCCTGCCCGAAAACCCATAAATAATCCGGTTCAGCAGGCAACAGCCAAAATTTTTTGATTAAAATTCAGCCCACGCATTTGTGGCTGTTACTTTTTGGTTGATTTATGATCATTTATAGTGGGTGAAATTCATTTCTATCATTTAAATATTTGCATTCTTCATCCATGATTACAGGCGAGCCCGTTCCATACCTTACTAACTGATTGAATAGAAGAGCAATGTCATGTCCAGAACAACTCTGACCATAACACCTGTAATCGCCGCTTATCTGACTCATGCAGGCATGCGTGATCATCCTGTATTGAGTGAGCTGCGGGCACGGATGGCAGATTTTTCCGAAGGACACATGCAGGTTTCAGCGGAGCAGGGGGCTTTCATGCAAATGCTGGTGAAGATGAGTGGTGCAAGAAAGGGAATAGAGATCGGCACATTCACTGGCTACAGTGCTCTGGCAACCGTATTAGCCATGCCAGACGATGGGCACCTGACTTGTCTGGATGTTTCAGAGGAATGGACGAACATTGCCAGAGAGCATTGGCAGAAAGCGGGTGTGTCGGAGAAAATAACCCTGAAAATTCAGCCTGCTCTGGACAGCCTGGCTCAAATGCAAGGTCAGGAGGGTTTGTTCGACTGGGTGTTCATCGATGCCGATAAAGAGAATTATCTGAATTACTACCGGCGCGGTGTTGAGCTACTGAAGTCTGGCGGACTGGTGCTAGTGGACAACAGTCTCTGGGGTGGCTCGGTGGTGAATCCTCAGGATGCAGAAACCAGGGCCATTGACGAATGCAATCGCTTTATTCAACAGGATGACAGGGTCGATATGGTGTTACTGCCGGTCAGCGACGGATTGATGATCGCTCGCAAGCGCTAGCAGCCTGTCGGACTTAAGACTGTCCTACACGGCAGCTGCTCCTGCGTTGCTCTAGCTCCTGCATCCATGCAGTCGTGCGGTTGCGATAAATTGGTCTAAAAATTCCTGCTCCCTCGTCAAATAGCTCGCTATTCTCCTCGGAATCAGAAATTTTTATCCTCAATTTCTCGCAATCCTCGCTACGGACGCTCAAGTCCGACAGGCTGCTAGCCGTTCAGGGTGATGACGCCTTTCTGGCAATAATGAGAAACTCCCGGTTTCCATCACCCCCTTTGATCGGACTGTCAAAATAATCGGTGGTTTTCAGACCCTGCTCTTCGAGACAGCTTCGAATGGATGATACTACTTCAGGATAGACAGTCTGCCAGTTGTCGGCATGCAACACTTGCACCTTTCCTTTAGCAATACTTCTGTGCCTGGGTGCGTGAGGCAGCAAGGACGTTGTCTACCAGCAGACGATCCGCACTTTCCATTCTGTATGCTCATCACGGGAGTTAGAAAACACGATGGGTATTAATCATCAACTACTACCACTATGATGCGTTTTTCTTCCAGATCATCAGCATTTTCGCTGAGGTATACGATATCCCCAGCCCGATGAATCAGGGAATGTTCATTGGAAAATCTAAGCCCGTTATTTCGGCCATCATATGAAAATGACTCCTCAGTGCCTTCATCAAGCAATGTTTCCATTGGATTAGAACTCGATGACATTTTGCCAATATCAAGCCCGCCTCCTGAATACTTTACACCCGTTCCAGTTGCGTTGGTATTGTCATTCAATTGGACGACCATGCTCTTTTTGCCGGGATCCTTATGCCAGACCATATTTTTAATTCCCCTTGAGGGAATTAATGGGTAACGAATCAGGGCAATACCAGAAACTTCTACCGAACGATCCCGCCATTGAAATTCATCGGCCATTTTTTCCAATGCCTCTGAGCATAGAGCCCAGATTTCATCCGATGAAGTAGCCAAGCAGTCCTTTCGGAAACACCCTTTAATCAAATGACCATTTTCATCAAACTGAATTCGCTCGTTATAGCATAATTCGGCAGAGAAAACGGGATTTCCACAATTTAACCAAAATTTCAAATCGTCAAATATTGTGCTTGATTCTATAACTTTACTTATCGTTCTTTTTTTCAGCATACGATTGACAAAAGCCGAGTTGAAATAACTTTTGTCGTCATCTATTACCCGATTGGCCTCATTTAAAACACTTTCAGAAAACACTGAGGAGACGGTTCTGAATGTATCGCCAAATTTTATGCCTTTGGTCTGCGTTTCAACAAAAGATGCCGAGGCGGCATCTGAAAAAACCTGCGTCGTTGGGCGGGAAGAAATATTATTAGACAACATCATTATCACTCCTTTGATCTATTAATTATTCAATTACTGGACTACCCAAATATCATTTAACGATTTTGATTTTGGAGTGCCCAAAGCAGAATAGCTCAGCAAAAAGCGTATAAACTGGTAATTTCAATCATCCCCGATGATGAAACACGAGATGTTTGCCTTACTCACAAGAGATCACCGGGTAATCCCTCAGAAGTTTGCTTTTTCGCCGATACCTGCCCTTTACTTTGTTGGAAGCTGACTCAGTGTTGGTATCCTGTAAAGTCTGAACATGAAAAATCGTAGGGTATTTTTTGTAAACATGACAGGCAGAAACACTGACGTTTCGGTCAGGAATACTAACCTTGGCAGGTCCCTGTCAGGTCTGAAGTCTCCGGGATGGCTCGGTGGTAAATCCTCAGGATGATGACGCCTTTCTGGCAATAACAAGAAACTCCCGGTTTCCATCACCCCCTTTGATCGGACTGTCAAAATAATCGGTGGTTTTCAGACCCTGCTCTTCGAGACAGCTTCGAATGGATGATTCTACTTCAGGGTAGAGACGGTCATCCCGAACAATGCCTCCTTTGCCCAGACCTGCTTTTCCCACTTCAAATTGCGGTTTGACCAGGCTGATCAGAAAACCTCCCTTTTTAATCAGCGGTGCCAGCGAAGGTATAATTTTGGTCTGGGAAATAAAAGAAACATCCATCACTGCCAGATCAAATCCGGCTTCGTTTTCAGTGTGCTCTAACAGCTCCGGGCCAAGCTCACGGGCATTAATACCTTCCAGACAGACTACCCGCTGATCTTGCCGCAGTTTCTCCACCAGTTGCTCATGCCCTACTTCAATACCGACGACTTTCGCCGCGCCTGACTGCAGGGCACAGTCAGTAAAACCGCCCGTTGACTGACCTACATCTATCACGGTCATTCCCGTAATATCCAGACTGGCTTTCTCCAGAGCGCTCGCCAGCTTGAGTCCGCCACGGGAAACAAATCGGTCCGACTCATCCAGAGTGACTTTCAGCTCTGCGTCTCCGGTCAATTTCTCGCTGGGTTTTTTTACAGTCTGCCAGTTGCAGGAATGCAACACTTGCACCTTTCCTTCAGCAATAAACTTCTGTGCCTGGGTGCGGGAGGCAGCAAGGCCGTTGTCTACCAGCAGACGATCCACTCTTTCCATTCTGATAACCGCATTGGGAAACAGGTAATACCAATCGAACTTTCTAACTCCCTATTGCGCTGAAGATTTGAGGGTGTCACAAAACTCTAACAACTCGTTCCCACGCTGGGACCCAGAGGGCCTGAAAGCGTGGGAACCAAGGTTTTGCGACACGCTCCATCACGGGAGTTAGAAAGCAAGGTTGGTATAAAGTATAAGTACCTGTTCGTACAAAATCATATTTTCTTACTCATTCTGTGCTGACCTTTTAAAGGGGCAGGGGAACCATTCCCTAAGTTGAATGTCCAAATTAAGAGAAGGTAACCCTCTGACAATGGAAGTCAGTCAATCAATGAACAGGAGTTTCTTATGAATATAAAGCCCCCCCCTTCACCGCCGAGTTTCTCTGATTTTGCTGGCATTGAGGCTTCAGCGATTGATCCTGCTCAAAAGCAGGATGATCTGTCTGAACAGATTGCAACTCTCCCTGAACCTGATGCTCTCAAGCAGATTCCTTTAACAGAAGGTAACCTGAGTCAGCTTAAAAAAGCGCTGGAGGATTACAGCGTGACCGCCGCAGATGCAATGCATCACCCTCTGGCCTCTATTGTTGGCACCATGGATGGTTGTGTATCCGCTCTGAGTAAGGCGATTTTGAACCCAATACCCTTTACCTCACGGCGTCTTCCTGTTCTTCCTTTGCTTTCTTTCAAATACCTGGGCCTGAAAAAAACCTTGGCACTCTATATTGCTATTGGCGCAGCCGGAGGCTTTTACGGCAGGCTTAAGGCTGCTTCTGAAATCTACCAGAAGACACCTGAAGATAATCTGACAGAAACAATAACACGCCTCGAGAAGGAGTGTTCCGAGTTAAAGGAGCAAATGCTGGAAGCACGGCTTAAGCGGTTGAAGGCGTTGAATAATTGTCGTCGACTGGCACCTTTGAAGATTTTTATAAATGATGCAAGTGTGCGTAATTTTTTCGAACTTACATTGAATAGATGTGTCGAACTGACGATGCCGACAGATATCCAGTTTTATGAGAAGGTACTGCAAAAACAGGCCTCAGACATTCAGGGTCTTAGAGTAAAGTTTCATCGTTTAGATGAGAAAAGGACCGAAGGTCAGGATGTTCAGCTGAAATTGCTGCGAACAGCTATTGATCTGGACGCCGAAGAGGAGGCGTTCGTTCGCGTACAGGGATTACTGGACAGTGCAAAGGCCAACCCGGTAGTTCACGATTTAGCTGGGCATGCCAGGCAGTTGGATGAGTTAGAGCATAGTTTGTCTGAGAATTCCATGCTTCAGGAGACATTTGAAGCGCGTAAACAATATCTCGAAGCTGATAGTAATTTCAGTAAATTGCAGCATGACTTTATAGAAAAACAGTTGGAATTTATTAAAGCTCTTGTCAACAAGCAACGGGTTTTTATGGCTCGGGGCGAGGGCATGACGACCAAAAAGGAAGATAGAGAGGCATCTCGTGCAGGTGTTTCCGCAAGTGCAGATAGCCAATCTCAGACCTCTGGGGCGGCTGGTTCAAGCCCGGTATAAACCCACTTCCAAGCCTTCAGGCTTGGTGGTGGTCGTTTATTAATGTCTTGAGTGTCTGCCAGGGAATACCCTCCCTTTTTCGGACAAGGCTGTCACGAGAGCCATTTCTGACAGCCAGTATCTCTGCGGCAATGGCAATGGCGATCTCTGCGGGCTCTCTGCCTCCCACCTCATTGAGTCCGACCGGACATCTCATCTGCTCAATCCGCTTCGGGTTGAAGCCCTTATGCTCAAGACGCTTACGGAATCTGCTGGCTTTAGTTTCGGAGCCTATGACACCCAACCAGCCAGTGTCTGATCGTTTTAATGCCTGTTCAGCAATCCCATAATCCAGCTGGTGATTGTGGGTGACGACCAGAATAAAGGCGTTTTCGGGTAGATCTGCCACCTCTTCATCGGGCTGTTCACTGAGGATACAGGTGACATTTTCAGGGGTAGTCTGGGGGAAAAGCTCTGCCCGATTATCGATCCAGGTGATGCGGCAATTCAGAGGCGTAAGAACATGAATAAGTGCTTTGCCAATATGCCCGGCCCCAAAAAGAGCAATATGGAAGTGACAGCCTGCAATGGGCTCCAGCATCACGCTGACACTGCCACCGCAGCACTGACCTAACCGGGGGCCCAGTGGGAAGTGCTCCATAACAGGCTCTTGCTGATCTGAAGCCATCAGCTCCCTGGCTCTCTCAATCAGGAGAAACTCAAGATGCCCGCCACCCACAGTGTCAAAGCTTTTTTCTTCTGTGACCAGCATTTTACTGCCTGATTTCCTGGGCGCAGAACCGGCTGATCCCAGGATGGTCACCAGAACGCCAGGCTGACCAGAACGCTTGAGCTCTGACAGTGCGTCAATCCACTCCATAGGCGGCCTCCTCTTTTTTCAGAGGTTTTGTCTGGGGCCGCTCTTTTATTTCCGAGATGGCTTTCAGCACTCTTTCCGGAGTCGCGGGAACATCAATGTCCGGGCTGACGGTGTAGTCTGAAAGGCTCGAAACAGCATCACGTATTGCCGACCACACCGAGAAGCTGAGCATCAGGGGAGGTTCGCCGGTGGCCTTGGAATGATAAATCGTATGCTCCGGGTTATCCTGCTCGAACAACTCAACATTAAAGATAGCCGGTAGATCTTCAATCGTAGGAATCTTGTAAGTCGCCGGGTTGTTACTGAGCAATCTTCCCTGCTCATCCCAGACCACTTCTTCAGTGGTCATCCAGCCCATACCCTGGATAAACCCGCCTTCAATTTGGCCACGGTCAATGGCGGGGTTCAGTGATCTGCCAACGTCGTGCAATATATCAACCCGCTGCACCCGGTATTCACCGGTCAGGGTATCCACTACCACCTCGGATACCGAAGCACCGCAGGCGAAATAATAAAAGGGGCGGCCCCTGGCTGTTTCCCGGTCATAGTGAATCTCGGGGGTGCTGTAAAAGCCTGAGCTGGAGAGTGAAACCCGATTGAAGTAAGCGGCCTGAATCAGTTCAACAAAAGGAATGGTCCGCTCTTTCATGTGAACATGACCATCAGCAAACTGAATATCCTCAGGTTGTTCCTGATAATGTTCGGCAGCGAATGTTATCAGTCGGTCACGAATTTTTTGACAGGCATCCTGTGCGGCCTTGCCATTCAGGTCACTGCCGCTGGAAGCCGCCGTTGGAGAGGTATTGGGCACCTTGTCGGTTCGGGTAGAGGTCACCTGCACCTGATCCAGACCAACACCAAATTCATGGGCAACTACCTGGGCCACTTTAACGTAAAGCCCCTGTCCCATCTCGGTACCGCCGTGATTTACCTGAATACTGCCGTCGGTGTAAACATGGACCAGAGCGCCAGCCTGGTTGAGATGTTTGGCCGTAAAAGAGATACCAAACTTCAGCGGGGTCATGGACAAGCCTTTCTTTAGTACCGGGCTGTTCCGGTTGAACGCTGTAATCTCGCGCCTGCGCTTTCGGTATTCAGAGCTCTCTTCCAGTTTTGCCATCAGCTCCGGTAGAACATTGTGTTCAAAGGTCTGGTGGTAATGAGTGACATTTCGTTCGCCAATGCCGTACAGGTTATTCAGGCGAACATCCAGTGGGTCCAGACCGGTAGCGCGAGCAATGTCGTCCATTGCCCGCTCTATTACCAACATGCCCTGAGGCCCGCCAAAACCTCTGAATGCGGTGTTGGAAGCAATGTTGGTTTTGCAACGGTGACCAGTGACTATGGCATTATCAAGATAGTAAGCATTGTCGGAATGAAACATGGCCCTGTCGACAATAGCGTCTGTAAGGTCAGGGGAATAACCGCCATCACCTGCGACCTCTATATCTATCCCCTTGATAACTCCTCTACTGTCAAAGCCTGCCCGATAACGGTGTCTGAAAGGGTGGCGCTTGCCGGTGGACATCATGTCCTGTGAGCGGTCGACCCGGAATTTTACGGGTTGTCCGGTTTTACTGGCCAGAAGTGCTGCAATACAGGCCGGACCAGCAGCCTGAGTCTCTTTACCACCAAAGCCTCCTCCCATGCGCCGAACATCCGCCACGACTTTGTGCAAAGGAATACCCAGAACTTCTGCTACCAGTTTCTGCACTTCAGAAGGGTGCTGGCTGGAGGTGTAAATATGGTATTGGTTGTCTTCCAGAGGGACGACGCTGGCAATCTGTCCTTCCAGATAAAAGTGTTCCTGGGCACCGTTGCTCATGGCACCTTCGAGTCGTCTGGGTGCTTCGGCAATGGCACGATGGGCGTCGCCTTTATGCATCACATGCTCAGGTCTGAGAAAGGATTCTTCCTGCATGGCCTGATCAATGCCCAGCACAGGCTCTAACGCCTTGTATTTGATGATTGCTTTTCTGGCCGCTTTTTTGGCAGCCAGATGAGACCTGGCCGCTACCGCAAAGACCGGCTGACCAACATAGTCGACCTTGCCGTCAGCCAGCAACATATCGCCAGGGTAAACCGGGCCAATATCCTTGTGTCCGGGAATGTCGTCAGCGGTGACGACCATGACCACGCCGGGACTGTTTTTGACTGCCTCAAGATCCATGCTGATGATTTCAGCATGAGCCTGGGTAGACAGGCCGAAACCGGCATGAAGCTGACCTGCCATTTCGGGTCGATCATCGATATAGGTGGCTCTGCCGCTGACATGCAGGTGGGCACTGTCGTGTTTGGCTGTCGTCGGGGAAGCCCCGGTTTTGCTGATATCCGGTAACTTACGCATGAGCAATGATCCTTGCAGTTTGTCCGGACATTTCCAGAAAGTATCTTTCCAGCAGGTTGCAGGCTGCCTGTAATCGATAATCGCTGCTGCCCCTGACATCAGACAGCGGTGTGAATTCTGAATGAATGGCTTTCTGGGCCTCTTGCAGAGTGGTGGCGCTGGCCTCTTTTCCTGTCAGGGCTGTTTCGCAGGCCAAAGCCCGTTTGGGTATAGCTGCCATACCTCCAAATGCGACTCTGGCCCGGGTAATGATTCCGTTGTCGTTCAATTCCAGATCGATGGCGGCCAGAACGGCGGATATATCATCACCATAACGTTTGCTCAGCTTGTAAACCCTCAGTTTGTGAGGTTTGAGCGGAATACGAATACGGGCAATAAATTCACTTTCTTCGAGCTGGGTCTTTTTGTAGCCCAGGAAAAAATCTTCCAGAGGCAGGGATCTGATGGTGTTTCCTTTACGCAGTTCAACCTGTGCATCCAGTGCCAGTAACACAGGAGGCGTGTCGCCTATGGGCGAGGCATTACCGATATTGCCGCCCAGAGTGCCCACATTTCGAATCTGTTGTGAGCCCAGACGCGAAAGCATTTCGGCAAACTCGGGAAAGTGTCTGGCCAGCAGAGGTTCCAGCTGACGGAAGCTGGCCGCTGAGCCAATGATCATTTCCCGGTCGGTACAGGTGATCTCTTTTAACTCGTTGACTGAGGCCAGAGTGACCAGCGACGGTAAATCCTTCATCTGTTGAGTCACTTCCAGCCCAAGGTCTGTGCCACCGGCGAGTATTCTGGCTTGTGGATGTTTCAGCAGATAATCAGCCAGCGCCTGCTCGGAGTTCGGCATAAAGACACCCTTGGCGGTGTCATCGATCCGGGCTTTCAATGCGTTGAGTTTCTGAACTGTCTCTTGTTCCTGATGCTTGAAGCGGTCAGAAGGTGTCAGGCTGGCGATTTCATCAGCAGCATCAACGATAGACCGGTAGCCGGTGCAACGGCAAAGGTTGCCACCCAGAGCTTCAGAAATGTCAGGTCTGTTTGTGGGGGTTTCATGATGGAAGGCAAACAGGGACATGATAATGCCGGGCGTGCAGAAACCGCATTGGGAGCCATGATGATCCACCATGGCCTGCTGAACAGGGTGCAGTTTTTCCCCTTCAGCAAGATCTTCAACGGTGATCAGTTGCTTGCCGTTAAGTGCCGGTAGCAAAGCAATACAGGCGTTGATGGTCTGATAGTTCAGACGCTCGTTCTCCGGCTCCGCAACCACCACAGTGCAGGCACCGCAGTCGCCTGAACAGCAGCCCTCCTTGGTGCCGGTTTTTCTATCCGGATTATGGCTGTGATTACCCCTGAGGTAGTCCAGTACAGTGGTATCGGAGGGAGTGTCTCTAAGTTCAACCAGAGTCTCGTTGAGCAGAAATCGAATCACGACGACTGACTCCTTTATTCTAATTCTCTATAGGGAAAAATATTCTGCATGGTCGTTTTTTTGTTTTTGATTTACGTAGAATATTTTTCTTCGCTCATATCTGCGACTTGTAATTTGACTATTTGGTCGGGAAAATAGCAAGCGAAATCAGCAAAATGCTGGTATTAAAAAGACAGGCTGGTGTTAAAAAGATAGGCAGCAGACTCAGCTGTCCTGGAACAAATAATGCTATCAAAAAAGCCTCGTACACCTTTGGATCATTTTTTATGGACCCTGGGTAAATTCAGTATTATCAGTTTTGATCAGTTGGTTAGATCATTGCATCGATAAGAACAACAATTATATGGAGTCTGGAATGGATAACGCTGACATGTCGCCCGCTGTGGGTGGGTATAAGAGTGCATCACTGCTCGATCGTCTCTTCAAACTCAGTGCCAAAAACACGACAGTAAAAACTGAAGTGATGGCAGGTCTGACGACCTTCATTACCATGTGTTATGTGGTATTTGTCATACCGGGAATGCTCGGTGATGCCGGGATGGACAAGGGAGCCCTGTTCACTGCCACCTGTCTGGTCGCGGGCCTGAGTACCATCGCCATCGGTCTTTTCGCTAATTGGCCTGTGGGACTGGCTCCGGGTATGGGTTTGAACGCTTTCTTTGCCTACGCGGTGGTGCTGGGGATGGGCTACACCTGGCAAGAAGCCATGGGTGCTGTGTTTTGGGGCGGCATAGGCTTCATGTTGTTGAGCCTGTTCAAAGTCAGGGCATGGATTGTAGACAGCATTCCTGTGGGTCTCAGAGTCGGAATCACCAGCGGTATTGGCCTCTTCCTGGCACTGATTGGTCTTAAAAATGCCGGCATTGTGGTGGCCAGCCCGGGCACCATAGTGACTTTGGGGGACATCACTCAGTTTGGCCCAATGATGGCCTGTCTCAGTCTGTTTCTTATTCTGGGTCTGGCATTCCGTGGCCTCAAAGCCGCTGTGCTGATCGCTATTGCCGTTGTCACCTCTATTGCCTTGTTGACCGGTGATGTTGCTTTTAGTGGCGTGGCTTCAGCGCCACCCAGCATGATGCCTATCGTCGGTGGACTGGACATTATGGGTGCTCTCAACCCTGAAATGCTGGGTGTCATTATTGCTTTCATGTTCGTCAATCTGTTTGATACGACAGGTACCCTGATTGCCGTGGGCGACAAGGCGGGTCTGGCCGACAAAGACGGCAAAATGCACAACATGAACAGAGCCATGATCACTGACGGTACAGCTTCATGGGCGGGTGCACTGGTGGGTACACCGACGGTAACTTCCTATGTTGAAAGTGCTTCAGGTGTGGCCGCAGGAGGTCGCACCGGTCTGACAGCGGTCACCATTGGTTTGCTGTTTTTGCTTTGTGCTTTCTTCTCTCCCCTGGCCGGGATGGTACCTGCTTATGCAACTGCGGGAGCCCTGATTTATGTTGCTGTTCTGATGGTGGGCAGCCTTGCTAATATTGACTGGAACGATCTGACAGAAGCCGGACCGGTTATGATGACCGCTATCATGATGCCACTGAGCTTTTCTATTGCTAATGGTATCGCTCTGGGATTCATCGCTTATCCGGTGATTAAAGTTCTGGCTGGACGTTCCAGCGATGTCAGTATCAGTGTCTGGGTATTGGCGGTGCTCTTTGCTCTCAAGTTTGTGTTCTTTGGCGTCTAAGCCCCTCTGGCTTGCTCATTTCAGGTGAGCAAGCCTGTTTACTCCCTTCAGGCAAAAATTCTCAATCAACGTTTACAAAAAAAGGCAGTAGAAAAACTCTGTGGATGAAGGTCTAAAAACATCCCCACTAGTCAAATTTCAATGTGTGTGGATTATGGCTCCAGCTCTGTGATCGTCGCTGAGTTCATCGCTTTTCTCAAACCGATTTTTACGACAGTCATCAGGTATAAAACATCGGTGTTTCAGTAAAATTCCAGAACGTCCGCCATGTATGGAGAATCCATGAACCACTATGTATTAGTTTCGTGCCCATCATCTTCTCGTCTATCCTCACTGCTCCTATCTATAGAAAACAAAGGATAGAAACATTAAAAGTCTACTCTCCCACGTATTGGTTTTTTTGCCTATCGTTTGCCCGTTTGAGCCGCAGACTTACCGTTTTATCGTTGAGGTTAACCAGAATGGGGCTTCGACAAGCCAGAGCTTTTCTATAAAAACTGAGCCGGGCGGATTATCTGCAATGCCAATGGCCGATTGGAGGCCGAGGCAAAACGAACTATCACACATGATTATCACTTTGATGTACGGAACGGGCGGCGGTAACTCTTCCCGGACAACCGGGCCAGAGGATCATGGTCAGTCATTCAATAGACATCCAGAAAAATCGCATTATCTATATGAAAACGACCATAATGATGAAAATCCGGGTCGGCCCACCGACTCTCGACATAGCTTTGACGAAAATTGCCATGAGCAGCCCTGTTGTAATCAACAAAGAGTCTGTATCTTCGCTCCTTCCACAAGTGCTCAGTGTCGTTCAACCTCAGATGACTCTTTGCAAACAGGCGATCAGAAATCTGACCCGGTAAGCCGTCCTGCTGAAGGTCCGACAGTTGTCTCAGGAGCTGATAGCACAAGCGGTTCATCATTAAAACTAAATCCACCACCTGCGCAAAAACAAAGGAAGGCAGGCTCCAAAAAATACCGATGTGATCATCCCGGCTGTGAAAAATCACTTGGCTCTCAATCCTCATTGTACAATCACAAAAGTCAATATCACACCGGAGAACGAACCTGTCTTGAGTGCCAGAAGCACCTGCCAAACGCTCAAGCCCTGACGGTTCACAAAAGAAAAGATCACACCGGAGAGCAAATCTGCTCTGAGTGCAAGACGACCCTGCCAAACGCGAAAGCCTTCTCGGTTCACAAAAGTCAATATCACAGCGGAGAGCGAATTTGCCCTGAGTGCCAGAAGACCCTGCCAAATACTCAAGCCCTGTCGGTTCACAAAAGAAAAGATCACACCGGAAAGCAAACCTGCCCTGAGTGCCGGAAGACCCTGGCAAACGTTCAAGCCCTGTCGGCTCACAAAAGTCAATATCACAGAGGAGAGCGAAGCTGCTCTGAGTGCCAAAAGATCTTGCCAAACGCCTGCGCCCTGTCAAATCATAAAAGGCAACACCGAAAACGAAAGCTTGATGATGCAAAGTCAAGTGATTGATTTCTGCTTGTCACAGGCTCAGGAGGGAAAGGCACTGCACACGTTTGGGCATGATCTGAAGTGCAATGCTCACGTTCACCTGTCTATCACCTGCGGGTGTTAACCGATGACATAAAGACATGTAAGGCAATCTTCTTCAGCAAGCAGCTCTTAAACTCTATTGGAATTTATACGTCAGTAGATTATCTATCTGCGCTTTGTAATTCCTATAGAGCGTGCCAACATTGAAAAGCTCCCAAACTTCCTATCGTCTATCCTCACTGCTCCTATCCATGGAAAACGAAGGATATAACCATTAAAAGTCTACTCTCGCACGTATGGGTCTTTTTGCCCTTCGTCTGCCCGGTTGAGCCGCAAACATATGGTTTTATCGTAGAGGTTGACCAGAATGGGGCTTCGACAAGCCAGAGTTTTTCTATAAAAACTGAGCCGGGCATATTAACTGCAATGCCAATGACCGACTGGAGGCTGATGCAAAACGAACCATCACACATGACCAATACAAACGGATATTCAGGGTCAGGCACGCCACCCGATGACAAACCCTCCAGGCGAAACAAACTTCAGATCATCACTTTGATGTACGGAACGAGCGGCGGTAACTGTTCCCGGACAACGGAGTCAGAGGATCATGGTCAGTCCTTCAATAGACATTCAGAAAAATCGCATTATTTATACGACAACGACCATAATGATGAAAATTCGGGCCGACCCACCGACTCCCGACATAGCCTGGACAAAAATTGCCACGAACAGCCCTGTTGTACTCAACAGAGGGTCTGTATCTTCGCTCCTTCCACAAGTACCTGGTGTCGTTCAATCTCAAATGACTCTTTCGCTTACAGAACAGATGTCTATTTGCAAACAGGCGATCAGGAATCTGACTCGGTAAGCCATCCTGCTGAAGGTCCGACAGTTGGCTTGGAAGCTGACAACACAAACGGTTCATCATTAAAATTAAATCCGCCTCCTGCGAAAAAACAAAAGAAGGCAGGCTCAAAAAAATACCGATGCAATCACCCCGGCTGTGAAAAATCACTTAGCTCTCAAAGCTCATTGAACACTCACAAAAGCCAATATCACAGCGGAGAGCAAACTTGCCTTGAGTGCCAGAAGACCCTGCGAAACAGTCTAGCCCTGTGGAAACACAAAAGAAAAGAACACAGCGGAGAGCAAACCTGCCCTGAGTGCAAGAAGACCCTGCCGAATGCTCAAGCCCTGTCGGATCACAAAAGAAAAGAACACACCGTAGAGCAAACCTGCCCTGAGTGCCAAAAGACCCTGGCAAGCGCTCTAGCCCTGTTGAATCACAAAAGAAAAGAACACACCGGAGAGCAAACCTGCCCTGAATGCCAGAAGACCCTGCCAAACGCTCAAGCCCTGTCGAATCACAAAAGCCAATATCACACCGGAGAGAAAACCTGCCCCGAGTGCCATAAGACCCTGGTAAACGCTCAAGCCCTGTTGACTCACAGAAGAAAAGATCACACCGGAGAGCAAACTTGCCCTGAGTGCCAAAAGACCCTGCCAAACGCGAAAGCCCTGTCGAATCACAAAAGAAAAAAACACACCGGAGAGCAAATCTGTCCTGAGTGCCAGAAGACCCTGGCAAGCGCTCCAGCCCTGTGGGATCACAAAAGAAAATATCACACCGGAGAACAAACCTGCCCTGAGTGTCAGAAGACCCTGCCAAACACTAAAGCCCTGTCGAATCACAAAAGAAAAGAACACACCGGAGAGCAAATCTGTCCTGAGTGCCAGAAGACCCTGCCAAACACTCTAGCCTTGTCGAATCACAAAAGAAAAGATCACAGCGGAAAGCAAACCTGCCCTGAGTGCCAGAAGACCCTGCCAAACGCTCCAGCCCTGTCGAATCACAAAAGCCAATATCATAGCGGAGAGCAAACCTGCCCTGAGTGCCAGACAACCCTGCCACACGCTCAAGCCCTGTTGACTCACAGAAGAAAAGATCACAGCAGAGAGCAAACCTGCCCTGAGTGCCAGAAGACCCTGCCAAACGCTCCAGCCCTGTCGAATCACAAAAGCCAATATCATAGCGGAGAGCAAACCTGCCCTGAGTGCCAGACAACCCTGCCACACGCTCAAGCCCTGTTGACTCACAGAAGAAAAGATCACAGCAGAGAGCAAACTTGCCCTGAGTGCCAGAAGACCCTGCCAAACGCTCCAGCCCTGTCGAATCACAAAAGGCAACACCGTAAACGAAAGCTTGATGATGCAAAGTCAAGTGATTGATTTCTGCTTGTCACAGGCTCAGGAGGGAAAGGCACTGCACACGTTTGGGCTTGCCAACATTGAAAAGCTTCCAAACTTCCTATCGTCTATCCTCACTGCTCCTATCCTTGGAAAACGAAGGATATCACCATTAAAAGTCTACTCTCGCACGTATGGGTCTTTTTGCCTTTCGTCTTCCCGGTTGAGCCGCAGACTTACCATTTTCTCGTAGAGGTTGATCAGAATGGGGCTACGACAAGCCAGAGTTTTTCTATAAAAGCTGAGCCGGGCATATTAACTGCAATGCCAATGATCGACTGGAGGCTGATGCAAAACGAACCATCACACATGACCAACACAAACGGATATTCAGGGTCAGGCACGCCACCCGATGACAAACCCTCCAGGCGAAACAAACTTCAGATCATCACTTTGATGTACGGAACGGGCGGCGGTAACTATTCACTAAAAACGGAGCCAGAGGATCATGGTCAGTCATTCAATAGACATTCAGAAAAATCGCATTATTTATGCGACAATGACCATAATGATGAAAGTTCGGGCAGGCCAACCGACTCACGACATAGCCTTGATAAAAGTTGCCTTGAACAGCCCTGTTGTAATCAACAAAGAGTCTGTATCTTCGCTCCTTCCACAAGTATCCGGTGTCGTTCAACCTCAGATGACTCTTTCGCTTGCAGAACAGATGTCTATTTGCAAACAAGCGATCAGGAATCCGGCCCCGTAAGCCATCCTGCTGAAGGTCTGACAGTTGTCTCAGGAGCTGACAGCACAACCGGTTCATCGTTAAAATTAAATCCACCTCCTGCGAAAAAACAAAGGAAAGCAGGCTCCAAAAAATGCCGATGTGATCACCCCGACTGTGAAAAATCATTTAGCTCTCAAGGCTCATTGAACTCTCACAAAAGTCAATATCACACCGGAGAACGAACCTGCCTTGAGTGCCAGAAGCCCCTGCCAAGCGCTCATGCCCTGGCGGTTCACAAAAGAAAAGAACACAGCGGAGAGAAAACCTGCCCTGAGTGCCAGAAGACCTTGGCAAACAGTCAGGCCCTGTCGGCTCACAAAAGTCAATATCACACAGGAGAGAAAACCTGCCCTGAATGCCAGAAGACCCTGCCAAACGCTCAAGCCCTGTGCGATCACAAAAGAAAAGAACACACCGGAGAGCGAACCTGCCCTGAGTGCCAGAAGACTCTGGCAAGCGCTCAAGCCCTGTCGAATCATAGAAGAAAAGATCACACCGGAGTGCAAATCTGTCCTGATTGTCATAAGCCCCTGCCAAACGCTCAAGCCCTGTCGAATCATAGAAGAAAAGATCACACCGGAGTGCAAATCTGTCCTGATTGCCATAAGCCCCTGCCAAAAGCTCAAGCCCTGTTGGATCATAGAAGAAAACATCACACCGGAGAGCAAAGCTGCCCTGATTGCCAGAAGATCCTGCCAAACGCAAAAGCCCTGTCTGCTCACAAAAGAAAGGATCACACCGGAGAGCAAAGCTGCCCTGAGTGCCAGAAGCTCACGCTAAACGCTCAAGACCTTTCGATTCACAGAAGTTTATATCACAGCGGCAAGCAAACTTGTCCTAAGTGCCGGACGACCCTACCAAACGCAAAAGCCCTGTCGGTTCACAAAAGAAAAGACCACAGCGGAAAGCAAACCTGTCCTGAGTGCGAGAAGACCCTGGCAAACACTCTAGCGCTGTCGGTTCACAAAAGCCAATATCACAGCGGAGAGCAAACCTGCCCTGAGTGCCAGACGACTCTGCCACACGCTCAAGCCCTGTTGACTCACAGAAGAAAAGATCACAGCGGAGAGCAAACTTGCCTTGAGTGCCAGAAGCCCCTGCCAAGCGCTCATGCCCTGGCGGTTCACAAAAGAAAAGATCACAGCGGAGAGAAAACCTGCCCTGAGTGCCAGAAGACATTCGCAAACAGTCATGCCCTGTCGGCTCACAAAAGTCAATATCACACAGGAGAGAAAACCTGCCCTGAATGCCAGAAGACCCTGCCAAGCGCTCAAGCCCTGTCGAATCACAAAAGGCAACACCGTAAACGAAAGCTTGATGATGCAAAGTCAAGTGATTGATTTTTGCTTGTCACTGGCTCAGGAGGGAAAGGTATTGCACAGGTTTGGGCATGATCTGAAGTGCAATGCTCACGTCCATCTGTCTATCTATCACCTACGGGGGTGAACCGATGATAAAAAGACATGGAAGGCAATCTTCTCCAGCAAGCAGCTCTTAAACCCTATTGGAAAAAATATTCGTATGTATACCAATCGAACTTTCTAACTCCCTATTGCGCTGAAGATTTGAGCCTTAATCCTGTGTTGGCGATCGTCGCCATAGCTAAGGCTATGACTCCTCACGCCGCCTTGTCTTAAGGCTCAAATCTCCATACTCATCACGGGAGTTAGAAAGCACGATTGGTATTATACGTCAGTGGTTTATCTATTTGCGCTTTCTAATTCCTATAGCGCTTGCCAACATTGAAAAGCTCCCAAACTTCCTATCGTCTATCCTCACTGCTCCTATCCTTGGAAAACAAAGGATATAACCATTAAAAGTCTACTCTCGCACGTATGGGTCTTTTTGCCTTTCGTCTTCCCGGTTGAGCCGCAGACTTACCATTTTCTCGTAGAGGTTGATCAGAATGGGGCTGCGACAAGCCAGAGTTTTTCTGTAAAAACTGAACCGGGCATATTAACTGCAATGCCAATGACCGACTGGAGGCTGATGCAAAACGAACCATCACAAATGGTCAGCACAAACGGATATTCGGGGTCAGGCACGCTACCAGATGACAAACCCTCCAGGCGAAACAAACCTCAGATCATCACTTTGATGTACGGAACGGGCGGCGGTAATTATTCCCGGACAACGGAGTCAGAGGATCATGGTCAGTCATTCAACAGACATTCAGAAAAATCGCATTATTTATACGACAATGACAATAATGATGAACATTCGGGACGGCCCACCGACTCCCGACATAGCCTTGACAAAAATTGCCACGAACAGCCCTGTTGTAATCAACAGAGAGTCTGTATATTCGCTCCTTCCACAAGCACCCGGTGTCGTTCAACCTCAGATGACTCTTACGCTTGCAGAACAGATGTCTATTTACAAACAGGCGATCAGGAATCTGGCCCCGTAAGCCATCCTGCTGAAGGTCTGACAGTTGCCTCAGTAGCTGACAGCACAACCGGTTCATCGTTAAAATTAAATCCACCTCCTGCGAAGAAACAAAGGAAAGCAGGCCCCAAAAAATACGCATGTAATCACCCCGACTGTGAAAAATCATTTAGCTCTCAAGGCTCATTGAAGAATCACAAAAGTCGGTATCACACCGGAGTGCAAATCTGCCCTGATTGCCATAAGCCCCTGCCAAACGCACAAGCCCTGTCGGATCATAGAAGAAAAGATCACACCGGAGTGCAAATCTGCCCTGAGTGCCATAAGCCCTTGTCAAACGCACAAGCCTTGTCGGATCATAGAAGAAAAGATCACACCGGAGGGCAAACCTGCCCTGAGTGCCAGAAGAGCCTGCCAAACGCGAAAGCCCTGTCGAATCACAAAAGCCAATATCACAGCGGAGAGCAAAATTGCCCTGAGTGCCAGAAGAGCCTGCCAAACAATCTAGCCCTGTCGAATCACAAAAGAAAAGAACACAGCGGAGAGCAAACCTGCCCTGAGTGCCAGAAGACCCTGGTAAGCGCTCTAGCCCTGTCGAATCACAAAAGCCAATATCACAGCGGAGAGCAAACCTGCCCTGGTTGCCATAAGCCCCTGCCAAACGCAAAAGCCCTGTCTGCTCACAAAAGAAAAGAACACAGCGGAGAGCAAACCTGTCCTGAGTGCCAGAAGACCCTGGCAAGTGCTCAAGCCCTGTCGAATCATAAAATCCAATATCACAGCCGAGAGCAAACTTGCCCTGAGTGCCAGAAGACCCTGGCAAGCGCTCTAGCCCTGTCGAATCACAAAAGAAAAGAACACAGCGGAGAGCAAACCTGCCCTAAGTGCCAGAAGACCCTGTCAAACGCTCAAGCCCTGTCGAATCACAAAAGCCAATATCACAGCGGAGAGCAAACCTGCCCTGAGTGCCAGAAGACCCTGTCAAACGCTCAAGCCCTGTCGGATCATAAAAGAAAATATCACACGCGAGAGCAAGCCTGCCCTGAGTGCCAAAAGACCCTGCCAAACACTCTAGCCCTGTCGAATCACAAAAGAAAAGAACACAGCGGAGAGCAAACCTGCCCTAAGTGCCAGAAGACCCTGCCAAGCGCTCAAGCCCTGTGGGATCACAAAAGAAAAGATCACACAGGAGAGCAAACCTGCCCTGAGTGCCAAAAGACCCTGGCAAGCGCTCTAGCCCTGTCGAATCACAAAAGAAAAGAACACAGCGGAGAGCAAACCTGCCCTGAGTGCCAGAAGACCCTGGCAAGCGCTCTAGCCCTGTCGAATCACAAAAGAAAAGAACACAGCGGAGAGCAAACCTGCCCTGAGTGCCAGAAGACCCTGTCAAACGCGAAAGCCCTGTCGGATCACAAAAGGCTACACCGAAAACGAAAGCTTGATGATGCAAAGTCAAGTGATTGATTTCTGCTTGCAACAGGCTAAGGAGGAAAAGGCACTGCACACGTTTGGGCTTGCCAACATTGAAAAGCTCCCAAACCTCCTATCGTCTATCCTCACTGCTCCTATCCCAGGAAAAAAGGATAGAGCCATTAAAAGTCTACTTTCGCACGTATTGGTCTTTTTGCCTTTCGTCTGCCCGGTTGAGCCGCAGACTTATAGCTTTATCGTTGAGGTTGATCAGAATGGGGCCTCGAAAAGCCAGATTTTTTCTATAAAAACTGAGCCGGGCAGACTAACTGCAATGCCAATGACCGACTGGAGGCTGATGCAAAACGAACCATCCAACATGACCAGCTCAAACGGATATTCAGGGTCAGGCATGCTACCCGATCGCAAACCCTCCAGGCGAAAAAAACTTCAGATCATCACTTTGATGTACGGAACGGGCGGCGGTAACTGTTCCCGGACAACGGGGTCAGAGGATCATGGTCAGTCGTTCAATAGACATTCAGAAAAATCGCATTATTTATACGACAACGACCATAATGATGAAAATTCGGGCCGACCCACCGATTCCCGACATAGCCTTGACAAAAATTGCCATCAACAGCCCTGTTGTAATCAACAAAGAGTCTGTATCTTCTCTCCTTCCACAAGTACCTGGTGTCGTTCAATCTCAGATGACACTTTCGCTTGCAGAACAGATGTCTATTTGCAAACAGGCGATCAGGAATCTGGCCCGGTAAGCCATACTGCTGAAGGTCCGACAGTTGGCTTAGAAGCTGACAGCACAATCGGTTCATCATTAAAATTAAATCCACCACCTGCGAAAAAACAAAAGAAGACAGGCACCAAAAGATACCGATGCGCTCACCCCGGCTGTGAAACATCACTTAGATCTCAAGCCTCATTGTACAATCACAAAAGTCAATATCACACCGGAGAACGAACTTGTCTTGAGTGCCAGAAGCCCCTGCCAAACCTCCATGCCCTGGCGGTTCACAAAAGAAAATATCACACCGGAGAGCAAACCTGCCCTAAGTGCCAGAAGACCCTGGCAAACAGTCAGGCCATGTCGGCTCACACAAGCCAATATCACAGCGGAGAGAAAACCTGCCCTCAGTGCCAGAAGACCCTGCCAAACATTCTGTCCCTGTCGAATCACAAAAGAAAAGCACACAGCGGAGAGCAAACCTGCCCTGAGTGCCAGAAGACCCTGCCACACGCTGTAGCCCTGTCGAATCACAAAAGTCAATATCACAGCGGAGAGCGAACTTGCCCTGAGTGCCAGAAGACCCTGCCACACGCTGTAGCCCTGTCGAATCACAAAAGAAAAGAACACAGCGGAGAGCAAACCTGCCCTGAGTGCCAGAAGACCCTGCCACACGCTCAAGCCCTGTCGAATCACAAAAGCCAATATCACAGAGAGCGAACCTGCCCTGAGTGCCAGAAGACCCTGTCAAACGCTCAGACCATGTCGGATCATAAAAGAACATATCACAGCGGAGAGCAAGCCTGCCCTGAGTGCCAGAAGACCCTGCCAAACGCGAAAGCCCTGTCGACTCACAAAAGAAAAGAACACAGCGGAGAGCAAACCTGCCCTGTGTGCCAGAAGACCCTGGCAAGCGCTCAAGCCCTGTGGGATCACAAAAGAAAAGATCACACAGGAGAGCAAACCTGCCCTGAGTGCCAGAAGACCCTGGCAAACACTCTAGCCCTGTCGAATCACAAAAGGCTACACCGAAAACGAAAGCTTGATGATGCAAAGTCAAGTGATTGATTTCTGCTTGCAACAGGCTCAGGAGGACAAGGCACTGCACACGTTTGGGCTTGCCAACATTGAAAAGCTCCCAAACTTCCTATCGTCTATCCTCACTGCTCCTATCCCTGGAAAAAGGATAGAGCCATTAAAAGTCTACTTTCGCACGTATTGGTTTTTTTGCCTTTCGTCTGCCCGGTTGAGCCGCAGACTTATCATTTTATCGTTGAGCTTGATCAGAATGGGGCCTTGAAAAGCCAGAGTTTTTCTATAAAGACTGAGCCGGTCATATTAACTGCAATGCCAATGACCGACTGGAGGCTGATGCAAAACGAACCATCACACATGAACAGCACAAACGGATATTCAGGGTCAGGCACGCCATCAGATGTCAAACCCTCCAGGCGAAACAAACTTCAGATCATCACTTCGATGTACGGAATGGGCGGTGGTAATTATTCCCGGACAACGGTGTCAGAGGATCATGGTCAGTCATTCAATAGACATTCAGAAAAATCGCATTATTTATACGACAACGACAATAATGATGAAAATTCGGGACGGCCCACAGACTCCCGACATAGCCTTGACAAAAATTGTCATGAACAGCCCTGTTGTAATCAACAGAGAGTCTGTATATTCGCTCCTTCCACAAGTACCCGGTGTCATCCAGCCTCAGATGACTCTTTCGCTTGCAGAACAGATGCCTATTTACAAACAGGTGATCAGGAATCTGGCCCCGTAAGCCATCCTGCAGAAGGTCTGACAGTTGTCTCACGAGGTGACAGCACAACCGGTTCATCGTTAAAATTAAATCCACCTCCTGCGAAGAAACAAAGGAAAGCAGGCGCCAAAAAATACCGATGTAATCACCCCGACTGTGAAAAATCATTTAGCTCTCAAGGCTCATTGAAGAATCACAAAAGTCGGTATCACACCGGAGTGCAAATCTGCCCTGGTTGCCATAAGCCCCTGCCAAACGCAAAAGCCCTGTCTGCTCACAAAAGAAAAGAACACAGCGGAGAGCAAACCTGCCCTGAGTGCCAGAAGGCCCTGGCAAGCGCTCAAGCCCTGTCGACTCACAAAAGCCAATATCACAGCGGAGAGCAAACTTGCCCTGAGTGCCAGAAGAGCCTGCCAAACACTCTGGCCCTGTCGAATCACAAAAGAAAAGAACACACCGGAAAGCGAACCTGCCCTAAGTGCCAGAAGACCCTGGCAAGCGCTCAAGCCCTGTCGAATCACAAAAGCCAATATCACAGCGGAGAGCAAACCTGCCTTGAGTGCCAGAAGACCCTGCCAAACGCTCAGGCCCTGTCGGATCATAAAAGAAAATATCACACGGGAGAGCAAGCCTGCCCTGAGTGCCAAAAGACCCTGTCAAACGCTCAAGCCCTGTCGGTTCACAAAAGTCAATATCACACCGGAGAGCAAACCTGCCCTGAATGCCAGAAGACCCTGCCAAACGCCCAAGCCCTGTGGAATCACAAAAGAAAATATCACACAGGAGAACAAACCTGCCCTGAGTGCCAGAAGACCCTGGCAAGCGCTCAAGCCCTGTGGGATCACAAAAGAAAAGAACACAGCGGAGAGCAAACCTGCCCTGAGTGCCAGAAGACCCTGGCAAGCGCTCCAGCCCTGTCGAACCACAAAAGAAAAGAACACAGCGGAGAGCAAACGTGCCCTGAGTGCCAGAAGACCCTGGCAAGCGCTCAAGCCCTGTGGGATCACAAAAGAAAATATCACACAGGAGAACAAACCTGCCCTGAGTGCCAGAGGCCCCTGCCAAACGCGAAAGCCCTGTCGACTCACAAAAGCCAATATCACAGCGGAGAGCAGACCTGCCCTGAGTGCCAGAAGAGCCTGCCAAGCGCTTTAGCCCTGTCGAATCACAAAAGAAAAGATCACACCGGAGTGCAAATCTGCCCTGAGTGCCATAAGCCCTTGCCAAACGCACAAGCCCTGTTGGAGCATAGAAGAAAAAATCACACCGCAGAGCAAACCTGCCCTGAGTGCCAGAAGAGCCTGCCAAACACTCTAGCCCTGTCTGCTCACAAAAGAAAAGAACACAGCGGAGAACAAACCTGCCCTGAGTGCCAGAAGGCCGTGGCAAACGCACAAGCCCTGTCGACTCACAAAAGCCAATATCACAGCGGAGAGCAAACTTGCCCTGAGTGCCAGAAAAGCCTGCCAAACAATCTAGCCCTGTCGAATCACAAAAGAAAAGAACACACCGGAGAGCAAACCTGCCCTGAGTGCCAGAAGACCCTGGCAAGCACTCAAGCCCTGTCGAATCACAAAAGCAAATATCACACAGGAGAACAAACCTGCCCTGAGTGCCAGAAGACCCTGGCAAGCGCTCTAGCTCTGTCGAATCACAAAAGGAAAGAACACAGCGGAGAGCAAACCTGCCCTGAGTGCCAGAAGACCCTGGCAAGCGCTCTAGCCCTGTCGAACCACAAAAGAAAAGAACACAGCGGAGAGCAAACCTGCCCTGAGTGCCAGAAGACCCTGGCAAGCGCTCTAGCCCTGTCGAACCACAAAAGAAAAGAACACAGCGGAGAGCAAACCTGCCCTGAGTGCCAGAAGACCCTGGCAAGCGCTCTAGCCCTGTCGAACCACAAAAGAAAAGAACACAGCGGAGAGCAAACCTGCCCTGAGTGCCAGAAGACCCTGCCAAGCGCTCTAGCCCTTTGGGATCACAAAAGAAAATATCACACAGGAGAACAAACCTGCCCTGAGTGCCAGAAGACCCTGCCAAACGCGAAAGCCCTGTCGAGTCACAAAAGCCAATATCACAGCGGAGAGCAGACCTGCCCTGAGTGCCAGAAGAGCCTGCCAAGCGCTCTAGCCCTGTCGAATCACAAAAGAAAAGATCACACCGGAGTGCAAATCTGCCCTGAGTGCCATAAGCCCTTGCCAAACGCACAAGCCCTGTCGGATCATAGAAGAAAAGATCACACCGCAGAGCAAACCTGCCCTGAGTGCCAGAAGAGCCTGCCAAACACTCTAGCCCTGTCGGTTCACAAAAGAAAAGATCACAGCGGAAAGCAAACCTGCCTTGAGTGCCAAAAGGCCCTGCCAAACGCTCAAGCCCTGTCGGCTCACAAAAATCAATATCACACCGGAGGGCGAACTTGCCCTGTGTGCCAGAAGACCCTGGCAAACGCGAAAGCCCTGTCGAATCACAAAAGCCAATATCACAGCGGAGAGCGAACTTGTCCTGAGTGCCAGAAGCCCCTGCTAAACGCTCAAGCCCTGTCGGTTCACAAAAATCGATATCACAGCGGAGAGCAAACCTGCCCTCAGTGCCAGACGACCCTGCCACACGCTCAAGCCCTGTCGAATCACAGAAGAAGAGATCACACCGGAGAGCAAATCTGCCCTGAGTGTCAGGCGTCACTGCCAAACAGTCAAGCCCTGTCGAATCACAGAAGGCAACATCGGAAACGTAAGTTTGATGATGTAAATTCAAGTGATTGATTTCTGCTTGTCACAGGCCCAGGAGGGAGAGGCACTGCACACGTTTGGGCATGATCTGAAGTGCAATGCTCACGTCCATCTGTCTATCACCTGTAGGGGGTTAACCGATGACAAAAAGACATGGAAGGCAATCTTCTTCAGCAGGCAGCTCTTAAACCCTATTGGAAAAAATATTCGTATGTATACCAATCGAACTTTCTAACTCCCTATTGCGCTGAAGGCTTGAGCCTTAATCCTGCGTTGGCGATCGTCGCCATAGCTGAGGCTCAAATCTCGATGCTCATCACGGGAGTTAGAAAGCACGATTGGTGTTATACGCCGGTAGGTTATCTATTTGCGCTTTCTAATTCCTATAGCGCTTGCCAACATTGAAAGCTCCCAAACTTCCTATCGTCTATCATCACTGCTCCTATCCTTGGAAAACGAAGGATATAACCATTAAAAGTCTACTCTCGCACGTATGGGTTCTTTTGCCTTTCGTCTGCCCGGTTGAGCCGCAGACTTACCATTTTCTCGTGGAGGTTGATCGGAATGGGGCTTCGACAAGCCAGAGTTTTTCTATAAAAACTGAGCCGGGCATATTAACTGCAATGCCAATGACCGACTGGAGGCTGATGCAAAACGAACCATCACAGATGACTAACACAAACGGATATTCAGAGTCAGGCACGCCATCAGATGACAAACCCTCCAGACGAAACAAACTTCAGATCATCACTTTGATGTACGGAACGGGCGGCGGTAACTGTTCCCGGTCGACGGAGTCAGAGGATCATGGTCAGTCATTCAACAGACATTCAGAAAAATCGCATTATTTATACGACAACGACCATAATGATGAAAATTCGGGCAAGCCAACCGACTCACGACATAGCCTTGACAAAAGTTGCCTTGAACAGCCCTGTTGTAATCAACAAAGAGTCTGTATCTTCGCTCCTTCCACAAGTACCTGGTGTCGTTCAATCTCAAATGACTCTTTCGCTTGCAGAACAGATGTCTATTTGCAAACAGGCGATCAGGAATCTGGCTCGGTAAGCCATCCTGCTGAAGGTCCGACAGTTGGCTTAGAAGCTGACAGCACAATCGGTTCATCATTAAAATTAAATCCACCTCCTGCGAAAAAACAAAGGAAAACAGGCTCCAAAAAATACCAATGTGATCACGCCGACTGTGAAAAATCATTTAGCTCTCAAGGCTCATTGAGAACTCACAAAAGTCGATATCACACCGGAGCACAAAGCTGCCCTGAGTGCCAGGCGACCCTGCCACACGCTCAAGCTCTGTGGAATCACAAAAGAAAAGAACACAGCGGAGAGCAAACCTGCCCTGAGTGCCAGAAGAGCCTGCCAAACGCTCATGCCCTGTCTGCTCACAAAAGAAAAAATCACACCAGAGAGCAAACCTGCCCTGAGTGCCAGAAGACCCTGGCAAACGCTCAAGCCCTGTGGAATCACAAAAGAAAAGATCACACCGGAGAGCAAACCTGCCCTGAGTGCCAGAAGACCTTGGCAAACAGTCAGGCCCTGTCGGCTCATAAAAGTCAATATCACACCGGAGAGCAAACCTGCCCTGAATGCCAGAAGACCCTGCCAAACGCTCAGGCCCTGTGGGATCACAAAAGGAAATATCACACCGGAGTGCAAATCTGTCCTGATTGCCATAAGCCCCTGCCAAACGCTCAAGCCCTGTTGACTCATAAAAGAAAAGAACACACCGGAGAGCAAACCTGCCCTGAGTGCCAGAAGAGCTTGCCAAACGCTCAAGCCCTGTCGACTCACAAGAGAAAAGAACACAGCGGAGAGCAAACCTGCCCTGACTGCCGGAAGACCTTGGCAAACAGTCAGGCCCTGTCGGCTCACAAAAGTCAATATCACACCGGAGAGCAAACCTGCCCTGAATGCCAGAAGACCCTGCCAAACGCTCAGGCCCTGTGGGATCACAAAAGGAAATATCACACCGGAGAACAAACCTGCCCTAAGTGCCAGAAGACCCTGCCAAACGCTCAAGCCCTGTTGACTCACAAAAGAAAAGAACACAGCGGAGAGCAAACCTGCCCTGAGTGCCAGAAGACCCTGGCAAGCACTCAAGCCCTGTCGAATCACAAAAGCCAATATCATGGCGGAGAGCAAACCTGCCCTGAGTGCCAGAAGACCCTGGCAAACACTCTAGCCCTGTCGACTCACAAAAGAAAAGAACACAGCGGAGAGCAAACCTGCCCTGAGTGCCAGAAGACCCTGCCAAGCGCTCAAGCCCTGTGGGATCACAAAAGAAAAGATCACACAGGAGAGCAAACCTGCCCTGAGTGCCAAAAGACCCTGGCAAGCGCTCTAGCCCTGTCGAATCACAAAAGAAAAGAACACAGCGGAGAGCAAACCTGCCCTGAGTGCCTGAAGATCCTGTCAAACGCGAAAGCCCTGTCGGATCACAAAAGGCTACACCGAAAACGAAAGCTTGATGATGCAAAGTCAAGTGATTGATTTCTGCTTGCAACAGGCTCAGGAGGAAAAGGCACTGCACACGTTTGGGCTTGCTAACATTGAAAGGCTCCCAAACTTCCTATCGTCTATCCTCACTGCTCCTATCCCCGGAAAACAAAGGACAGAACCATTAAAAGTCTACTCTCGCACGTATGGGTCTTTTTGCCTTTCGTCTGTCCGGTTGAGCCGCAGACTTACCATTTTCTCCTAGACGTTGATCCGAACGGGGCTTCGACAAGCCAGAGTTTTCCTATAAAAACTGAGCCGGGCATATTAACTGCAATGCCAATGACCGATTGGAGGCTGATGCAAAACGAACCATCGCACATGGTCAGCACAAACGGATATTCAGGGTCAGGCACGCCATCAGATGACAAACCCTCCAGACGAAACAAACTTCAGATCATCACTTTGATGTACGGAACGGGCGGCGGTAACTGTTCCCGGTCAACGGAGTCAGAGGATCATGGTCAGTCATTCAATAGACATTCAGAAAAATCGCATTATTTATACGACAACGACCATAATGATGAAAATTCGGGCAAGCCAACCGACTCATGACATAGCCTTGACAAAAGTTGCCTTGAACAGCCCTGTTGTAATCAACAAAGACTCTGTATCTTCGCTCCTTCCACAAGTACCTGGTGTCGTTCAATCTCAAATGACTCTTTCGCTTGCAGAACAGATGTCTATTTGCAAACAGGCGATCAGGAATCTGGCTCGGTAAGCCATCCTGCTGAAGGTCCGACAGTTGGCTTAGAAGCTGACAGCACAATCGGTTCATCATTAAAATTAAATCCACCTCCTGCGAAAAAACAAAGGAAAACAGGCTCCAAAAAATACCGATGTGATCACCCCGACTGTGAAAAATCATTTAGCTCTCAAGCCTCATTGAACAATCACAAAAGTCAATATCACACCGGAGAACGAACCTGCCTTGAGTGCCAGAAGCCCCTGCCAAGCGCTCAAGCCCTGTCGGATCACAAAAGGCAACACCGAAAACGAAAGCTTGATGATGCAAATTCAAGTGATTGATTTCTGCTTGTCACCGGCTCATGAGGGAAAGGCACTGCACACGTTTGGGCTTGCCAACATTGAAAAACCCCCAAACTTCCTATCGTCTATCCTCACTGCTCCTATCCCTGGAAAACAAAGGATAGAAGCATTAAAAGTCTACTCTCGTACGTATTGGTCTCTTTGCCTTTCGTCTGTCCGGTTGAGCCGCAGACTTATGGGTTTATCGTAGAGATTGATCAGAATGGGGCTTCGACAAGCCAGAGTTTTTCTATAAAAACTGAGCCGGGCATATTAACTGCAAGGCCAATGACCGATTGGAGACTGATGCAAAACGAACCATCACACATGACCAACACAAACGGATATTCAGGGTCAGGCATGCTACCCGATGACAAACCCCGTCGGCGAAACAAACTTCAGATCATCACTTTGATGTACGGAACGGGCGGCGGTAACTATTCCCAGACAACGGAGTCAGAGGATCATGATCAGTCATTCAATAGACATTCAGAAAAATCCCATTATTTATACGACAACGACAATAATGATGAAAATTCGGGCCGACCCACCGACTCCCGACATAGCCTTGACAAAAATTGCCACGAACAGCCCTGTTGTAATCAACAAGGACTCTGTATCTTCGCTCCTTCCACAAGTACCTGGTGTCGTTCAACCTCAGATAACTCTTTCGCTCGCAGAACAGATGTCTATTTGCAAACAGGCGATCAGGAATCTGGCCCGGTAAGCCATCCTGTTGAAGGTCTGACAGTTGTCTCAGGTGCTGACAGCACAACCGGTTCAGCATTAAATCCACCACCTGCGAAAAAACAAAGGAAGGCAGGCTCCAAAAAATACCGATGTGTTCACCCCGGCTGTAAAAAATCATTTAGCTCTCAAGGCTCATTGAACAATCACAAAAGACGATATCACAGCGGAGAACAAACCTGCCCTGAGTGCCGGAAGACCCTGGCGAACACTCAAGCCCTGTTGACTCACAGAAGAAAAGATCACACCGAAGTGCAAACTTGCCCTGAGTGCCAGAAGAGCCTGCCAAACACTTTAGCCCTGTCGAATCACAAAAGAAAAGAACACACCGGAGTGCAAATCTGTCCTGATTGCCATAAGCCCCTGCCAAACGCTCAAGCCCTGTCGGATCATAGAAGAAAACATCACACTGGAGTGCAAATCTGTCCTGATTGCCAGAAGATCCTGCCAAACGCAAAAGCCCTGTCTGCTCACAAAAGAAAAGATCACACTGGAGAGCAAACCTGCCCTGAGTGCCAGAAGCTCATGCTAAACGCTCAAGTCCTGTCGATTCACAAAAGTTTATATCACAGCGGAAAGCAAACCTGTCCTAGGTGCCGGACGACCCTGCCAAACGCTCAAGCCCTGTCGGTTCACAAAAGAAAATATCACACCGGAGAACAAACCTGCCCTGAGTGCCAGAAGCTCCTGCCAAACGCGAAAGCCCTGTCGGCTCACAAAAGTCAATATCACACCGGAGAGCGAACTTGCCTTAAGTGCCAGAAGACTCTGCCAAACGCTCAAGCCCTGTCGGATCACAAAAGAAAATATCACACGGGAGAGCAAGCCTGCCCTAAGTGCCAGAAGACCCTGACGAACGCTCAAGCCCTGTCGATTCACAGAAGAAAAGATCACACCAGAGAGCAAACCTGCCCTGATTGCCAGAAGCTCCTGCCAAACGCTCAAGCCCTGTCGGTTCACAAAAGAAAAGATCACACCGGAGTGCAAATCTGCCCTGATTGCAATAAGCCCTTGCCAAACGCACAAGCCTTGTCGGAACATAGAAGAAAATATCACACCAGAGAGCAAAACTGCCCTGATTGCCAGAAGACCCTGCCAAACGCTCAAGCCCTGTCGGTTCACAAAAGAAAAGATCACAGCGGAAAGCAAACCTGCCCTGAGTGCCAGAAGACCCTGGCAAACGCTCAAGCCCTGTCGGTTCACAAAAGGCAATATCACACCGGAGAGCAAACCTGCCCTGAATGCCAGAAGACCGTGCCAAACGCTCAAGCCCTGTCAAATCACAAAAGAAAAGAACATACCAGAGAACAAACCTGCCCTGAGTGCCAGAAGACCCTGCCAAACGCGAAAGCCTTGTCGGCTCACAAAAGTCAATATCACACCGGAGAGCAAACCTGCCCTGAATGCCAGAAGACCCTGCCAAACGTTCAAGCCCTGTCAGATCACAAAAGAAAATGTCACACAGGAGAGCAAGCCTGCCCTGAGTGTCAGAAGACCCTGGCAAACGCCCAAGCCCTGTCAAATCACAAAAGAAAAGAACATACCGGAGAGCAAACCTGCCCTGAGTGCCAGAAGACCCTGGCAAGCGCTCAAGCCCTGTCGAATCACAAAAGGCAACACCGAAAACGAAAGCTTGATGATGCAAATTCAAGTGATTGATTTCTGCTTGTCACCGGCTCATGAGGGAAAGGCACTGCACACGTTTGGGCTTGCCAACATTGAAAAGCTCCCAAACTTCCTATCGTCTATCCTCACTGCTCCTATCCCTGGAAAACAAAGGATAGAAGCATTAAAAGTCTACTCTCGTACGTATTGGTCTCTTTGCCTTTCGTCTGCCCGGTTGAGCCGCAGACTTATGGTTTTATCGTAGAGATTGATCAGAATGGGGCTTCGACAAGCCAGAGTTTTTCTATAAAAACTGAGCCGGGCATATTAACTGCAAGGCCAATGACCGATTGGAGACTGATGCAAAACGAACCATCACACATGACCAACACAAACGGATATTCAGTGTCAGGCATGCTACCCGATGACAAACCCTGTCGGCGAAACAAACTTCAGATCATCACTTTGATGTACGGAACGGGCGGCGGTAACTATTCCCAGACAACGGAGTCAGAGGATCATGGTCAGTCATTCAATAGACATTCAGAAAAATCACATTATTTATACGACAACGACCATAATGATGAAAATTCGGGCCGATCCACCGACTCCCGACATAGCCTTGACAAAAATTGCCACGAACAGCCCTGTTGTAATCAACAGAGAGTCTGCATCTTCGCTCCCTCCACAAGTACCTGGTGTTGTTCAACCTCAGATGGCTCTTTCGCTTGCAGAACAGATCTCTATTGGCAAACAGGCGATCAGGAATCTGGCCCGGTAAGCCATCCTGCTGAAGCACCGATAGTTGTCTCAGAAGCTGACAGCACAACAGGTGCGTCATTAAAATTAAATCCACCTCCTGCGAAAAAACAGAAAAAGGCAGTCACCAAAAAATACCGATGCCATAACCCCGGCTGTGAAAAATCACTTAGCTCTCAAAACTCATTGCACAATCACAAAAGTCAATATCACACCGGAGAACGAACCTGTCTTGAGTGCCAGAAGCCCCTGCCAAACGCTCATGCCCTGACGGTTCACAAAAGAAAAGATCACACCGGAGAGCAAACCTGCTCTGAGTGCCAGAAGACCCTGGCAAGCGCTCAAGCCCTGTCGAATCACAAAAGAAAAGAACACAGCGGAGAGCAAACCTGCCCCGAGTGCCAGAAGACCCTGGCAAGCGCTCAAGCCCTGTCGAATCACAAAAGCCAATATCACACCGGAGAGAAAACCTGCCCTGAGTGTCAGAAGACACTGGCGAACACTCAAGCCCTGTTGACTCACAGAAGAAAAGATCACACCGGAGTGCAAACTTGCCCTGAGTGCCAGAAGACCCTGGCAAACGCGAAAGCCCTGTCGAATCACAAAAGAAAAGAACACACCGGAGTGCAAATCTGTCCTCATTGCCATAAGCCTCTGCCAAACGCTCAAGCCCTGTCGGATCATAGAAGAAAACACCACACCGGAGAGCAAACCTGCCCTGATTGCCAGAAGATCCTGCCAAACGCAAAAGCCCTGTCTGCTCACAAAAGAAAAGATCACACTGGAGAGCAAACCTGCCCTGAGTGCCAGAAGCTCATGCTAAACGCTCAAGTCCTGTCGATTCACAAAAGTTTATATCACAGCGGAAAGCAAACCTGTCCTAGGTGCCGGACGACCCTGCCAAACGCTCAAGCCCTGTCGGTTCACAAAAGAAAATATCACACCGGAGAACAAACCTGCCCTGAGTGCCAGAAGCTCCTGCCAAACGCTCAAGCCCTGTCGGATCATAGAAGAAAATATCACACCGGAGAGCAAAACTGCCCTGATTGCCAGAAGATCCTGCCAAACGCAAAAGCCCTGTCTGCTCACAAAAGAAGAGATCACAGCGGAGAGCAAACCTGCCCTGAGTGCCAGAAGATCCTGGCAAGCGCCCAAGCCCTCTCGAATCACAAAAGCCAATATCACAGCGGAGAGCAAACTTGCCCAGAGTGCCAGAAGACCCTGGCAAGCGCTCAAGCCCTGTCTGCTCACAAAAGAAAAGATCACAGCGGAGAGCAAACCTGCCCTGAGTGCCAGAAGATCCTGGCAAGCGCTCAAGCCCTGTCGAATCACAAAAGGCGACACCGAAAACGAAAGCTTAATGATACAAAGTCAAGTGATTGATTTCTGCTTGCAACAGGCTCAGGAGGAAAAGGCACTGCACACGTTTGGGCATGATCTGAAGTGCAATGCTCACGTCCATCTGTCCATCACCTGCGGGGGTTAACCGATGACAAAAGACATGGAAGGCAATCTTCTTCAGCAGGCAGCTCTTAAACCCTATTGGAAAAAATATTCGTATTTATACCAGTCGAACTTTCTAACTCCCTATTGCGCTGAAGATTTGAGCCTTAATCCTGTATTGGCGATCATCGCCATAGCTAAGGCTATGACTCCTCACGCCGACTTATCTTGAGACTCAAATCTCCATGCTCATCACGGCAGTTAGAAAGCACGATTGGTATTATACGTCAGTAGGTTATATATCTGCGCTTTTTAAGTCCTATAGGGCTTGCCAAAATTGAAAAACTCCCAAACTTCCTATCGTCTATCCTCACTGCTCCTATCCCTGGAAAACAAAGGATAGAAGCATTAAAAGTCTACTTTCGTACGTATTGGTCTTTTTGCCTTTCGTCTGCCCGGTTGAGACGCAGACTTATGGTTTTATCTTTGAGGTTTATCAGAATGGGGCTTCGACAAGCCAGAGTTTTTCTATAAAAACTGAGCCGGGCATATTAACTGCAAGGCCAATGACCGATTGGAGACTGATGCAAAACGAACCATCACACATGACCAACACAAACGGATATTCAGGGTCAGGCATGCTACCCGATGACAAACCCTGTCGGCGAAACAAACTTCAGATCATCACTTTGATGTACGGAACGGGCGGCGGTAACTATTCCCAGACAACGGAGTCAGAGGATCATGGTCAGTCATTCAATAGACATTCAGAAAAATCGCATTATTTATACGACAACGACCATAATGATGAAAATTCGGGCCGATCCACCGACTCCCGACATAGCCTTGACAAAAATTGCCACGAACAGCCCTGTTGTAATCAACAGAGAGTCTGCATCTTCGCTCCCTCCACAAGTACCTGGTGTTGTTCAACCTCAGATGGCTCTTTCGCTTGCAGAACAGATCTCTATTGGCAAACAGGCGATCAGGAATCTGGCCCGGTAAGCTATCCTGCTGAAGCACCGATAGTTGTCTCAGAAGCTGACAGCACAACAGGTGCGTCATTAAAATTAAATCCACCTCCTGCGAAAAAACAGAAAAAGGCAGTCACCAAAAAATACCGATGTCATCACCCCGGTTGTGAAAAATCACTTAGCTCTCAAAACTCATTGCACAATCACAAAAGTCAATATCACACCGGAGAACGAACCTGTCTTGAGTGCCAGAAGCCCCTGCGAAACGCTCGAGCCCTGGCGGTTCACAAAAGAAAAGATCACACCGGAAAGCAAACCTGCCCTGAGTGCCAGAAGCCTCTGCCAAACGCTCAAGCCTTGGCGGTTCACAAAAGTCAATATCACACCGGAGAACGAACCTGTCTTGAGTGCCAGAAGCCCCTGCGAAACGCTCGAGCCCTGGCGGTTCACAAAAGAAAAGATCACACCGGAAAGCAAACCTGCCCTGAGTGCCAGAAGCCTCTGCCAAACGCTCAAGCCTTGGCGGTTCACAAAAGTCAATATCACACCGGAGAACGAACCTGTCTTGAGTGCCAGAAGCCCCTGCGAAACGCTCGAGCCCTGGCGGTTCACAAAAGAAAAGATCACACCGGAGAGCAAACCTGCGCTGAGTGCCAGAAGACCCTGCCAAACGTTCAAGCTCTGGCAAATCACAAAGGAAAATATCACACCGGAAAGCAAACCTGCCCTGAGTGCCAGAAGATCCTGCCAAACCCCAGCGCCCTGTCAAATCACAAAAGGCAACACCGGAGACGAAAGCTTGATGATGCAAAGTCAAGTGATTGATTTCTGCTTGTCACAGGCCCAGGAGGGAAAGGCACTGCACACGTTTGGGCTTGCCAACATTGAAAAGCTCCCAAACTTCCTATCGTCTATCCTCACTGCTCCTATCCCCGGAAAACAAAGGATAGAAGCATTAAAAGTCTACTCTCGTACGTATTGGTCTCTTTGCCTTTCGTCTGCCCGGTTGAGCCGCAGACTTATGGTTTTATCGTAGAGATTGATCAGAATGGGGCTTCGACAAGCCAGAGTTTTTCTATAAAAACTGAGCCGGGCATATTAACTGCAATGCCAATGACCGATTGGAGACTGATGCAAAACGAACCATCACACATGACCAACACAAACGGATATTCAGGGTCAGGCATGCTGCCCGATGACAAACCCTGTCGGCGAAACAAACTTCAGATCATCACTTTGATGTACGGAACGGGCGGCGGTAACTGTTCCCGGTCAACGGAGTCAGAGGATCATGATCAGTCATTCAATAGACATTCAGAAAAATCGCATTATTTATACGACAACGACCATAATGATGAAAATTCGGGCCGATCCACCGACTCCCGACATAGCCTTGACAAAAATTGCCACGAACAGCCCTGTTGTAATCAACAGAGAGTCTGCATCTTCGCTCCTTCCACAAGTACCCGGTGTTATTCAACCTCAGATGGCTCTTTCGCTTGCAGAACACATCTCTATTGGCAAACAGGCGATCAGGAATCTGGCCCGGTAAGCCATCCTGCTGAAGCACCGATAGTTGTCTCAGAAGCTGACAGCACAACAGGTGCGTCATTAAAATTAAATCCACCTCCTGCGAAAAAACAGAAAAAGGCAGTCACCAAAAAATACCGATGTCATCACCCCGGCTGTGAAAAATCACTTAGCTCTCAAAACTCATTGTACAATCACAAAAGTCAATATCACACCGGAGAACGAACCTGTCTCGAGTGCCAGAAGCCCCTGCCAAACGCTCATGCCCTGACGGTTCACAAAAGAAAAGATCACACCGGAGAGCAAACCTGCTCTGAGTGCCAGAAGACCCTGGCAAGCGCTCAAGCCCTGTCGAATCACAAAAGAAAAGAACACAGCGGAGAGCAAACCTGCCCTGAATGCCAGAAGACCCTGGCAAGCGCTCGAGCCCTGTCGAATCACAAAAGCCAATATCACAGCGGAGAGAAAACCTGCCCTGAGTGCCAGAAGACCCTGGCAAACGCGCAGGCCCTGTCGGATCATAGAAGAAAAGATCACAGCGGAGAGCAAAACTGCCCTGATTGCCAGAAGACCCTGCCAAACGCGAAAGCCCTGTCGGCTCACAAAAGTCAATATCACAGCGGAGAGCAAACTTGCCCTGAGTGCCAGAAGACCCTGCCAAACGCTCAAGCCCTGTGCGATCACAAAAGAAAATATCACAGCGGAGAGCAAACCTGCCCTGAGTGCCAGAAGCCCCTGCCAAGCGCTCATGCCCTGGCGGTTCACAAAAGAAAAGATCACACAGGAGAGAAAGCCTGCCCTGAGTGCCAGAAGACCTTGGCAAACAGTCAGGCCCTGTCGGCTCACAAAAGTCAATATCACAGTGGAGAGCAAACCTGCCCAGAATGCCAGAAGACTCTGCCAAACGTTCAAGCCCTGTCGGATCACAAAAGAAAAGATCACAGTGGAGAGCAAACCTGCCCTGAGTGCCAGAGAACCTTGGCAAACGCTCGAGCCCTGTCAGCTCACAAAAGTCAATATCACAGTGGAGAGCAAACCTGCCCTGAGTGCCAGAAGATCCTGCCAAACGCGAAAGCCCTGTCGGATCACAAAAGAAAAGATCACAGCGGAGAGCAAACCTGCCCTGAGTGCCAGAAGGCCCTGCCAAACGTTCAAGCCCAGTCGGTTCACAAAAGTTTATATCACAGCGGAGAGCAAACCTGCCCTGAGTGCCGGACGGCCCTGCCAAACGCTCAAGCCCTGTCGGTTCACAAAAGAAAAGTTCACACCGGAAAGCAAACCTGCCCTGAGTGCCAGAGAACTTTGGCAAACGCTCAAGCCCTGTCAGCTCACAAAAGTCGTTATCACACTGGAGAGAAAACCTGCCCTGAGTGCCAGAAGACCCAGCCAAACGCTCAAGCCCTGTTGACTCACAGAAGAAAAGATCACACTGGAGAGCAAATTTGCCCTGAGTGCCAGAAGATCCAGCCAAACACTCTAGCCCTGTCGAATCACAAAAGAAAAGAACACACCGGAGAGCAAACCTGCCCTGAGTGCCAGAAGATCATTCCAAACGCAAAAGCCCTGTCCAATCACAAAAGGCGACACCGAAAACGAAAGCTTGATGATGCAAACAAGTGATTGATTTCTGCTTGTCACAGGCCCAGGAGGGAAAGGCACTGCATACGTTTGGGCATGATCTGAAGTGCAATGCTCACGTCCATCTGTCTATCTATCACCTACGGGGGTGAACCGATGATAAAAAGACATGGAAGGCAATCTTCTCCAGCAAGCAGCTCTTAAACCCTATTGGAAAAAATATTCGTATGTATACCAATCGAACTTTCTAACTCCCTATTGCGCTGAAGATTTGAGCCTTAATCCTGGGCTGGCGATCGTCGCCATAGCTGAGGCTATGACTCCTCACGCCGCCTTGTCTTAAGGCTCAAATCTCCATACTCATCACGGGAGTTAGAAAGCACGATTGGTATTATACGTCAGTAGTTTATCTATTTGCGCTTTCTAATTCCTATAGCGCTTGCCAACATTGAAAAGCTTCCAAACTTCCTATCGTCTATCCTCACTGCTCCTATCCTTGGAAAACAAAGGATATAACCATTAAAAGTCTACTCTCGCACGTATGGGTCTTTTTGCCTTTCGTCTTCCCGGTTGAGCCGCAGACTTACCATTTTCTCGTAGAGGTTGATCAGAATGGGGCTTTGACAAGCCAGAGTTTTTCTGTAAAAACTGAACCGTGCATATTAACTGCAATGCCAATGACCGACTGGAGGCTGATGCAAAACGAATCATCACAAATGGTCAGCACAAACGGATATTCGGGGTCAGGCACGCCACCCGATGACAAACCCTCCAGGCGAAACAAACCTCAGATCATCACTTTGATGTACGGAACGGGCGGCGGTAATTATTCCCGGATAACGGAGTCAGAGGATCATGGTCAGTCATTCAACAGACATTCAGAAAAATCGCATTATTTATACGACAACGACCATAATGATGAACATTCGGGACGGCCCACCGACTCCCGACATAGCCTTGACAAACATTGCCACGAACAGCCCTGTTGTAATCAACAGAGAGTCTGTATATTCGCTCCTTCCACAAGCACCCGGTGTCGTTCAACCTCAGATGACTCTTACGCTTGCAGAACAGATGTCTATTTGCAGACAGGCGGTCAGGAATCTGGCCCGGTAAGCCATACTGCTGAAGGTCTGACAGTTGCCTCAGTAGCTGACAGCACAACCGGTTCATCATTAAAATTAAATCCGCCTCCTGCGAAAAAACAAAAGAAGGCAGGCTCAAAAAAATACCGATGTGATCACCCCGGCTGTGAAAAATCACTTGGCTCTCAAACCTCATTGTACAATCACAAAAGTCAATATCACACCGGAGAACGAACCTGTCTTGAGTGCCAGAAGACCCTGCCAAACGCTCAAGCCCTGTTGACTCACAGAAGAAAAGAACACACCGGAGAGCAAACTTGCCCTGAGTGCCAAAAGCTCCTGCCAAGCGCTCAAGCCCTGTCGGATCATAGAAGAAAAAAACACAGCGGAGAGCAAACCTGCCCTGAGTGCCAGAAGACCCTGGCAAGCGCTCAAGATCTGTCGAATCACAAAAGCCAATATCACAGCGGAGAGCAAACTTGCCCTGAGTGCCAGAAGAGCCTGCCAAACACTTTAGCCCTGTCGAATCACAAAAGAAAAGAACACACCGGAGTGCAAATCTGCCCTGATTGCCATAAGCCTCTGCCAAACGCTCAGGCCCTGTCGAATCACAAAAGAAAAGATCACAGCGGAGAGCAAACCTGCCCTGAGTGCCAGAAGACCCTGGCAAACAGTCAGGCCCTGTCGGCTCACAAAAGTCAATATCACACCGGAGAGCAAACCTGCCCTGAGTGCCATAAGACCCTGCCAAACGCGAAAGCCCTGTCGATTCACAAGAGAAAAGAACACACCGGAGAGA
This sequence comes from Endozoicomonas sp. 8E, assembly GCF_032883915.1. Classification (NCBI taxonomy): domain Bacteria; kingdom Pseudomonadati; phylum Pseudomonadota; class Gammaproteobacteria; order Oceanospirillales; family Endozoicomonadaceae; genus Endozoicomonas; species Endozoicomonas sp. 8E. The sequence continues at coordinate 7,085,832 of NZ_CP120717.1, read as the reverse complement.
AAATCTGCCCTGAGTGCCAGAAGGCCTTGGCAAACAGTCAGGCCCTGTCGGCGCACAAAAGTCAATATCACAGCGGAGAGCAAACCTGCCCTGAATGCCAGAAGGCCCTGCCAAACGCTCAAGCCCTGTTGACTCACAGAAGAAAAGAACACACCGGAGAGCAAACCTGCCCTCAGTGCCAGAAGACCCTGGCAAGCGCTCAAGCCCTGTCGAATCACAAAAGAAAAGAACACAGCGGAGAGCAAGCCTGCCCTGAGTGTCAGAAGACCCTGCCAAACGCTCAAGCCATGTCGGTTCACAAAAGAAAAGATCACACCGGAGAGCAAACCTGCCCTGAATGCCAGAAGACCCTGCCAAGTGCTCAAGCCCTGTTGTCTCACAGAAGAAAAGATCACAGCGGAGAGCAAACTTGCCCTGAGTGCCAGAAGACCCTGGCAAACGCTCAAGCCCTGTCGAATCACAAAAGCCAATATCACAGCGGAGAGCAAAGCTGCCCTGAGTGCCAGAAGAGCCTGCCAAACACTCAAGCCCTGTCGAATCACAAAAGAAAAGATCACAGCGGAGAGCAAACCTGCCCTGAGTGCCAGAAGGCCCTGCCAAACGCGAAAGCCCTGTCGAATCACAAAAGCCAATATCACAGCGGAGAGCAAACTTGTCCTGAGTGCCAGAAGACCCTGCCAAACGCTCTAGCCCTGTCGAATCACAAAAGAAAAGAACACAGCGGAAAGCAAACCTGCCCTGAGTGCCAGAAGACCCTGGCAAACACACTAGCCCTGTCGAATCACAAAAGCCAATATCACAGCGGAGAGCAAACTTGCCCTGAGTGCCAGAAGACCCTGTCAAACGCTCAGGCCCTGTCGGATCATAAAAGAAAAGTTCACACGGGAGAGCAAGTCTGCCCTGAGTGCCAGAAGACCCTGCCAAACGCGAAAGCCCTGTCGGCTCACAAAAGTCAATATCACAGCGGAGAGCAAACCTGCCCTGATTGCCAGAAGATCCTGCCAAACGCAAAAGCCCTGTCTGCTCACAAAAGAAAAAATCACACCGGAGAGCAAACTTGCCCTGAGTGCCAGAAGTTCCTGCCAAACGCTCAAGCCCTGTCGGATCACAAAAGGCTACACCGAAAACGAAAGCCTGATGATGCAAAGTCAAGTGATTGATTTCTGCTTGTCACAGGCCCAGGAGGGAAAGGCACTGCATACGTTTGGATGATCTGAAGTGCAATGCTCACGTCCATCTGTCTATCTATCACCTACGGGGGTGAACCGATGATAAAAAGACATGGAAGGCAATCTTCTTCAGCAAGCAGCTCTTAAATCCTATTGGAAAAAATATTCGTATGTATACCGATCGAACTTTCTAACTCCCTATTGCGCTGAAGATTTGAGCCTTAATCCTGTGTTGGCGATCGTCGCCATAGCTAAGGCTATGACTCCTCGCGCCGCCTTGTCTTAAGGCTCAAATCTCCATACTCATCACGGGAGTTAGAAAGCACGATTGGTGTTATACGTCAGTAGTTTATCTATTTGCGCTTTCTAATTCCTATAGCGCTTGCCAACATTGAAAAGCTTCCAAACTTCCTATCGTCTATCCTCACTGCTCCTATCCTTGGAAAACAAAGGATATAACCATTAAAAGTCTACTCTCGCACGTATGGGTCTTTTTGCCTTTCGTCTTCCCGGTTGAGCCGCAGACTTACCATTTTCTCGTAGAGGTTGATCAGAATGGGGCTTTGACAAGCCAGAGTTTTTCTGTAAAAACTGAACCGGGCATATTAACTGCAATGCCAATGACCGACTGGAGGCTGATGCAAAACGAACCATCACAAATGGTCAGCACAAACGGATATTCGGGGTCAGGCACGCCACCAGATGACAAACCCTCCAGGCGAAACAAGCCTCAGATCATCACTTTGATGTACGGAACGGGCGGCGGTAATTATTCCCGGACAACGGAGTCAGAGGATCATGGTCAGTCATTCAACAGACATTCAGAAAAATCGCATTATTTATACGACAATGACAATAATGATGAACATTCGGGACGGCCCACCGACTCCCGACATAGCCTTGACAAAAATTGCCACGAACAGCCCTGTTGTAATCAACAGAGAGTCTGTATATTCGCTCCTTCCACAAGCACCCGGTGTCGTTCAACCTCAGATGACTCTTACGCTTGCAGAACAGATGTCTATTTGCAGACAGGCGGTCAGGAATCTGGCCCGGTAAGCCATACTGCTGAAGGTCTGACAGTTGCCTCAGTAGCTGACAGCACAACCGGTTCATCGTTAAAATTAAATCCACCTCCTGCGAAGAAACAAAGGAAAGCAGGCCCCAAAAAATACGCATGTAATCACCCCGACTGTGAAAAATCATTTAGCTCTCAAGGCTCATTGAAAACTCACAAAAGTCAATATCACAGCGGATTGCAAATCTGCCCTGATTGCCATAAGCCCCTGCCAAACGCTCAAGCCCTGGCGGTTCACAAAAGAAAAGATCACACCGGAGAGCAAACCTGCCCTGAGTGCCAGAAGACCTTGGCAAACAGTCAGGCCCTGTCGGCTCACAAAAGTCAATATCACACCGGAGAGCAAACCTGCCCAGAATGCCAGAAGACCCTGCCAAACGCTCAAGCCCTGTGCGATCACAAAAGAAAAGAACACACCGGAGAGCAAACCTGCCCTGAGTGCCAGAAGACACTGCCAAACGCTCAAGCCCTGTTGACTCACAGAAGAAAAGAACACACCGGAGAGCAAACTTGCCCTGAGTGCCATAAGACCCTGCCAAACGCGAAAGCCCTGTCGATTCACAAGAGAAAAGAACACACCGGAGAGAAAATCTGCCCTGAGTGCCAGAAGGCCTTGGCAAACAGTCAGGCCCTGTCGAATCACAAAAGCCAATATCACAGCGGAGGGCAAACCTGCCCTGAGTGCCAGAAGACCCTGGCAAGCGCTCAAGCCCTGTCGAATCATAGAAGAAAAGATCACACCGGAGAGCAAACCTGCCCTGAGTGCCAGAAGACCCTGCCAAACTCTCTAGCCTTGTCGAATCACAAAAGAAAAAAACACAGCGGAGAGCAAACCTGCCCTGAGTGCCAGAAGACCCTGGCAAGCGCTCAAGCCCTGTCGAATCATAGAAGAAAAGAACACACCGGAGAGCAAACCTGCCCTGAGTGCCAGAAGATCCTGTCAAACGCTCAAGCCCTGTCGAATCACAAAAGAAAATATCACAGCGGAGAACAAACCTGCCCTGAGTGCCAGAAGACCCTGCCAAGCGCTCAAGCCCTGTGGGATCACAAAAGAAAAGATCACACCGGAGAACAGACCTGCCCTGAGTGCCAGAAGACCCTGCCAAACGCTCAGGCCCTGTCGGATCATAAAAGAAAATATCACACCGGAGAGCAAACTTGCCCGGAGTGCCAGAAGACCCTGCCAAATGCTCAAGCCCTGTCGGCTCACAAAAGTCGATATCACACCGGAGAGCAAACCTGCCCTGAGTGCCAGAAGATCCTGCGAAACGCGAAAGCCCTGTCGTATCATAAAAGAAAATATCACACGGGAGAGCAAACCTGCCCTGAGTGCCAGAAGACCCTGCCGAACACTGAAGCCCTGTCGGCTCACAAAAGAAAAGAACACACCGGAGAGCAAACCTGCCCTGAGTGCCAGACGACCCTGCCAAATGCTCAAGCCCTGTCGGCTCACAAAAGTCGATATCACACGGGAGAGCAAACTTGCCCGGAGTGCCAGAAGACCCTGTCAAACGTGAGAGCCCTGTCGGATCACAGAAGGCTACACAGAAAACGAAAGCTTGATGATGCAAAGTTAAGTGATTGATTTCTGCTTGCAACAGGCTCAGGAGGAAAAGGCACTGCACACTTTTGGGCATGATCTGAAGTGCAATGCTCACGTCCATCTGTCTATCACCTGATGGGGTTAACCGATGACAAAAGACATGGAAGGCAATCTTCTTCAGCAAGCAGCCCTTAAACCCTATTGGAAAAAATATTCGTATTTATACCAGTCGAACTTTCTAACTCCCCGTTGCGCTGAAGATTTGAGCCCTAATCCTGCGTTGGCGATCTTCGCCATAGCTAAGGCTATGACTCCTCACGCCGCCTTGTCTCAAGACTCAAATCTCCATGCTCATTACGGCAGTTAGAAAGCACGATTGGTATTATACGTCAGTAGGTTATCTATATGCGCTTTGTAATTCCTATAGAGTTTGCCAACATTGAAAAACTCCCAAACTTCCTATCGTCTATCCTCACTGCTCCTATCCCTGGAAAAAAAAGGATAGAAGTATTAAAAGTCTACTCTCGTACGTATTGGCCTTTTTGCCTTTCGTCTGCCCGGTTGAGCCGCAGACTTATGGTTTTATCGTTGAGGTTTATCAGAATGGGGCTTCGACAAGCCAGAGTTTTTCTATAAAAACTGAGCCGGGCATATTAACTGCAATGCCAATGACCGACTGGAGGCTGATGCAAAACGAATCATCACACATGACCAGCACAAACGGATATTCAGGGTCAGGCGTGCTACCCGATGACAAACCCTGTCGGCGAAACAAACTTCAGATCATCACTTTGATGTATGGAACGGGTGGCGGTAACTATTCCCGGACGACGGGGCCAGAGGATCACGGTCAGTCATTCAATAGTCATTCAGAAAAATCACATTATTTATACGACAACGACCATAATGATGAAAATTCGGGCCGGCCCACCGACTCCCGACATAGCCTTGACAAAAATTGCCACGAACAGCCCTGTTGTAATCAAAAAGGACTCTGTATCTTTGCTCCTTCCAAAAGTACCCGGTGTCGTTCAACCTCAGACGACTCTTTCGCTAGCACAACAGATGTCTATTTGCAAAAAAGCGATCAGGAATCTGGCCCGGCAAGCCATCCTGCTGAAGCACCGACAGTTGTCTCAGGAGCTGACAGCACAACCGGTCCATCATTAAAACTAAATCCAACTTCTGTGAAAAAACAAAAGGAGGCAGGCTCCGAAAAATACCGATGTCATCACCATGGCTGTGAAAAATTACTTAGCTCTCGAACCTCATTGAACACTCACAAAAGTCAATGTCACACCGGAGAACGAACCTGTCCTGATTGCCAGAAGCCCTTGCCAAACGCTCATGCCCTGACGCTTCACAAAAGAAAAGATCACGCCGAAGAGCAAACCTGCCCTGAGTGCCAGAAGCCCTTACCTAACGCTAAAGCCCTTTGGGATCACAAAAGAAAAAATCACACCGGAAAGCAAACCTGCCCTGAGTGCCATAAGCTTCTGCCAAACGCTCAAGCCCTGGCAGTTCACAAAAGAAAAGAACACACCGGAGAGCAAATCTGTCCTGAGTGCCAGAAGCCCCTGCCAAACGCTCAAGACCTGGCGATTCACAAAAGAAAAGATCACACCGGAAAGCAAACCTGCCCTGAGTGCCAGAAGACCCTGCCAAACGCTCAAGCCCTGTCGGTTCACAAAAGTCAATATCACACCGGAGAACAAACCTGCCCCGATTGCCAGAAGCTCCTGCCAAACGCGAAAGCCCTGTCGGCTCACAAAAATCAATATCACACCGGAGGGCGAACTTGCCCTGAGTGCCGGAAGACCCTGGCAAGCGCTCAAGCCCTGACGGATCACAAAAGAAAAGATCACACCGGAGAGCAAATCTGCCCTCAGTGTCAGAAGCCCCTGCTAAACGCTCAAGCCCTGTCGGTTCACAAAAATCGATATCACACCGGAGAGCAAACCTGCCCAGAGTGCCAGACGACCCTGCCACACGCTCAAGCCCTGTCGAATCACAGAAGAAGAGATCACACCGGAGAGCAAACTTGCCCAGAGTGCCGGAAGACCCTGCCAAACGCGAAAGCCCTGTCGAATCACAGAAGGCAACATCGGAAACGAAAGTTTGATGATGTAAATTCAAGTGATTGATTTCTGCTTGTCACAGGCTCAGGAGGGAAAGGCTCGCCCCTGGCAGGCTGGTTGCGCTGGTATTTGTACACCCCTGAACAATGGGCCCATAAAACCAGTCAATCCACATACTATTTTGAATACCCCAAAAAAATTGAACAATTGGTCAAGGAATTGCAATACTCCCTCTGTATAACAAAAAAAGACGGCAGGAGTATGCATGAATAGCCAGACTCATAATCCCGAACTCATCCACCAATTAAACGACAAACCGCCATTATCTCGGGCTTTTTTCAGTGCCCTGCAACATATGATAGCCAGCTTTATGGGGGTTGTGACACCGACCCTGGTCATCGGTGGGGTGTTGGGTTTGGGAGAGCATATTCCTTACCTGATCAGTATGGCGCTCATTGCCTCAGGGATAGGTACCTTTATCCAGGCCAGACGGTTTGGTCCCCTGGGGTCTGGTCTGTTGAGTATTCAGGGAACCAGTTTTGCGTTTTTGAGTTCCCTGATTGCCGCCGGTTTTGTGGTTAAAAGCCGGGGAGGTAGCAGTGAAGAGATTATTGCACTGATGACAGGTCTTTGTTTTTTCGGGGCATTTATCGAGATTGTCCTGAGCCGCTTTTTCCATAAACTGCGCAAGATCATTACGCCAACCATTACCGGAATTGTTATTTCACTGATTGGTCTCAGCCTGATCAAGGTAGCTGTGACCGATATGGCCGGTGGCTTCAATGCGCCTGATTTTGGTGCACTGAGCAACCTTGCAGTGAGCATCACCGTGTTAGCGACTGTGATCTTTTTTAATCGCAGCTCTCGTCCCATGGTGCGTCTCTCAGCGATCTTCCTTGGCTTGCTGGTGGGCAGCCTGATAACACTTTATACCGGTAAAATGACTCTGCAGGGATTATCGGACTCGGTATTATTTACCCCTCCAGTGCCTTTTAAATACGGAATGACTTTCGATTGGGAGCTATTCATTCCAATTGCTCTCATTTATGTCATAACGACCATTGAATCTACCGGTGACCTCACTGCGACAGCAAAACTTTCGGGTGAACCAATTGAGGGTGATGAATACGTTGAGCGAATTCGTGGCGGAATTTTGGCTGATGGCGTGAACTCTCTGACCGCAGCCTGCCTGAACAGCTTTCCAACGACAACATTTAGCCAGAACAATGGTGTGATTCAAATGACCGGTGTCGCCAGTCGGTTTGTTGGCTATATCATTGCCGGATTGTTTTTAGTGATGGGACTTTTCCCGATACTCGGGGCCATCCTGATGCAGATTCCCAAGCCTGTGCTGGGTGGGGCTACATTGGTTATGTTTGGCACGGTGGCTGCCTCAGGTATTCGCATTCTGGCTTCAGGGTCGCTTGATCGTCGGCAGGTAATGATCATTGCTGTGTCCATCGGTATGGGGCTGGGCGTCACTATTGTGCCCGGGGTGCTGAGCCAGATGCCGGAATTGGTCAAAAACATTTTCAGCTCGGCAATTACCACCGGAGGTCTGACCGCTATTTTACTGACTCTGGTTTTGCCTGAAGATTCCGGGCCTGACTCCAGCGATCAGAGGAAAGTGGTGAAAAATATTAATGCGTCTTCGGGAGCCATCCAAGAAGAAACTACTTCCTGATTACTTCCGTCATACCCTACAACTCGTTCCCCGTCGTAAATCTCTGGAGCATGGGAACCAGAGATTTACGACAGCCTCTCAAGACACCAGCTTTCTGGCAGAAAGCTGGTGTGCAGCCATGATGGCCTCTTGATCAAGATGAAGCAGTGTTGCATCTTTAATCAGCCACTTTCCTGCACACATAACGGCAGCTGCTCTGTGGCCTCCACAAAGAACCAGTGCTGCCAGTGGGTCATGGCTGCCACTGAAACGCAACTCATTCAGGCTGAAAAGAGCAAGGTCGGCCTGCTTTCCTTCGGCCAGTTCTCCAATATCGCTCCTGCCAAGCACTCTGGCTGAACCTTTTGTTGCCCAGTACAAGGCATCGAGATGAGTGACTTCATCTGCGGCGTAACGCAGACGATTGATCAGCAAAGCCTGACGGACTTCCTGCATCATATTGGAGCCGTCGTTTGAAGCAGAGCCATCCACACCCAGCCCGACATGCGCGCCTGCAGACGCCAGTTCTTTAGTACGGCAGATGCCCGATGCCAGCAACATATTCGAGGTAGGGCAGTGACAGATGCCCAAGCCCGCCTGTCCCATTCTTTTGATTTCATCGTCATTGAAGTGAATGCCGTGGGCCAGCCAGACATCGTCAGCCAGCCAATCCACAGATTCCAGGTAATCCAGTGGCCGTAGACCGAACCGCTCGATGCAGAAGTTGTCTTCATCATGGGTTTCAGCCAGGTGAGTATGCAATCGAACATTGTGTTTACGGGCCAGTCTGGCGGTCTCTTTCATCAACTCTGTGCTGACTGAAAAAGGAGAGCAGGGTGCCAGGGCAATTTGAACCTTTGCCCCTTCTTCTGACTCATGATAACGATGAATCAGACGTTCGGAGTCGTCGAGTATCTCTGTTTCCGTTTGCACGGTTGTCTGGGGAGGAAGGCCGCCATCCTTCTCTCCAAGGCTCATGGAACCCCGAGTCAACATGACCCGGCTGCCAATACTGTCAGCGGCCTTCACCTGAATATCAATGGCTTCTGTGAGTGCTTCCGGGAAAAGGTAGTGATGATCTGCCACTGTTGTACAACCGGACTGCTGCAGTTCTGTCAGTCCCAGCTGAGTGGCGTTAAACAGCATTTCTGGCTTCAGTCTGGCCCAAAAAGGATAAAGCGTTTGCAGCCAGGGAAAGAGTTTTTTATTCAGTGCTGGAGGGAAGGCGCGGGTCAGGGTCTGATAAAGATGGTGGTGAGTATTGATCAAACCGGGAAGGAGAACCTGTCCGGAAGCGTCATAGCTTTGATCATAGGAGACTTTCGGAGACTGTCCCGAAGGAACCAGTTCTGTGATCTTGCCGGAGCTTTCATCAATCACCACGCCGTTACCGGCGTCCTGACTGTTTGCGGTGAAAGTGGCCAGGGGGTGTTTTATCCAGACTTTCATTATCTGCCTCTTGTTATGAGCAGGACGGTCTGGATAGAGCAATAAGCTGCCAATTACCATAGACCGCCGACACAGCAGTTTATGGCAGTGACTCGCGTGTTAATCTGCCCGTTTCATTTTATCTTGTGACTCTACAATATTTTTATCGTTTCTCAAACTTTCAGACCGCAGCCACGAAGGACAATGTCGCAGATAGTGTCAGCGGCTTTATCGTAGGTTGAGGCAGGCAGTTTCTTTTTGTTCATGATAAGGCAGATCTGCTTTTCATAGTCAGCGTAATGCTGAGTCGATCCCCAAATCATAAAAATCAGGTGCATGGGCTCTACCCGGGCCATTTTGCCCTCATCCATCCAATGCTGAAAAATCTCTGTTTTGTTTTTAAACCACTGCTGGGTAGAGTCCTTCATGGACGGAGACAGCTGCTGGCAGCCATGAATGATTTCACTGGCAAAAATTCGGCTGGCCGTGGGATATTTTCTGGAGACTTCTATCTTTGAACGGATATACCGCTCAAGTGACTCTGCAGGGTCATCTTTTGGGTGAAAGTTGTTCAGTTTGTCATTCCAGAGATTCAAAATGTTGGTAAGAACTTCGTCATAAATTTCCTGCTTGTTACTGAAGTAATACAAGACAGTCGGTTTTGGCAAATCGGCCAGGTCAGCTATACGCTGGATTGTGGCTCCCCCGAATCCATGCCGGGCAAATTCCTGTTCGGCAGCTTTCAAAATCAGCCGAACCCTCTCGGTTCTGATACGACCGGTCTTTTGGGGCATACGTTTTACGACAGCCATGCGCGGATCCTGATTTATAGTTTTCGATCATCCCTTGGGGATGATTTATACCATTGGCAGGAAGCATAGAAAAGAATCCGGTTGTGTCCATTAACGTCAGGCAGAAAGAAATTGAGGAAACCGTGACTGCTCCCCGCCCTGTCGAGGGTGTCGCAAAACTCTGGCTCCCATGCTCCAGAGGGTGTCGCAAAACTCTCTCCAACGTGCGAACGAATTGACTCCCGTCATTCCCGGCTTCATTCTCGTCATTCCCGACTTCATTCTCGTCATTCCCGACTTCATTCTCGTCATTCCCGCGAAGGCGGGAATCCTCACTGACTCACCACCAGAACCCTACTGCCCGGTGCCCCCCTGGCCTTGTCATCCCCGAGAAGGCAGAGATCCACCGTTGGCGCTGGATTCCCGCCTTCGCGGGAATGACGACCTCAGAGCATGGGAACGAGCTGTTGGAGTTTTGTGACACCCTCAATCGGGCGGGGGTATAAGGCGTGAAGGTCGGGCCGCGTAGATCGTGGCGCGCAGGCGCAGAGCCTCCCGCTTGCGTGTTTGTACATAGTTGGCTACATTCACCGTCGGTCTGTCTCAATAGAGACTCACGGTGACGAAAACCAAGCACTGTTAACAAAAAATTAAGGCAGAGCCAACTGCCCAACCGCCACTGAAGAACCAGATGAACTCATACCTGAGTGACCCGTTAAGGCAGCGGCAAATCAAACAAAAGACCAATAAATAACCGAGGGGCACCCGGTTACTGCTGATGGAGGCTTCTGCGTAAGTCCGGTCGTTATAGGCTGGTTGCAGCCTGTGAAGTCAGAAGCCTCGCCTGACAAGGCGGGGAGTGTCACGGTGAGCTGCCTTGTTTTCTCCCGGGGCAGTTCTGGGGAATTGGATTCGTGCAGCAGGAGTGAGGGTGCCTTTTATTGATTTTTCAGGCTTGCCCTGGAAGCCGAGACATTATTTGAAACAGCAGATTCCAGAGCCCTGGAGAGACTGGCTGCTGGACAGTGGTTCCCTGACTCAGCGTTTGAAACATGAGTTTGACGGCGACTTCAGGGTTCAGGTTATTCGTCATGGGACCTTTATGCCAACCTATTCGGAGCTGAAGTTTCTCAATAACTATGAACAGTCAAAGGCTACGTCCACATCTGCTGAGTTGGCAGGATCATTCAGAAGCAGACATTGCAGCAAAATGGCTTCTATCAGGGAGGTTCTGCTGATCTGTGGTGGCCGACCCAGGGTGTTTGCACGAAGTGTATTGCCTCACAGCAGCCTTATTGGTACGAACAGGGAGCTGCTGCAACTGGGCAGTAAACCTCTGGGGGAGTTTTTATTTAATCATCCCGGTATGCGTCGGGGGCCATTTGAGGTAGCGGAACTGCCGGCTCGTCAGTTTAATCCTCATCTGGTGGAAAAATACTCGGATGAAACAGCCTGGGGAAGGCGGTCGTTATTTTATTTGCACGAAAAGTCTATATCTGTTTGTGAAATCTTTTTGCCGGACCTGTCTGGACAGACAGAAAAGTTCTGAAGAGTCATGTCGAAGCATCCTGAACCTTAAAGCTCACCGATATTCTCAACAAGGATGATTGTTTGTTTGCTGAAGCACTCACCTCCGGAAATGTAGCGATTTCCGCAGTCAGTCTGGTCATCGCCTGATTGAGAACCGGCCCTGACCTGATAAACTGGCGATACCGGTCATGATTCAGGGCGATGAGCAATAAGAATCTCAGCGATGATAAGAAAGATGCAGATAAGCAGGTGACTGCTCTCCTACGTAGGACGTAGGAGCTTCCTGCTTCATAGGCTGCTGCTGGTTCATAACAACCAGACTTACACAGAAGCCTCCACAGGCAGAACCGGACAGCCCTTCCGGTTTAGACTTTAAATTCTGGGCTTTAAGTTACTGATAACCAGTTGGTTTTCGATAGCTGTCAGTAAAAGCCGAAGTAAAAATAGAACTGAAAAATAGTTCTGTCAAAAACTCAAACGGAGTCCTTATATCACCCCTCTAAAAGTAGGGAGGCTTACGGCGAAAATGCTAAATATTATGATGCAATTCAGAAAACCAATGGCGGTATCAGCAGTCACTGAAGTCGTTCTGCAACGATTTCCCCGTTTAAAAGATTTTTTACGGCTGGCCCGGCTGGACCGGCCTATTGGTATTTATCTGTTGTTCTGGCCTACTATGTGGGCACTCTGGGTGGCGGCAGAAGGTGTGCCGAGTCTGAAGAATCTGGTGATTTTTTCGGTCGGCGTGGTTTTGATGCGCAGTGCAGGCTGCGTTATTAATGACTTTGCAGACAGGAAAGTGGACGGCCATGTTAAGCGAACACAGCATCGACCGCTGGTAACGGGTAAAATTCAGGAAAAAGAAGCGCTGATTTATTTCTCCGGCATGGTGCTTTTGTCTTTCATTCTCGTACTCTTTACCAATACCCTTACCGTCCAGCTCTCTTTTGCCGGATTTTTGCTGGCCTTGGCTTACCCTTTTGCAAAAAGACACACTCATCTGCCCCAGGTGGTTTTGGGGGCTGCTTTTGGCTGGTCGATCCCCATGGCTTTTGCGGCTCAGAGTGGCGCCTTGGGAAACATCGCCTGGCTGATGTTTCTGGCCAATCTCTTCTGGACGGTGGCTTACGATACTCAATACGCCATGGTGGACCGTGACGATGATCTGAAAGTGGGGATCAAGTCCACAGCCATTCTATTTGGGGAGATGGATAACCTGATCGTAGGTTGCCTGCAGGTACTTACCCTGATGACACTGGCCATGGTAGGCCATCAACTGGAGTCAGGTGCTCTCTATTATCTTTCACTGTTGGCTGTTGCAGCCCTTTTCGTTTATCAGCAATGGTTAACCCATCGTCGTGAGCGTGACGCCTGCTTCAGGGCATTTCTTAATAACCACTGGGTCGGAGCCATTGTATTTGCGGGTCTCGTGTTGAGTTATCTTTGATCTTCAAACTTCAATCTGGCTTGAAGTTTGGTAAGTATTGCTACTTATGGCGGCTGCCGGGACAAATGGCGAAAAGCCTTATCCTGCAGACCCTGAGGGATCTTTTTATTTTTAAGCCGTGATATCAGCCTGGAGTGTGTCATCTGCCTGTAACATTTCAAAGGTGTAATGTCCGGTGTATAGTGCGGTTGATCAAAGTAGTGAGAAACAGCCCTGAGCGATCGGAAGGGTGTTGCCCGAAATATTACCCTCCCGGTAAGCCCCAATGAGCTGTAGCTGATAGACGCCAGAACGTCACCGCCGAAATCGAATCGACAGATAAGATAACAGGTAGAGATTAATGCCAGGAAAGACCATTCTGATCGTAGATGACGAAGCACCGATTCGCGAAATGGTGACCGTTGCTCTGGAAATGGCAGGTTATGACTGTCTTGAGGCAGCAGATGCCAAGGAAGCGCACTCTCTGATTGTGGATAACAAACCCGATCTGATCTTGCTGGACTGGATGTTACCAGATGTCTCCGGAATTGAGCTGGCCCGCCGTCTGAAGCGCAGTGAGCTGACGTCTGAAATACCCATCGTTATGTTGACGGCCAAAGGTGAAGAAGACCACAAAATCCAGGGGCTTGAAACCGGTGCCGATGACTATATCACCAAGCCTTTTTCTCCCCGTGAGCTGGCTGCCCGTTTAAAAGCGGTTCTTCGTCGTACAGGTGGCTTTGATAACCAGTCGCCCATTGTCATCAACGGGTTGGAACTGGACCCTGTCAGTCACAGAGTCTCCATCGATGGCTCACCTGCTGAAATAGGACCTACCGAGTACCGTTTGCTGCAGTTTTTCCTGACGCACCAGGAGCGCGCCTATACCCGTGGGCAGTTGCTGGATCAGGTCTGGGGTGGCAACGTTTATGTGGAAGAGCGAACCGTTGATGTACACATTCGACGCTTGCGTAAAGCCTTAGGTGATAACTATGAAGCCTTTGTGCAAACGGTTCGTGGTACTGGATATCGTTTCTCAACGAGGGTGTAAAACTTTTATGCTCAGCGCTCAGCAGTCATCTGGCCGGGAGTAATATGACAACAATTTCAAAAACTCATTTGCTGAGCCGCCTGATCGCTTACCTGATTGTCGGGTTTTCCCTGGGCTGGTTGTTTGGAGAGCCTTTTTTAGGGCTCTGTGTGGTTATGGGAGGTTATTTTGTCTGGAGCTTCCGTCAACTCTTCAAGCTGCTGGACTGGCTGAATGACCCCAGGGCCAGAAGCAAAGAGCCCCCGGAGAGCAAAGGGTTCTGGGGTGAAATTTTTGATGGCATCTATCGATTGCAGAAACAACACAGTCGTTCCCGGCAAAAGCTGGCCGGAGTGATTGAACGCGTTCAGGAATCAACCGCTGCGCTGAACGACGGTGTTGTGATGATAGATAATCAGAGCAACCTGGAATGGTGGAATCCTGCCGCTGGAATGTTGATGGGGTTTAAGACGCCTGACGATCAGGGGCAGTTGATTACCAACCTGCTACGTGATCCAAGGTTTGCTGACTACTTTGAGCAGGGTGGTTATCAAAAAGCCCTTGAGATCCCCTCTCCAATCAACCCGGACCATCAACTGCAATTTAATGTAACGGTTTATGGCAAAGGCAATCGTCTCATGACCGTCAGAGATGTCACGCGTTTGAATCAGCTGGAAGTCATGAGAAAAGATTTTGTTGCCAATGTATCTCATGAACTGAGAACACCACTGACGGTTGTGTCTGGATACCTCGAAACCATGCTGGACAGTCTGGGCCCGGATTCGGGTTTGCCTCCTGTTTGGGAAAAAGCACTGAACAGGATGCAGGAGCAGTCACTGAGAATGCAGAATCTGGTGGCAGATCTGTTGTTGCTGTCCAAGCTGGAGTCGGCTGAAGCTCAGGCAGACGAAAACGGGGTTCATGTTAAAACCATGCTCAGCAGCATTGTTGAAGACGGATGTGCACTCAGTGGTGAAAACCAGCATCAGATTTCTCTGGATTGTCCTGAAGATGTCTTTTTGGCAGGCAGCAGTAGTGAGTTGCGCAGTGCCTTCTCGAATCTGGTCTTTAATGCCGTGCGCTATACACCCCGGGGTGGAAAAATACATGTTCGTTGGTGGCAGGACAAGGAAGGCGGACATATGATGGTGGAAGACAATGGTGTCGGTATTGATCCAATGCATATTCCGAGGTTGACTGAGCGCTTTTACCGGATTGATAAAAGTCGTAGCCAGAATACCGGGGGAACGGGGCTTGGTTTGGCCATCGTCAAGCACGTCATGCTGAGACATGGAGGCAAACTCACGATCAGCAGTCACCCGGGAAAAGGCAGCCGCTTTGTTTGCCACTTTCCGGAAAAATGCCTCGAGTTGGAACATTCATGAAAAACACTCATGAAAAAAGCAGAACAGGACCGGTGGCACCTTTTCTGCTTTTTGGCCTGGCATCAAAAAATGAATAATCTTTTCATGGTCTCATCTTCGAATAGTCTGTTTTACAGCCTGATCCTGACTATCTTTACTCTGAAACGCTGATTTCCGGCAGTTGGCAGGGTGGTGTATTTCAATCATCCTGCGAACACCGGGTTTGCGTATTTGTATTTTCTTTACTAGTTTATATCTGTCTCTTGAGCACCTGTCGCGGGGTACACTACCAAGCGTTCAACAGGGTGGTCTCGCCCTGAGCACCCTGTAATGGAATCCCCAGCTGGTTACTTCGAGTCAGTGGGGGAGGTTTTCAAAGAATTGTACTTTGATCCATTGGTGTTTGTACTCAAGAAGCTGCGGGCTGGGCATGAACCCGAAATTCTGGCAAATGTAGACTTACTCTTCGCCAACAACGCAGTCCAGGCGTTTTTTGCCGGTGCGGTCCAGGTAGCTCTGGAAGTCACGCGGCAGACGGCCTGTGGTAGAGCCGTCCCATTGGACGGTGTTGCCGGCTTCTGTCTGGTACTCAAAAGTAAACCTCTGGACATTACGACGACGTTTTGTAGATGCTACTTCCAAGTGGTCCAGGTCTTCCATTGAAATGCCGCGTTCAGCCATGATTTGCTTAACGGCTTCAATATTTTCCAGTTTGGCTTGACGCTCTTCATCAATTTTATTGCGGGCTTCAACTTTCTCCTGCAGTACATCCTGCATTCTGGAGATGATACGCTCAAGATCTTCGACATGAACATCTTTAAACAAAGAGCGGATACGAGTTTTACTGCTCAGGCGGTGATGAATTTCTTCAAAAACGTTCATTCAGGAACTCCCAATTCAGACCAATTCGACGGGGTATTAATGATTTTCAATGACGAAGGTAACTATTTATACAGGAAGCTTTAAATTGATGGAAGCATTTAATGTGCTTTTATGGACTATTTAAATAGATTTAATAACGTTTTATGAGAGGATACGAATAATTGTACAATACATAAACAGTTGTGAGTCATTTAAGACACGCAAATGAATTTAATTGCTTATAGTTGTATTGCTTGTTTTTAAAATAACAAACATTCAGCCTTGTATCTGGCTCTTTGAAAATGTCGTTACAGATATCAAGGCTCTGGTTTTCAGCGTATTCAGTATTTTTTGCATTGAACGGAAGGGCCAGCTCCCACTGCCATGGCAGCGGGGCATCGGTTTTAAGTGGACAGGATGGCTGATTAATTCTTATTAGTTTTAAATATAAAAAGACCTTAATCTTTCAATCATATCTTTTTAGTGAGGCTTTCCGGAATCTTTTTTATCCGGGCACTGATAGCTTTTGCTTACCTTGTTATCAATGGTCACCGACTCCAGTTTGACATCAAATTGCCAGAGCCGATGGACGTGCTTGAGTAATTCCTCAGTACTTTTATCCAGTGGGCGTCCCTGGTGCTGGTAATGTCTGAGAGTCAGGGTTCGATCGCCTCGCACGTCCACATCAAAGACCTGGATATTGGGTTCTCGGTTCCCAAGGTTATACTGGGCAGCCAGTGACTCCCTGACTTCTTTATATCCGGTGCTGTTATGAATCGCATCAACTTCCAGGTAGGATTTGCTTTCGTCATCCAGAATCGAGAAGAGTCTGAGGTCTCTCATCACTTTGGGAGACAGGAATTGCAAAATAAAGCTTTCATCCTTGAAGTTTTTCATTGCAAAGTGCACGGTTTCCAGCCAGTCACTGTCGGCAATGTCCGGGAACCAGTGCCTGTCTTCATCGGTAGGATTTTCACAGATTCTGCGAATATCCTGAAACATACTGAAGCCCAGTGTATAGGGGTTGATGCCGCTGTAGTGCGGGCTGTCAAAAGGAGGCTGGTATACGACACTTGAGTGAGAGTGCAGAAATTCCAGCATAAAGCCCTCGGTGACTTTTCCTTCATCATAAAGCTCATGGAGAAGATGGTAGTGCCAGAAGCAGGCCCAGCCTTCGTTCATCACCTGGGTTTGACGTTGAGGGTAATAGTATTGGGATACTTTCCTGACTATTCGCAGCAGTTCACGCTGCCAGGTTTCCAGCAGTGGCGCATTCTTTTCCAGAAAGTAGAGAATATTCTCTTCCGGGTCTTTGGGAAAGCGTTCAACTTTTTTCTCTTCTTTATCTTCCGTCTTTGGAATGGTACTCCAGATGTCGTTCAGGGTTCTCTGAATGTACTCTGCTCTTTCCTGCTGGCGCTCTTTTTCCTGATCTGCTGAAAGTGGCCTCGGACGTTTGTAGCGATTAACACCCTGATTCATCAGGGCATGAGCAGCATCCAGAACATCTTCAACCGCTTCGACGCCATATTTTTCTTCACACTCAGCAACATAACGCTTGGCAAACATCAGGTAGTCAATAATGGATTCGGCATCGGTCCAGGTCTGGAACAGATAGTTACCTTTGAAGAATGAGTTATGACCATAACTGGCATGGGCCAGTACCAGGGCCTGCATGGTCATGGTGTTTTCTTCCATGAGATAAGCGATACAGGGGTTGGAGTTGATCACAATTTCATAAGCCAGCCCCATGCGGCCACGCTGATAGTTCTGCTGGGTATGGAGAAATTGTTTACCAAAGCTCCAGTGGCTGTACATTAATGGCATACCCGTGGAAGAGTAGGCATCCATCATCTGTTCGGCACTGATGACCTCAATCTGGTTCGGGTAAGTCTCCAGTCGGAACTTGTCAGCCAGACGTGCCAGCTCACGGTCGTATTCCTGAATGAGATCAAAGGTCCATTCTGAACCCGTGGAGATGGGTTCTCTCTCTTTAATATCTGTAACCTCACTCATGGTTGGTGCCTCGCTTATACGGTTTCTTTTTTCTCAAACAGACGACGGAACACAGGATAAATGTCATTCGGCGTTTTGATCTGTTGCATGGCAAACTGGTCGGCGAACTGTTCAGCTATGCTTTCGTATTCACGCCACAGGTTCTGGTGAGCCCGGTCGGTGATTTCGACGTAGGAAAAGTATTGAACCTTCGACATGATCTGCTCGGTCAGAATTTTTGAACAGACGCTGGAATCCCCTTCCCAGTTATCGCCATCGGAAGCCTGGGCGACGTAAATGTTCCAGTCCACCGGGTTGTAACGTTTATTGATGATGTCGCTGGTCATCTCCAGAGCACTGGAGACAATGGTTCCGCCGGTTTCTCTGGAATAAAAGAAATCATCCTCATCGACTTCTTTCGCAGCAGTATGGTGCCGGATAAAGACTACTTCGATCTGTTTGTAATTACGTTGCAGGAACAAATAAAGCAGGATGAAAAAGCGCTTGGCCATGTCTTTGATTTCCTGTGTCATGGAACCGGAGACATCCATGACACAAAACATTACGGCCTTGTTACTGGGGCTGGGAACTTTGATCAGGTTGTTGTACTTGAGATCAAAGTCATCAATAAAGGGCAGCTTTTTCAACTTGCCATTGAGCTCTTTGATCTTCTCGCGAAGTTCTTCGACGAGTTGAGAATCGGTTTCCTCCGGGCTGACTTCCAGCTCACGAAGCTGCCGTCTTAATGCTCTTACTTCCTTTCGGGCACCGCCACCGAGGGCAATTCTTCGAGCGTGGGCTGATCTCAGGGAGCGAACAATGTTTAATCGATCAGGAGAGCCTTCGCTGGTGTAACCGGCGTGCTTCATTTTGAATTCAGTGGCATCCTGAAGCTGCTTGCGAACCAGGTTTGGCAGCTCAAGGTCATCGAACATATGATTCAGAAATTCTTCATGGTTGATCTGGAAGCTGAACTCGTCCATGCCTTCGCCGGAGTTACCGGCTTTACCCCGTCCTGAACCCTGGCCGGAACCACCGGAAGGTCGCTTGATTCTGTCGCCGGAAACAAACTCTTTATTACCGGGATGAACCTGTTTGTAGCGGCCACCCTGACCATGCTGAAAACGGGGTTCAGAGAGATCTTTGGTGGGAATGGTAACCTGACTGCCAGATTCCACATCCGTAATGGAGCGTTTGTTAACCGCTTCAGAAACCGCTTTTTTAATGTGCTTTCGGTATCTGTCCAGAAAACGCTGCCGATTGACAGTACTCTTGTTTTTCCCGTTCAGACGTCGATCAATAATAATGCTCATCAGCACGCTCCCTGTCTGTTATGACACAGAACATTTCATGATTTCCATGTCGCCAGTTTTGAACTGCCTGTTCAAAACCTTGTTATTCCAACACCTGCTTGCCATGATTTTTTTCGCTTACGGCTTTTTTTCGATCATGGTTTTAGTAGTTATCGGAATAGGGTGACATCTTTCCACCGTTTTTGTGTATTTTGGCTCCGAAAGCTATTTTCTGACGTTCATCAGTCACTTTCGAAGCGGTCTCGAAATTATTTTTTGATCACTTTTTTCACCTGCCCATGGTCGTTAGTCGGACCTGTAAATGATCAAAGAATAATTCCATTTAACAGGGCCTGCGACAGCGTCGCAGGCCTCAGCTCTCACTGCGACTTTCTGACCCTGATGTACCATTCTGCCAGCAGTCTCACCTGTTTCTCGGTATAGCCTCTCTCAACCATACGCTTCACAAACTCGTTGTGTTTGCGCTGGTCTTCATTACTGCTTTTGGCATTGAATGAAATGACTGGCAGAAGGTCTTCAGTATTGGAGAACATTTTCTTTTCAATCACGGTGCGCATTTTCTCGTAGCTGGACCAGCTTGGGTTTTTACCCTGATTGTTGGCCCGGGCTCTGAGTACAAAGTTCACCACTTCATTACGGAAGTCTTTCGGATTGGCGATACTGGCGGCCTTCTCAATCTTCTCCAGCTCTTCGTTGATTGAAGCCCGGTCGAGTATGTCTCCGGTTTCCGGATCTCGGTATTCCTGATCCTGAATCCAGAAGTCAGCGTAGGTGATGTAGCGGTCGAAGATATTCTGTCCGTACTCAGAGTATGATTCGAGGTAAGCAGTTTGAATTTCCTTGCCCAGAAACTCAATGTACTTAGGCGCCAGAAATTCCTTCACATAACGCAGGTAGCGTTCATGGATTTCTTTCGGGAATTGCTGCTGTTCTATTTGCTGCTCCAATACGTACAGCATATGAACCGGGTTTGCCGCCACTTCGGTGGGATCAAAGTTGAAGACCTTGGAGAGAATCTTGAAAGCAAAACGGGTTGAAAGCCCTTCCATACCTTCATCCACCCCTGCTGCATCTTTGTATTCCTGAAGCGGCTTGGCATTAGGGTCAGTGTCCTTCAGGCTTTCACCGTCGTAGACCCGCATCTTCGAGTAAACGTTGGAGTTTTCAGGTTCCTTGACTCGAGACAGAACCGAGAACTGGGCCAGCATCTTCAGGGTATCGGGTGCGCAGGGCGCTTCTCTCAGAGAGCTGCTGGAAAGCAGTTTCTCATAAATCAGAATCTCTTCTTTCACTCTTGTGCAATAGGGCACTTTGACAATGTTAACCCGGTCAATAAAGGCTTCGTTGGTTTTATTGTTCTTGAAGGTTTGCCATTCTGATTCGTTGGAGTGAGCCAGGATCACACCGTTGAAAGGAATCGCCCCCATCCCTTCAGTGCTGTTGTAATTGCCCTCTTGAGTGGCAGTCAACAATGGGTGGAGAACTTTGATAGGAGCCTTGAACATCTCCACAAATTCCATCAGACCCTGGTTGGCGCGGCAGAGTGCTCCGGAGAAGCTGTAAGCATCCGGATCATCCTGAGAGTATTCTTCCAGCTGACGGATATCCACTTTACCCACCAGACTGGAAATGTCCTGGTTGTTTTCATCACCGGGTTCGGTCTTGGCGATGGCTACCTGGTTAAGAATGCTGGGGCAGAGTTTTACAATCTTGAACTTGGTGATGTCACCACCAAACTCGTTAAGACGCTTCACTGCCCAGGGCGACATGATGCCGCCCAGATAACGTCTGGGAATGCCGTATTCCTGAGTCAGAATGTCTCCATCCTCATCGGCATTGAACAGGTTCAGTGGTGATTCAAAAACCGGCGACCCCTTAATGGCGTAGAAAGGTTGCTTTTGCATCAGGGCTTTCAGTTTTTCCGCCAGAGAAGATTTACCGCCACCCACCGGACCCAGCAAATAAAGAATCTGTTTCTTTTCTTCCAGTCCCTGGGCGGCGTGCTTGAAGTAGGAAACAATCTGTTCAATGGCTTCTTCCATGCCATAGAACTCTTCAAAGGCGGGGTAACGTTTGATCAGTTTGTTGGAAAAAATACGACTCAGGCGAGAATCCCGGGAGGTGTCTGTCATCTCCGGTTCGCCAATGGCCATCAGCATTCTTTCTGCTGCATTGGCATAGGCCCCGGGGTCATCTTTACAGAGGTCGAGATATTCCTGAATGGTGAGCTCTTCCTGCTGCGTGGATTGGAATCGCTCCTGGTAGTGGTTAAATATATCCATATTGTGCCCTGCCCTGTCTGATGTTCGGATTCGACAGTCGTATCGGGAGGCGCCCCTTCTTTCGACTGTCTCAAGATCAGTACATTGGCCACTCTTATGATTGAAGAGAGTCAGTATAGAAAGTGGCCCGGGCTGGCAGCCGTCCATTGGCTGACATCATGGAAAGCTCAACTGAAACCTGGAAGTCTGATCAAGAATTTTTTATTCCCGGTCAGTCTCCTGTTCGTTGACTCAAACACAATGGCAGGAAAAGTCCAACCCATTAGATTTTATAATGTGGAGTTTTTAATCAATCTGCAATAGCTGTCGTCGGGTTTAGTGCAGAAAATAGCGATTTTTTTTCTGCACTCAAAAAAATGCACTGAGCTTTTGGCGTTTGTGACAGGTTTGCCATCTTTGCATAAATTAAAATTATACGACTAAGTTTATGTAAAAGATTGGCAGCCAAATACTTCCGAATCAGGGGCTGATAGCTGCCTTATTTGCACCGCACTTTGTAGTTAGGGAAATGTAGTCAGGGAAATTTTCATTTATAGCTTCGCCGAGTGGCTATATTTCCTGTTTAGTCAATGTTTCCGGGAAATCATCATGAAAAAGTCATTCAACCTGTTTCCGTTACTTTTGTGTTTGTTTTATTCGACGACAGAGGCCAGTCCCCCCTCAAAAAATGATTTTGATTTTCTTGAGCCTTTAAATGACACCACACTGGTGGCAAACGGGCTTGAGTTAGCGGGAAGCGTTGCCGGACTCTCTTTGTCTACCCTGCTCAACCTGGGTATATGGTGGGGTGTCTGTGAAACAGCGGGAATAGTCTCCGGGCTTTCAAACACCTATGATCTGGCTGCATCGGATACAAAGGAGCTGGAAGAGTTGAAAACGGATTTCTGTTTGCAACTGGCTCCCGTGATAACTACCGCCGAAGTGGCGCTGGCCGGGCATGTGTCTTCCTGGCCCCTGGAACAGCACTGGTGGAAACTCCTTTATTTTGCCGGTGCAGGAATGGATATTTATGCCTCTATGACGAAAACGAGGCGGCACATACCTGTCGGAGTCTTGACTTACCTTGCTTCAGAAGCGCTATTAAGAACCGTAGTCAGCGCTATTTCGGTGCAAATTCTAAGACACATGAGGTTCGTAAGAGATATTACAACTAAAAGGTATGTGGCTGGGGAATACGCGATATTGTCTTCGATTAATGGGGTTATGGTTGGTGCTGTCACTTACGAAGCCTTGATCCATAAAGGCTTCAGGCCAGCAAGAGCAAGTCTTGCTGCTGTTGTCAGCGCAGCGATTGTGGGAGTCCTCTCGGGAATTGGTTCAGAGTTAATAGCGGATGTGGAAGAACAGACAAAGGCCGGAGTCGGAGCTGGAGTTGGAATCGGGGTCGGAGCCGGAGCCCTGGCTGGAATCCTGGCAGGAGCCACAGCCGGATCTGTATCTGGAGCCGGATTCGGAACCGGAATCGGAGCCGGAGCCGGACCCGGAATTCTGTCTGGAATCTTAGCCGGAGTTGTATCCGGATCCGTCGTTGGAGCCGGAGTTGTAGCCGCAGTCGGAGTCGGGCTTGGAGGCGTAACCGGAGCCCTGACCGTAGCAGAAATCGGACCAAGAGTCGGATCAGGAGTCGGATCAGAAGCAGGATTTGGAGCAGGATTGGGAGCTTTTGTCGTAGCCCTGTCCGGAGCATTAGCCGGAGCTGGAGTCGGAATCGGAAACGGAATCGGAAACGGAATCGTAGACGGATTCGGAATCACATTGGGAGTAGGATCCACAGCCGCAGCCCTGTTCGGAGTCGGAACCTTGCTTATGTTGGCCAGTTCGAAGACAACCTCAGACAACGTGTGTACCATTACCGGTATCACTTTGGCACCTGCGTTGACTTTCGCTGTTATCAATAGTCTTTCAAACTACGCTGTTTATGGCTATCCACTGGAACAAAGCCTTTCAGAGACCATCTGGACTCAGTGGAAAAAGTTCAATGCGCCCCTGGATTATCTCTCGACTTTGTTTAAATGACAGACCCAACTGTCAACCACTGAATCAGCTGTGAACTCTGGCAGCTATCGGCTGTTTCAGTGGCTGTGCCCAAAACGCAGCCTATTGGAAGCATTTAATAGCTGCCTTATTTGTACCGCACCTTGTCGTTAAGGAATTGTCATCCATAGCTCCGTTCAGGGTCTATATTTCCCATTCGGTCACTGTATCTGGGAAATCACCATGAAAAAAACATTTAACCTGTTTCCGTTACTTTTGTGTTTGTTTTATTCGACGACAGAGGCCAGCCCCCCTTCACAAAAGGATTTTGATTTTATTAAGCCTTTTAATGACACCACACTGGTGGCAAACGGGCTTGAGTTAGCGGGAAGCATTGCCGGGCTCTCTTTGTCTACCCTGCTCAACCTGGGTATATGGTGGGGTGTCTGTAAAACAGCGGGAATAGTCACCGGGCTTTCAGACACCTATGATCTGGCTGCATCGGATACAAAGGAGCTGGAAGAGTTGAAAACGGATTTTTGTTTGCAACTGGCTCCCGTGATAACGACCGCCGAAGTGGCGCTGGCCGGGCATGTGTCTTCCTGGCCCCTGGAACAGCACTGGTGGAAACTCCTTTATTTTGCCGGTGCAGGAATGGACATTTATACCTCTATGACGGAAACGAGGAAGCACATACCTGTCGGAGTCTTGACTTACCTTGCTTCAGAAGCGCTATTAAGAACCGGAGCCAGCGCTACTTCGGTGTCAATGCTGAGAAACACGAGGCTCGTAAGAGTTACAACTAAAAGGTATGTGGCTGGGGAATACGCATTATTGTCTGTGATTAATGGGGTTATGGCGGGTGCTGTCACTTATGAAGCCTTAATCCATAAAGGCTTCAGGCCAGAAAGAGCGAGTCTTGCTGCTGTTGTCAGCGCAGCAATTGTGGGAGCCCTCTCGGGAATTGGTTCAGAGTTAATAGCGGATGTGGACGAACAGACAAAGGCTGGAGTCGGATTCGGAGTCGGAATCGGAGCCGGCGCCGGAGCCCTGGCTGGAGCGCTGACTGGAGCCGCAGCCGGATTTGTATCTGGAGCTGGAATCGGAGCTGGAATCGGAGCCGGATGCGGAGCCGGAACTCTGGCTGGAATCTTAGCCGGAGTTGCATCCGGATCCGTAGTTGGAGCAGGAGTCGTAGCCGCAGTCGGAGTCGGACTTGGAGGCGTAACCGGAGCCCTGGTCGGAGCAGAAATCGGATCAGGAGTCGGATCAGGAGTCGGATCAGGAGCAGGATTCGGAGCAGCATTAGGGTCTTTGTTCGGAATCCTATCCGGAGCCTTGGCCGGAGCTGGAGTCGGAATCGGAGCCCGACTCGGAGACGGAGTCGGAGATGATATCGGAATCACAGTGGGATTCGGATTCACAGCCATAACCCTGGTCGGAGTCGGAATCTTGCTTATGTCGGTGGCCAGTTCAAAGGCAACCTCAGACGACCCGTGTATCAAAGCCGGTGTCACTTTGGTACCTGCGTTGACTTTCGCTGTTATCAATAGTCTTTCAAACTACGCTGTTTATGGCTATCCACTGGAACAAAGCCTTTCAGAGACCGTCTGGACTCAGTGGAAAAAGTTCAATGCGCCCCTGGATTATCTCTCGATTCTGTTTAAATGACAGACCTGAACTGTCAACCACTGAATCAGCGGTGAACTCTGGCAGCTATCGGCTGTTTCAGTCGCTGTGCCGAAAGCGCAGCCTGTTGGAAGCATTTGATAGCTGCCTTATTTGCACTGCACCCTGTCGTTAAGGATAGTGTCATTCATAGCCTCGTTTAGAATCTATATTTCCAGTTCAGTCACTGTATCTGGAAATCATCATGAAAAAGTCATTCAACCTGTTTCCGTTACTTTTGTGTTTGTTTTGTTCGATGGCAAAAGCCAGCCCCCCCTCAAAAAATGATTTTGATTTTCTTGAGCCTTTTAATGACACCGCACTGGTGGCAAACGGGTTTGAGTTAAGAGAAAGCATTGCCGGACTCTCTTTGTCTACCCTGCTCAACCTGGGTATATGGTGGGGTGTCTGTAAAACAGTGAGAACAGTCTCCGGGCTTTCAAGCACACATAATCTGGCTGAAACGGATACAAAGGAGCTGGAGAACTTGCAAACGGATTTCTGTCTGCAACTGGCGCCCGTGATAACTACCGCCGAAGTGGCGCTGGCCGGGCATGTGTCTCCCTGGCCACTGGAGCAGCGCTGGTGGAAACCCCTGTATTTTGCCGGTGCAGGAATGGCGGCTTATGTCGCCAATGCGAAATCGAGGGAGCTCATACCTGTCTCAGTCCTGACCTACTTTGCGTCCGAAGCGTTATCAAGAACTGGAGCCAGTGCTATTTCGGCATTAATTCTAAGAAAAATGAGCGAAAGGGATATTACAACTGAATGGTATGCGGCTGGGGAATACACAATATTGTCTATGGTTAACGGAATTATGGCAGGGGCTGTCGTCTATGAAGCCCTGATTCATAAGGGCTTGAGTCCAGCAAAAGTGACTTTTGCTTCTGTTGTCAGCGCAGCGATTGCGGGTACCCTATCGGGAATTATTTCAGTGCTAACAATTGATTGGGGTGTACAGACACAGGCTGTAGCTGGAGTCGTACTCGGAGTCGGAGTCGTACTCGGAGTCACAGCCGGAGCCGGAGCCGGATTCGTAGCCTCAGGCTTAGCCTCAGTCGCAGCGGAAGCCGGAGCCTTAGTCGGAAACGCCGGAGCCAGAGCCGGGGCCAAAGGCGGAGCCAGTGTCGGAGTCATAGCCGGAGCCTTAATTGGAGCCGGAGCCGGAGCCGGAGCCGGAGCCAGAATCGAAGTGGGAGTCGGAGTCGCAGCCGGAGCCATAGCTGGAGCCACAGCCCTGGGCGGAGCGGGAGCCTTGCTCACGTCGGGCAGTTCGAAGATAACCTCAAACAACCCGTTTATCACAGCTGGTGTTACTTTGGTGCCTGCGTTGGCTTTCGCTGTTATCAACAGTCTTTCAAACTACGCTGTTTATGGCTATCCACTGGAACAGGGCTTTTCAGAGACCCGCAGGACTCAGTGGAAAAAGTTCTATGCGCCCCTGGATTATCTCTCGACTCTGTTTAAATGACAGACCCAACTCAACTGAATCAGCGGTGAACTCTGGCAGCTAACGGCTGTTTCAGTGGCTGTGCCGAAGGCGCAGTCTATTGGAAGCATTTGATAGCAACCTGATTTGCACCGCACCTTGTCGTTAAGGAAATTGTCATTCATAGCTCCGTTTAGAATCTATATTTCCAGTTCAGTCACTGTATCTGGAAAATTATTGTGAAAAATTCATTCAACCTGTTTCCGTTAGTTTTGTGTTTGCTTTATTCGATGGCAAAGGCCAGCCCCTTCTCAAAAAATGATTTTGATTTTCTTGAGCCTTTTAATGGCACCACACTGGTGGCAAACGAGCTTGAGTTAAGAGAAAGCATTGCTGGACTCTCTTTGTCTACACTGCTCAACCTGGGTATATGGTGGGGTGTCTGTAAAACAGCGGGAATAGTCTCCGGGCTTTCAAACACCCATGATCTGCATGCATCGGATACAAAGGAGCTGGAGAAGTTGCAAACGGATTTCTGTTTGCAACTGGCGCCCGTGATGACAACCGCCGAAGTGGCGCTGGCCGGGCATGTGTCTTCCTGGCCACTGGAGCAGCGCTGGTGGAAACCCCTGTATTTTGCCGGTGCAGGAATGGCGGCTTATGTCGCCAATGCGAAATCGAGGGAGCTCATACCTGTCGCAGTCTTGACCTACCTTGCGTCCGAAGCGCTATCAAGAACTGGAGCCAGTGCTATTTCGGCGTTAATTCTAAGAAAAATGAGCGTAAGGGATATTGCAACTGAATGGTATGCGACTGGGGAATACGCAATATTGTCCACGATTAACGGAATTATGGCAGGGGCTGTCGTCTATGAAGTCCTGATTCATAAGGGCTTGAGTCCAGCAAAAATGACTTTTGCTTCTGTTGTCAGCGCAGCGACTGCGGGTACCCTCTCGGGAATTATTTCAGTGCTAACAATTGATTTGGGTGGACAGACACAGGCTGGAGCCGGAGTCGTACTCGGAGTCGCAGCCGGAGCCGGAGCGGGAGTCGCAGCCTCAGGCTTAGCCTCAGCCGCAGCGGAAGCCGGAGCCGGAGTCTTAGTCGGAAACGCTGGAGCCGGAGCCGGGGCCACAGGCGGAGCCAGTGTCGGAGTCATAGCCGGAGCCTTAATTGGAGCCGGAGCCGGAGCCGGAGCCAGAATCGAAGTGGGAGTCGGAGTCGCAGCCGGAGCCATAGCTGGAGCCACAGCCCTGGGCGGAGCGGGAGCCTTGCTCACGTCGGGCAGTTCGAAGATAACCTCAAACAACCCGTTTATCAAAGCCGGTGTCACTTTGGTGCCTGCGTTGGCTTTCGCTATTATCAATAGTCTTTCAAATTACGCTGTTTATGGCTATCCACTGGAACAAGGCTTTTCAGAGACCCGCAGGACTCAGTGGAAAAAGTTCTATGCGCCCCTGGATTATCTCTCGACTCTGTTTAAATGACAGACCCAACTGTCAGCCACTGAATCAGCGGGGAACTCTGGCAGCTAATGGCTGCTTCAGTGCCTGTGCCGAAGGCGCAGTCTATTGGAAGCATTTGATAGCAACCTGATTTGCACCGCACCTTGTAGTTAGGGAAATTGTCATTCATAGCTCCGTTTAGAATCTATATTTCCAGTTCAGTCACTGTATCTGGGAAATTATTGTGAAAAATTCATTCAACCTGTTTCCGTTAGTTTTGTGTTTGCTTTATTCGATGGCAAAGGCCAGCCCGCCCTCACAAAATGACTTTGATTTTCTTGAGCCTTTTAATGACACCGCACTGGTGGCAAACGGGCTTGAGTTAACAGAAAGTATTGCCGGGCTCTCATTGTCTACCCTGCTCAACCTGGGTATATGGTGGGGTGTCTGTAAAACAGCGGAAATATTTTCCGGGTCTTTAGGCGAATATGAACTGGCTGCATTGGATACAAAGGAGCTGGAGAAGTTGAAAACAGATTTTTGTTTGCAACTGGCGCCCATGATGACTACTGCCGAAGTGGCACTGGCCGGGCGTGTATCTCCCTGGCCCCTGGAACAGCGCTGGTGGAAACCCCTGTATTTTGCCGGTGCAGGGATGGCAGCTTATGTCGCCAATACGAAAACGAGGAAACTCATACCTGTCGCAGTCTTGACCTACCTTGCGTCCGAAGCGGTATCAAGAACCGGAGCCAGTGCTATTTCGGCGTTAATTCTAAGAAAAATGAGCATAAGGGAGATTGCAACTGAATGGTATGCGACAGGGGAATACGCAACATTGTCTATGATTAACGGGATTCTGGCAGGGGCTGTCGTCTATGAATCGATGATTCATAAGGGCTCAAGTCCAGCAAAAGCGACTCTTGCTTCTGTTGTCAGCGCAGCGATTGCAGGTACCCTCTCGGGAATTATTTCAGCACTAACCATTGATTTGGGTGGACAGGCAGAGACTGGAGGCACAATCGGAGCCGGAATCGGAATCGGAATCTTATCCGGAGCCGTGGCCTTAAGCTTAGTCTCAGTTGAAGGGGAAGCCGGAGCCGCAGCCTTAGTCGGAACCACCGGAGACGGAGTCATAGCCGGAGGCGGAGTCGGAGTCATAGCCGGAACCTTAGTCGGAGCCGGAGCCGGGACCGGGGCCGCGGCTGGAATCGGAGCTGGAATCGGAGTTGGGGCCGCAGCCATAGCTGAAGCCTTAGTCTTGGGTGGAGCCGGAGCCTTGCTTGTGTTGGGCAGTTCGAAGATAACCTCAAACAACCCGTTTATCAAAGCCGGCGTTACTTTGGTGCCTGCGTTGATTTTCGCTGTTTTCAATAGTCTTTCAAACTGCGCGGTTTATGGCTATCCACTGGAGCATGGTTTTTCAGAGACCGGCTGGACTCAGTGGAAAAAGTTCTATGCGCCCCTGGATTATTTCTCGACTCTGTTTAAATGACAGACCCAACTCAACTGAATCAGCGGTGAACTCTGGCAGCTAATGGCTGCTTCAGTGGTTGTGCCGAAGGCGCAGTCTATTGGAAGCATTTGATAGCAACCTGATTTGCACCGCACATTGTAGTTAGGGAAATTGTCATTCATAGCTCCGTTTAGAATCTATATTTCCAGTTCAGTCACTGTATCTGGAAAATTATTGTGAAAAATTCATTCAACCTGTTTCCGTTAGTTTTGTGTTTGCTTTATTCGATGGCAAAGGCCAGCCTCCCCTCAAAAAATGATTTTGATTTTCTTGAACCTTTTAATGGCACCACACTGGTGGCAGATGAGCTTGAGTTAAGAGAAAGCATTGCTGGACTCTCTTTGTCTACCCTGCTCAACCTGGGTATATGGTGGGGTGTCTGTAAAACAGCGGGAATAGTCTCCGGGCTTTCAAATACACATGATCTGCCTGCATCGGATACAAAGGAGCTGGAGAAGTTGCAAACGGATTTCTGTTTGCAACTGGCGCCCGTGATGACAACCGCCGAAGTGGCGCTGGCCGGACATGTGTCTTCCTGGCCACTGGAGCAGCGCTGGTGGAAACCCCTGTATTTTGCCGGTGCAGGAATGGCGGCTTATGTCGCCAATGCGAAATCGAGGGAGCTCATACCTGTCGCAGTCTTGACCTACCTTGCGTCCGAAGCGCTATCAAGAACTGGAGCCAGTGCTATTTCGGCGTTAATTCTAAGAAAAATAAGCGTAAGGGATATTGCAACCGAATGGTATGCGACTGGGGAATACGCAATATTGTCCATGATTAACGGAATTATGGCAGGGGCTGTCGTCTATGAAGCCATGATTCATAGGGGCTTGAGTCCAGCAAAAGCGACTTTTGCTTCTGTTGTCAGCGCAGCGACTGCGGGTACCCTCTCGGGAATTATTTCAGTGCTAACAATTGATTTGGGTGGACAGACACAGGCCGGAGTCGGAGTTGTACTCGGAGTCGTACTCGGAGTCGCAGCCGGAGCCGGAGCCGGAGTCGCAGTCGGAGTCGTAGCCTCAGTCGCAGCAAAAGCCGGAGCCGGAGCCTTAGTCAGAAACGCCGGAGCCTTAGTCGGAAACGCCGGAGCCAGTGTCGGACTCATGTCCGGAGCCTTAGTTGGAGCCGGAGCCGGAGTTGGAGCCCGAGCCGGAATCGACGTGGGAGTCGGAGTCGCAACCGGAGTCATAGCTGGAGCTACAGCCCTGGGCGGAGCGGGAGCCTTGCTCACGGCGGGCAGTTCGAAGATAACCTCAAACAACCCGTTTATCAAAGCCGGTGTCACTCTGGTGCCTGCGTTGACTTTCGCTGTTATCAATAGTCTTTCGAACTACGCTGTTTATGGCTATCCAATGGAACAGGGCTTTTCAGAGACCGCCTGGACTCAGTGGAAAAAGTTCTATGCGCCCCTGGATTATCTCTCGACTCTGTTTAAATGACAGACCCAACTGTCAGCCACTGAATCAGCGGTGAACTCTGGCAGCTAATGCCTGCTTCAGTGGCTGTGCCGAAGGCGCAGTCTATTGGAAGCATTTGATAGCAACCTGATTTGCACCGCACCTTGTAGTTAAGGATTTTTTCATTCATAGCTCCGTTTAGAATCTATATTTCCAGTTCAGTTACTGTATCTGGAAATTATTGTGAAAAAGTCATTCAACCTTTTTCCGTTACTTTTGTGTTTGTTTTATTCGACGACACAGGCCAGCCCCTCCTCAAAAAATGATTTTGATTTTCTTGAGCCTTTTAATAACACCGCACTGGTGGCAAACGGGCGTGAGTTAGCGGAAAGCATTGATGAACTCTCTCGGTCTACCCTGCTCAACCTGGGTATATGGTGGGGTGTCTGTAAAACAGCGGGAAAAGTCTCCGGGCTTTCTGGCATACATGATCTGGCTGAAGCGGATACAAATGAGCTGGAGAAGTTGAAAACAGATTTCTGTTTACAACTGGCGCCGGTGTTGACTACCGCCGAAGTGGCGCTGGCCGGGCATGTGTCTTACTGGCCCCTGGAACAGTGCTGGTGGAAACCCCTGTATTTTGCCGGTGCAGGAATGACAGCTTATGTCGCCAGTACGAAAACGAGGGAGCTCATACCTGTCGCAGTCTTGACCTACCTTGCGTCTGAAGCGGTATCAAGAACTGGAGCCAGTGTTATTTCGGCTTTATTTCTTAGAGAAATGGGCGTAAAGGATATTGATACTGAATGGTATGCGGCGGGGCAATACGCAGTACTGTCTGTGATTAACGGGATTATGACGGGAGCTGTCGTCTATGAATTCATGATTCATAAGGGCTTGAGTCCAGCAAAAGCCACTCTTGCTTCTGTTCTCAGCGCAGCAATTGCGGGTACCCTCTCGGGATTTATTTCAGTGCAAACAATTGATTTGGGCGGGCAGACACAGACTGGAATCGGAATCGGAATCGTAGCCGGAGCCGTAGCCTCAGGCTTAGCCTCAGTCGGAGGGAAAGCCGGAGCCGCAGCCTTAGTCGTAAACGGCGCAGATAGAATTTTTGCCGTATCCGTAGTCGGAGTCATAGCCGGAGCCTTAGTCGGAGCCGGAGCCGGAGCCGGAATCGGAGCTGGAATCGGAGCCGCAGTCGCAGCAATGGCCGCAGTTCAAGCCTCAGCCATGGGCGTAATCGGATACTTGCTTATATCGGACAGTACGAAGATAACCTCAAACAACCCGGTTATCATAGCCGTTGCCACCCTGGTGCATTCGTTGGCTTTCGCTGTTATCAACGGTTTTTCAAACTACGCTATTTATGGCTATCCACTGGAACAAGGCTTTTCAGAGACTGGCTTGACTCAGCGGAAAAAGTTCTATGCGCCTCTGGATTATCTCTCGACTCTGTTCAACTGACAGACCTAACTGTCAGCCACTGAATCAGCGGTGAACTCTGGCAGCTAACGGCTGTTTCAGTCGCTGTGCCGAGGGCACAGCCTATTGGAAGCATTTCTGGGGAATTGTCGTGAAAAAGTCATTCAACCTGTTTCCGTTACTTTTGTGTTTGCTTTATTCGATGGCAAAGGCCAGCCCCCACTCAAAAAATGATTTTGATTTTCTTAAGCCTTTTAATAACACCGCACTGGTTGAAAACGGGCTCGAGTTAACGCAAAGCATTGCTGGAGTCTCCCTGTCTACCCTGCTCAACCTCGGTATATGGTGGGGTGTATGCAAAACAGCGGGAATAGTCTCCGAGCTTTCAAACACATATGATCTGGCTGCATCGGATACAAAGGAGCAGGAGAAGTTGAAAACGGATTTCTGTTTGCAACTGGCGCCCGTGATGACTACCGCCGAAGTGGCGCTGGCCGGGCATGTGTCTCCCTGGCCCCTGGAACAGCGCTGGTGGAAACCCCTGTATTTTGCCGGTGCAGGAATGACAGCTTATGTCGCCAGTACGAAAACGAGGGAGCTCATACCTGTCGCAGTCTTGACCTACCTTGCGTCCGAAGCGGTATCAAGAACTGGAGCCAGTGCTATTTGGGTGTTCATTCTAAGAAAAATGAGCGCAAGGGATATTGCACCTGAATGGTATGCGGCTGGGGAATACGCGATATTGTCTGTGATTAACGGGATTATGGCAGGGGCTGTCGTCTACGAATCCATGATTCTTAAAGGTTTCAGTCCAGCAAAAGCGACTCTTGTTTCTGTTGTCAGCGCAGCGATTACGGGTACTCTTTCGGGAATTATTTCAGTGCTAACAATTGATTTGGGTGAACAGACAGAGGCTGGAATCGGAGCCGGAGCCGGAGCCGGAGCCGGAGCCGGAGCCGGAGCCGGAGTCGGAGCCGGAGCCGCAGTCTTAGCCTTAGCCTTAGCCCCAGTCGGAGCGGAAGCCGGAGCCGGGGCCTTAGTCGGAAACGCCGGAGCCGGTGTCGGAGCCATAGCCGGAGCCATAGCCGGAGCCGGAGCCGGAGTCGGAACCAACATCGGAGTCGGAGCCAGCATCGGAGCCGAAGCCGGAGCCATGGCTGGAGCCGCAGCTCTGGGCGGAGTTGGAGCCTTGCTTATGTTGGGTAGTTCGAAGATAACCCCAAACAACCTGTTTATCAAAGCCGGTGTCACACTGGTGCCTGCGTTGACTTTCGCTGTTGTTAATAGTCTTTCAAACTACGCTGTTTATGGCCACCCATTGGAACAGGGCTTTTCAGAGACCGGTTGGACTCAGTGGAAAAAGTTCTATGCGCCCCTGGATTATCTCTCGACTCTGTTTAAATGACAGACCCAACTGTCAGCCACTGAATCAGCGGTGAACTCTGGCAGCCAGGTTTCAGTGGCTGTGCCGAAGGCGCAGCTTATTGGAAGCATTTGATAGCTGCTTTATTTGCCCCCTTGTAGTTGAGGATATTGTCATTCATAGCTCCGTTTAGAATCTATATTTCCAGTTCAGTCACTGTATCCGGAAATTATCATGAAAAAGTCATTCAACCTGTTTCCGTTACTTTTGTGTTTGCTTTATTCGATGGCAAAGGCCGCCAGCCTCCCCGCAAAAAATGATTTTGATTTTCTTAAGCATTTTAATGGCACCGCACTGGTTGAAAACGGGCTCGAGTTAAAGCAAAGCATTACCGGACTCTCTCTGTCTACCCTGCTCAACCTGGGTATATGGTGGGGTGTCTGTAAAACAGCGCAAATAGTTTCCGGGCCTTCAGGCAAATATGATCTGGCTGCATTGGATACAAAGGAGCTGGAGAAGTTGAAAACGGATTTTTGCTTGCAACTGGCACCCGTGATAACGACCGCCGAAGTGGCGCTGGCCGGGCATGTGTCTCCCTGGCCGCTGGAGCAGCGCTGGTGGAAACTCCAGTATTTTGCCGGTGCAGGAGTGACAGCTTGTGCCTCTATGACGAAAGCGAGGGAACTCGTACCTTTCGCAGTCTTGACCTACCTTGCATCAGAAGCGGCATCAAGAACCGGAGCCAGCGCTGTGTCGGTGTTCATTCTAAGAAAAATGAGCGTAAGGAATATTACAGCTGAACGGTATGTGGCTGGGGAATACGCAGTATTGTCTCTGATTAATGGGGTTATGGCAGGGTATGCCGTTTGTGTAGACATGATTCATAAAGGCTTCAGTCCAAAAGCAGCGCTAGTTGCTTCTCTGTTCAGCATAGGGATTGTAATTATTTCAGAGTTTGTAATGAATGTGGACGGACTGACAAAGGCCGCAGCCGAAAAAGAAACCAGAGCCGAAGCCGAAACCAGAGCCGAAGCCGAAACCAGAGCCGAAGCCGAAACCAGAGCCGAAGCCGAAAAAAGAGTTGCAGCCGAAGCCAGATCCCCAGCCTTAGCCGTACTCGGAGTCATAGCCGTAGCCGAACTCGGAGTCCTCGCCGTAGCTGAACCCTTAGTTGTAGGAGTTGCAACCGGAGCTTTATCCGGAACCCTGGCAGGAGCTCTGGTTGGAGCCGTAGCCGGAGTCGGAGCTGGAGCCGGAGTCGGGGCCTTAGTCGGAGCTGCAGCTCTGAGCGGAGTCGGAACCTTGCTTATGTTCGGCAGTTCGAAGATAACCTCAAACAACCCGTTTATAAAAGCCGGTGTCACTCTGGTGCCTGCGTTGACTTTCGCTGTTATCAACAGTCTTGCAAACTACGCTGTTTATGGTTATCCACTGGAACAAGGCCTTTCAGAGACCGACTGGATTCTGTGGAAAAAGTTCTATGCGCCTCTGGATTATCTCTCGACTCTGTTTAACTGACAGATCCAACTTTCATGATAATCGGCTTCTAAGTACTCAACCATACGAAATCATATTTTCTGACTCATTGTTCAGGCACTCGCGGCAACTGCTCCTGCGTTGCTCTAGCTCCTGCATCCATGCAGTCGTGCTGCGTTGCAACTCTGGTCACATAGCTTGCTATGTTTCCGTCGTTGCGCCTTGCAGAGCACCTGCCCAATAAGCCAGAAATATTCGATTCCGTATGGCTGAGTACTTACCCATTGGCAAAAGCCGATATAAAATTATTCGGACAACTTCTGAAGCATGCAATGCAAGAAACGAGTGGCTTCTCCACCAGTAACTGCGCGATGATCAAAGGTCAGAGAGATAGGAAGAATCCGGTGATTCTGAATCTGGCCGTCCTCGCTCACCACCCGGGCTCTCAGACGGCCAATACCAATGATACAAACCATGGGCGGCACAACAACGGGGGTAGCGAACTGACCCGCAAAGACACCAAAGTTGCTAAGAGTAATGGTGGCACCCTGCATTTCTGACGGTGGAAGGCTACGTTCCTCAACGGCTTTTCTAAAATGGTTAATGCGGTCTCTCAAAGAAGTGGCATCCTGTTTTTCTGCGTCTCTGATAACAGGCACAAACAGACCTTCTTCACTGTCAACAGCCAGTCCCAGGTGAACAGAAGTAAAGACTTCACGACTCATCAGCGTTTCATCAAACCAGGTATTAAGTGCCGGTTCTTCCTTGCAGGCTGCGGTAATGGCCTGAATCAGCCGAACGGTAATGTCTGTTCCTTTCGGCCAGTGTTCGATATCCACATCATCAAACAGAGTGACAGGTACCACTTCGGCATGAGAATGCGCCATGGTACGAGCCATGTGTTTTCTGACGCCTTTGAGAGGCTCGGGGTTTGCCAGGGGATAGCTGTGACGAATAGAGTTTTTGCCAACACTTTTCGGATCGATAGATACACCCATTTTGGCGGCCAGTGCAGTGACGTCACCTCCGCTTTCAGCAGCAGGGGCTTTTCCGGAGTCAGGTGGTGTACCAATAAAAAAATGTTCATCGGCGCTGTCATCATGAGAGGCTGTCGCCAACTCGCCGACCACTGTGCCGGCATCTTCCTGATCACTGACAAACTCCAGCAGAGGCGCTCCGGTCATAATGGTGTCGCCGGGTTTGCCATAGAGTTTTGCCACAACACCGCTGATGGGTGAAGGAACGTCGACAATAGCCTTGGCGGTTTCGACTGAGACAATGATCTGGTCTTCTGTAACGGAGTCGCCTTCCTTGATATGCCATTCAATAATATCGGCTTCGGGAATGCCTTCACCCAGATCGGGCAGGTTGAAAAATTTCATATTCTTGTCCTTTTTACTGAAAGCCCTTTTGCTGAAGGCTCTGCTGATATCATTGATACGCCAGTGTTTTCAGGGATGCCTTAATGATGTCATCAGGTTGGGGAAGGTAATGACTTTCCATCCGATAATAGGGCATGGTCGTGTCATATCCTGTCACCCGTTCGATCGGTGCTTTCAGATCCATGAGCGCCTCCGAGGCCAGCTCGGCAGCTATTTCAGCACCTACGCCAAAGCTTCGGCAGGCTTCATGAACAATCACACAACGACCTGTTTTGCGAACCGAAGTCAGGATCGTCTCCATATCAAGGGGCTTAATCGTGGCGACATCAATCACTTCCACGGAAACGCCGTGTTGTTCCAAAGTTTTGGAGGCCTGAAGGGTTTCACTGACGGAAGCTCCCCAACTGATCAAAGTCAGGTCGGAGCCTTGCTTGAGAGTAAAGCACTTGTCGAGTGGCAGCAGCGGAGTCTCTTCAGAAACGTCCTGCTTGACCGCGCGATAGATGCGTTTGGGCTCCAGAAACAGAACCGGATCAGGATCATTAATCGCAGAGCGCAGCAGTCCGTAGGCTCTGACCGGTGATGACGGAATAACCACTCTAATGCCGGGGATGTGGGCAAACAGGGCTTCTGTACTTTCAGAATGATGCTCGGGAGCGCGGATACCGCCCCCGAAAGGCGCTCTGACAACCATTGGGCAGCTGAGGCGTCCACGGGTTCGGTTTCGCATTCGGGCAGCATGACATACCAACTGTTCCATGGCCGGGAAGATGAACCCCATGAACTGGATTTCTGCAACAGGCTTCAGACCCTGAGTGGCCATACCGACACTGATACCGGCGATCAGGGCTTCAGCCAGAGGCGTATCCATGACCCTTTTCAGGCCATACTTTTCTCTCAGACCCTGAGTCGCCCGGAAAACACCGCCATTAATACCGATGTCTTCACCCAGCAATACCACCTCAGGGTCTTGTTTCATGGCATGGTCCAAAGCCAGATTGACGGCTTCCACCATGGTGATTTTATTTGCACTGCTGTCCACAGTCGATCGGATCAGGTTTTCAGATACTGAACTATTCATCAATGAGTTTCTCCGTCGGCTTTAAACATAGCGACCTGTTTTTGCTGCTTCAGTTGCGGGGGCATATTGGCGTAGGTGTGATCGAAGAGGTCGCTGATAGAAGGAAGCGGCGTTTCCAGATAGGTTTTGACTTCTTTCTCAACCAGGGCGGCAGCTTCCTGTTTCAGCGCCTGCTCTTTCTGCTCATTCCACAGGCCACGGTGATGCAGGAAGTTTCTGAGTCGTTTTACCGGCTCTTTGTTCCAGGCGTCCTGCAGCTCTCCACTGTTACGATAGCGACTGGCGTCGTCTGCCGTAGTGTGATCGCTCAAGCGATAGCTGATGGCTTCAATCACTGTAGCGCCTTTGCCGCCTCTGGCGCGCATCATGGCTTCATTGATGACTTCGTGCAGTGCCACAACATCGTTACCATCCACTTGTGCGCAAGGCAGCCCGGCAGCAATGCCTTTTTGAGCCAGTGTCGGGGCTCCGGACTGAATGTTGCGAGGAACAGAAATAGCCCACTGGTTGTTATTGATGATAAATACCAGAGGCAGCTGCCAGACGCCGGCAAGGTTCAGGGCTTCAGTAAAGTCACCTTTGGAAGTGGCGCCATCGCCCAGAGACACCACCGCCACCTGAGGTTCGTGTCGAATTTTGATCGCGGTGGCCACCCCGGCAGCGTGATCTGCCTGGGTAGCAATAGGTACACAGTTCGGAAAGTCATGACCCCAGGCCAGACCGGAACTGCCTCGCTCATCTCCACCCCAATAGAGCATGATATCGGAGAGGGGAACCCCTCGTAACATCAATCCGGGAAGGTCTCGATAGTAAGGAATCAGTACGTCTTTTTTCTCCATCAGTGAACCAAAAACAGTGCTGATAGCCTCCTGTCCGAGACAGGATGGGTAGGTCCCCATCTGACCGGTTCTCTGCAGGGCAACGGCTTTGGCATCACCTGCTCTGGCTATGACCATGGTGCGGTAATATTGAATCAGGGTGTCTTTATCTTCAGTCCATTCTGGCAAAGGTTGGAGGACTTCTCCCTCCTCACTGAGGTACTGATAAAACGGAATCTGACAGGCATCATTGGTTTTCATAAGGTGCGCTCCTGTGTTTTTCACTATGGGGCTCTTTTCACCAACGGGGTAAAAAGAAATGCGCATACCCATGGTTTCGATAAGTAAAAAGTTGTAAGCAGTCAGTCAGGCACTTAGTTGTCCGAATTACTCTCCATACAACTGAGTTTCTGCCATATGATCGGCAACCAGACTACTGGGAGTTCGATGCAGCAGCTCATGGCGAAACACCTTCAACAGAGTCTCTTCAATGGCATTGATGCGGTGATTTATTTCGTTTTGTGATTTACC
The DNA here is from genome assembly GCF_032883915.1 of Endozoicomonas sp. 8E. Taxonomy (NCBI): domain Bacteria; kingdom Pseudomonadati; phylum Pseudomonadota; class Gammaproteobacteria; order Oceanospirillales; family Endozoicomonadaceae; genus Endozoicomonas; species Endozoicomonas sp. 8E. The sequence goes on along the minus strand of NZ_CP120717.1, from coordinate 7,046,779 downwards.
CTGATGCGTCATCGCAACAAAGATGAGTCCACCGGCGTTGATAAGGTAGTCCGGTGCATAGAGAATGCCTTTCTCATAAAGCAAATGTCCACAATGGGGAGTCAGCAGTTGATTATTTGCAGAGCCTGCTACAGCATTGCATTGCAACTCATCAATGGTGTCTTCATTGAGAATTCCTCCCAGACCACAGGGACTGAAAATGTCACAGGGGACTGAGTAGATTTCCTCAGCACTGACAGCGGTGGCACCCAACTCCTCGACGCACTGTTGAACTTTCTCTTCATCGATATCCGTGACAATCAGTCGGGCGCCGTCCTGATGCAATAACTGGCACAGGGCATAGCCCACATTACCGAGTCCTTGAACAGCCACTCTCATATCTTTCAGTGAGGAGTCAAATGCCGGTTCGGCTTTCAGGACAGCCTGAATGCCCTTGTAAACACCCAGAGCGGTTGAAGGTGCAGGGTTGCCGCTGGAAGAAGTGCAGGAAACGTGCTGAGTTTGAGAGGCGATGATATCCATATCGGATACTTTTGAGCCGCTGTCCATGGCAGTAATGTAGCGGCCTCCCAGTTCCTCTATGAATTGACCAAAAGCCCTGAACAGCTCTTCCCGGTCGTAGGGGCCTTCCGGCTCCATGATGACTGATTTGCCGCCGCCAAGATCCAGACCGGCAAGAGCTGCTTTGTAGCTCATACTCTCGGCAAGACGGATAGCATCAGTAACCGCATCTTCAGTGGAGGAGTAAGGGATTATACGACAACCGCCGAGGGCTGGTCCTCTTCGGGTGCTATGGATTGCAATGACTGCTTTGAGGCCTGAGGCTTCATCGTATTTCAGATGGACGTCACTAAGCCGGGCCTCTTCTATCTGTCTGAACATAACGGGATCTCTCCGCATGTGTCAGAGCTGATAAGGCTCTGTTTTGCTTTATTTTTATAGTCGCCAAAGGTTAGGGTGATAGCCCAAAACAGCGATAATAGAGGCTTTTAGCCCTTCAAAGATTACAATACTTCGGCAGGTGTATTGTCAACTGGAGAATTGCGATACAGGTTGTTCCTTTGCCCGCATGGCTGCAAAATAAGTGCCATCTTTAGCAAAATCGTCGTAAACCCTCGCCCAATCGGGCGGGGACATAAGACGGGAACGCAGAGCGTTCCGCTTGCGTGTTTGTACGTAGCTGGTTATATTCTCTATCGGTCTGTCCCTATGCAGGGACTCACGGTGACGAAAACCAAGCACTGTTAAAAAAAATCCATAGCAGAGCTAACTGCCTGTTGGGCTAGAAGACTTTCGAAAGTCGTTATTGCAACGCATCGACTGGAACCGTATAGATACCCAACAAATCAAACAAAAGACCAACAAATAACCGAGGGGCACCCGGTTACTGCTGATGAAGGCTTCTGTGTAAGTCCAGTCGCTCTAGGCTGGCTGTAGCCCGTGAAGTCAGAAGCCTCGCCTGACAAGGCGGGGAGTGTCACATACATCAATTGTCTTGATTACCAAGTGATTTAGCTACTTATCCACAGTTTTTCCTGCTGGAGTAAAATCCTATCTACCTCTAGCTTTAACGGAGACAGGATATGAATCCCCACAGCTATAACATTACCGTCCGTCGGGCTAATTTCGATGGTGAGGTATTTTTCGAAGCTCGGGTCAAAGAGCTGCCAGATGTTGCTGAGTACGCTGATACTGCCGAAGAGGCCTACGCCCTGGCGATTGACACTATAGAAATTACCGCAGAGATCTTTGCCGAAAAAGAGTAGCGGTGCAAGCATGAAGCTCGTCCGTAGCCAGTCAAATCCGATTAGCGCAACTCAAAAGGGCATCCTGGCACTGAGATGAATGACGAAGCACTGGAACAGGCAATTAACGCTCTGCAAATCAATAGCGTTTCTTTATTCGCCACCCAGTGTTCGATAGCTGACCAGTTTTTTCCAGCCTATGACCCGTTAGCAGAAAACATACAGATTCAGTCAAAGCATTTAATTTCCCGGACTGAACAGATCGACTTTGAGGATGATGAGGGCCGGACGGTCAAGGTCATCCGTTTTCACGCTGAATTTGGTACTCGGATGATGTTGCCATCTTCTGGTGAACTTGAACAAAAGGCGCTCATTGAGGCAACGTTTGTCGCCGAGTATAAAGTCGCTGATGTTGAGTTGAGCGAAGAGGCCATTAAAGAATTCGCTTTAAGAAATGTCATGTTCAACGTATGGCCATACTGGCAGGAGTATCTGACCAGCACCTGCAGTCGAATGGAACTGCCTAAAAGTGAACTACTTGCCCCTAAAGGAGCGAGCTTCCAACACTAAACACCTAACAAAGTAGATGTCGTTCTTTTCTTTTTTGACGTTTCACTGCCACTTGCAGGAGAGGTGGACCGTGGGAACGAGTCAAGAAAAGCGAGTCAGGCTGTTTTCTGCTGGAATACCTGTATTTTTTCAAGGTCGCTTTTTTCTGCAGTTTGAACGTTATATAAATCCCAGCGAACCTGCAGACTCAACCAGAAGTCTGGTGACATTCCGAAAAAACGGGCTAGCCTCAACGCTGTACTGGGTGTGATCCCACGCTTTTTATTGACCAATTCATTCACTCGCTGATAAGGCACGTGAATGGCGTCCGCTAACTCCCTTTGTGAAATATTCATAGGCATCAGGAACTCTTCCAGCAACATTTCACCGGGATGGGTAGGTGGTCGGTTTTCAGGCACTCTGGTCATGCGTTGCTCCTAGTGGTAATCGGTGATTTCAACATTTTCCGGTCCCTTGTTGCCCCACCGGAAGCAGATTCGATACTGGTCATTAATCCTGATACTGTGTTGCCCTTTCCGGTCTCGGGTCAAGGCTTCAAGACAGTTACCCGGTGGAACCTTCAGTTCATCCAGGATTAGCACAGAATCCAGCTGATCCAGCTTTCTTGCGGCGATTCGCCAAAGCGACTGGGGACAGACTTTGCGAGCCTGGCGGGAAGCCTTACCGTTAAAAATATCTGCTGTAGCCTTGTCTTTGAAAGAAGCGATCATGGATTACATGGTAGCACGGATACCATGCCAAAGTGTTCGATGTTATTGGGTTGAGTGTGTAGTGGCACACTCTTGACTCGCAGGATGCACCATCCACATTGTGGGTGGCCTCTAAAACTGCATGGCAACGCCCCCACCCCCAATGGCTGAAACTGGTCTACATTGTTTTGTCAGGCTTCCTGATCATTAACAATGTCGGTTCAAATCATGACTAAAGTAGTATTCAGAAAATTCCCGGAGGGTGATGTGATTGCCCTGTTTCCCGATGACGTGGCCGATAACCGCGGGCATATCTCCAGTTATCAGCAGCAGGGGCAGCATGGTGCAGCCAGCCCGGCATTGATGGATGAGCTGACACCGGCAACCGTGGAGGAGTACCAGCATCTGCTCAATGAGTTGACCCATCAGATCGGCTATACCGACCTGAGAGTGCATGACGAAAACGATTGAGGCTATGCCGTGGTCTCGTTCAGTGGTGGCAGGGCCTTGACGATTCTCACGGTCTCGACGCTGACACGAACAATCCGTTTTACCAGATCGACGATGTAGCGAGGGTCTTCAGACCACTGGTTCGGGTCATTCTGGATATGGCTGTTCTTATCGACGGTAACCCGGTACCGCTCCATTACCCATTCAATCGCCGGTTTACCGTTGACCACGTATTCGTAGGCTTCCAGTGGTATGCCTTCGAGAATGATGTTGGCGTTATAGACGATGACGGACCTGTCTTTCTCTTTGCCCTTTTTCCCGAACACCATTTTTGATACCCGGTAATCGTCGTCTTCCATCAGCAGGTTTTGGGCTTTGCCGCCATGTTCATCCAGTGGAAACGGCTCCACTGTTTCGTAGTTAAGATGCCATTCGCCCAGCTTGCGTCCTGCATTGCTGAATGCCCAAAAATCTGCTGCAAACGGTATACGTGGCAGCTTTTTTTTCAGGTCGGCGGCGAAACGCTGCTTGTACTCGGTAGAGTGCAGGATGCCGTAGACGTACCAGAAGATATCTTCTTTGGTGATGGTGTCATCACTGTAGTGGTCACGGAAGCTGTCGAGCGCCCAGTCACTGATGGCATCGTGGCGGATGAAGCCGTGTTCGTCGACTTCGGCGGCTTGGGTACCTGCGAGCATGTCGCTTTGTGGTTCGATTTCTTTACCTTGATCAGCTTTTTCGTACCAGTAAAGGGGGAAGCATTGACCAGTGTCGTGCATGTGCAGATTAGCGACAGCGTCAGTAACCAATGTGGAAAACGACTTGCTCGCACCTATTCCTGTCACGGAAAAGGCTTTGTTTTTGTGGTCCTTCGTTGGAAATAGCTTAGGTTGCAGGTAAACCATGTCATTGAAGTTGCGATTAAAATATAGCCACTGCTTTTCAAATGGGCGATACATTCCCTGAGTCACGGACATGGGATTGAATTGGTATTGCTTACCTTTTTTTGCATCATTTTTTAATGAACGGTTCCAGCTGATATTCTTCGGATCAAGATCAATAAATTTATCAATATCAGGAATTTCTTGTTTCGACGCTCCCTTGCAAAGTTCTGCGTAGCCAGCACTATCCTCATTAAAAACATCAATCATTCGACGCATATTTGACACGAGGGAATCGCGGCTCATGTTGTAGGCCCATGAATCTCGAGCAGTTGCTACGCCTCTTGAATATGTGTCAAAAATGCCTTGTTCACCATCGCTAGATTTGTCGCCAATTACAGTAAAGTTGTCAAAGGCTTCATCACGCTGATTAATCCAGTCACCAGCATCATTTGGCTTGATGCTCTGCCATTCCATATTTTTGATGCTGGCAAATTGTTCAATCACAGCGAGCTTTTCTTCACGGCTCAGGTAGTCACCAATATCGTGATAATTGAGTTCGCAGGCACCAGTAAGCCTTGGGTCTTTCACCATAATTGAGATGGTTACAGGCGTGCGTGACCCAGAACCAAAAATTTTGCCACCTTCTCGGCGGGCTTCTTCACCAGACGTACGCTGATTACCACGTAGGTTGAAAATATAAAGATGACTGAATTCGTCCGTCAGGCACTTACGAATACCGTCAGCGGCGTTACCGTCGATAAATGAACCGTTCGTCACAAATGCAATAATGCCATTGTCACCCAGTCGATCGGTTGCCCATCGAATCGCCCGGATGTATGAGTCATAAAGGCTGTTCTTGTTGGTCGCTGTAGACCTTTCCGCATAGGTGATGCGAATCTTTGCATCCAAAGATGGGTACTTGAGGTTCTGGTTATTGTCATTTGCGCTGTTCTGACCTGCCGAATACGGTGGATTCCCCACAATCACCCGAATCGGATGTGCCAACTGATTCGTGGCCCGTGCATTATTTTCAGGCAACACTATCTGATCCACTAAGTCATCGTCTTCCGTCATCTGGAAAGTGTCGGTCAGCACCATGCCATTAAACGGCAGGTAGCTCCCGGTCTGCCCGTGGAAAGCAGTTTCAATATTCACCGTGGCAATGTAGTAAGCCAACAGAACTATTTCGTTAGCGTGCAGCTCCCTACTGAACTTGTGAGGCAGATCATCGTTACTGATCAGCCCGGACTGAATCAGCCGCACAATAAAGGTACCGGTGCCACTGAACGGGTCGAGGATATGAATACCCTTATCGCCCAGTTTGCTGCCGAAATGCTTGCCCAGCGCTGCCTGCACGCTGTTCAGAATAAAGTCCACTACCTCAATGGGCGTGTAAACAATCCCGAGCCGCTCCGCCATCCGCGGAAACGCATTATGGAAGAAGGTGTCGTACAGGTTGCGAATAATATCCTGCTTGGACTTGTCACTCTTGGCCAGGCTGATCCGCTCACGAACATTGTCGTAGAACTTTTTCAGATCTTCGGTTTCGCTGGCAACGGCAGATTCGTCAAGTCGATCGACCACTTTTTGTAATGCATGGGCGACCACGTTCTGTTCGGGGAATTCGTTATCCGTAAACAGTGCCTGGAAGACTGGCAACGTCAGAACGTGCTGCGCCAGCATCTCAATGGCTTCATCAGCGGTAACGGCAGGGTTCAGGGTGTCTTTCAAACCTTGCAGGAAGGTGTCGAACTCACTTGCCAGTGACTTGTCGGTTTTGATCAGCGCCTTAATACGGGCAATCAGCTTCTCAGCGGTTTTGCCGATGTCTTTCGCCCACTCGCTCCAGTATTCCCGGTCGCCCAGCTTTTTCGGAATGGCGGCATAAACGGCTTCGTTGACTTCGTCGAAGGGCAGGTTCGGGATGTCCAGCGGCAGGTCGAGGGTGCCACCACCATCACCTCCTTCTCCATCACCACCGCCGGTCTCACCAGTAACGACCTGTATTTTCTTACGAAACTCAGCTTCGTCCACCAGCGATTCATCATGGGCACGCAGTGCCTTGATAACCTTCCAGATGCCCTTGAACTGCGGGTCGCTGTCGATAAAGCTGTTGTAATCCTTGACCCGCTCAGACGGCATACAGACCGGCAGAATGATATAGCCATACTTCTTTTTGCCAGCAGGGTCTTTCCGCATGACTCGACCAACGGATTGCACAATATCGACGATGGATTCACGGGTATCGAAAAAGATAACTGAGTCGAGCGAAGGTACATCAATACCTTCTGACAGGCATCGAGCGTTGGAAAGAATACGGCAGTCACCTTCTGATATGTCATCTTTCAGCCAGCCGAGCTTTTCCTGCCGCACATGGGCGTTCATACTGCCATCCACATGGTCGAGTTCGCAATTGACCATTGAGTTGTCGACGTTGCGGTAGGAGTTCTGGTAAGTCTCGACCAGCTTTGCGAATATGTCGGTGGTTTGCTTCGAATCTTTGATCGAGCGGGAGAACGCCACTGCCCGACGCATGGGAGCAGTGTCTTCCGTCAGGTCTTCCTGCTCGCCTGCTTCGTCGACCATCACCAGCCCCTGCTTCGAGAGACCTTTCCAGCTGCCGATGATTTTGGTGGCCAACTTCATATCAATGGCTTTGTCGTCGGCGACTTTGAAGGCGTTGTAGTTGTTGACCAGATTCGCCATCTTCTCTTCTTCAACGGCGACGATCAGCACCTTGTATTCGGTCAGCAGGTCTTTCTCAACGGCTTTGCCGAACCCGAGGCGATAAAGTTCCGGGCCGTAGAGGTCTGCATCGTCCATTGAGAACAGCACGGCATCCGCTTCGTTGGCCTTGCTTTTCGATTTGCCGGCGTATATTCGAGGCGTAGCGGTCATGTAAACCCGCTTGTCCGCCTTGACGATATGATTCTGGTGAACTTTGACGAACTCGGAGTAGTCTTGACCTTTCAGGGTAAGGCCGGTGGTACGATGCGCCTCATCGCAGATAATCAGGTCAAAGTCGCCAAGACCCTGTTTTTGGGCGTCGCTGACCACCTGAATAGACTGATAGGTGGAGAAAACAATGGTGCGCCGGTCTTTACTGACCACTTTTGCTGCGGCGGCCAGTTTCTTTGCATCGGTGGTGGCGGGGTAGGCCAGGTCATGCAGGCTGATGTCTTCTTCATCTTTACCCACCTTTGAGTCAGAACAGACGACGAAGGCATTGATCGGGCTGACACCCTGGGCGGTCCATTCCCGCAATGACTGCGCTACCAGCGAGATGGACGGAGCCAGAAAGAGTATACGGCCTGTCTCTGGCGTAACTTCTTCCATCAGGCGCAGGGCGGTGAAGGTTTTACCCGTACCGCACGCCATGATCATTTTACCCCGGCTGTGCTGTTCAAAGCCTTTCTTTACTGCGTCGATGGCTTCACGCTGGTGCTCACGGGGTTCGTGCTTTTTCTTGAGCTTGATGTCCTTGATATTGCTGAGGCTGAACTGACTCCAGTCGATCGGGCTGTCGGCCAGGTCTTTGAAGAACAGGCGGCTTACAGGAACGGTTTGTGCCTCGAGGGTTTTATTTGCCTTGGATGACCACTTCTCGGTGGTGGATACGATCAGTCGTGTTGTAAAACTGAATGCGCCATCCGTGGTGCTGAATTGCTTTCCTGATGCGGCCAGGAATGAGTCAATGCCGCCCTTGTCCAAGCAGGTTTGCCGGATCGAAGAATTTGCACTGAATCGCCCAGTATTCCCCGGTACTACGCTCACGGGCGACCAGATCAATACCGTCATCACTTCCCCAGCGATGCGGCCACTCTCCCCATAACCAGACATCCGAAAGCCGGTCAGCGTATTGCGGGTCAGTCATCAGATAGTTGGCAATCAGCTTTTCAAACTGCGTGCCCTTATCGCGGTTGTTGCGGGTTGCTTCGGTAAATTCGTCTAGCAGGGCCTGTAGAGTGTTCACTTGCATTCCCTTATTTAATTGTAAAATGGTTGCAATCGTCGTTTATATGCTACAGAAACAGGCTGTGTGTCAATACGAGCAATCGTGCGGATATCAAACGCTGTAGACCTCTTGGATAGGTGATCATACTGATTATTATTAGAGTAACGTCGTACATAAGCATCGAGTAGTGTTTATAAAGCGAGCCTTTATCACGGCATGCATGAGAGTTCTTGATTAAGACCCGAAATGGACCTCGCCTGACTCCTGAACTGATTGACTCCGCTATCGCAAAAACGCAGTTCCATGTTTTTGAGGGTTCGTGTCTGACAGTTTGCTGTATGACGTTGAAAAATGGTTTCACGGTTGCTGGTGAGAGTGTTTGCGCCAGCCCTGCAAATTTCGATGCAGAGATTGGACAAAAGATCGCAAGGGATAACGTCAGAAATAAGTTATGGATGCCTGCTCATGCAGGGGGTTATGCGGCGATAAATGAGGGGCTCGGTCGCGGTATTCAGAGGGCTACGACCGAAGGCCAGCTTGAACATGGAGTCTTTATGCAAATGGTTGTTGTCGTTGGCATCCTGATAACCGCAGGCCATTTGCAGCACTCTTTGCGTCAGAAGATCTTGTATGGAGTGGTCAATATAGGATTGATGTCGTTTGTCCTGGATTGCCCTGTCGAGCCTGGGGATTAGCTCACTGCGGATGGCCATTTCACGAAACAGCGGTGCGCCAAAATCAGAGGACAACTCCCCTCAATTAAAGTCAGCTCTGACAGTTTTACCATTAACAGAGTGAAAACGAAGAGTTTTTTGTGTATGTTTCGCCATGGCAGGTTCCGGTTTGCTTCTTCCGAAGCTTATTTTTGGTCGACCCAATCATTTCAGGTGACTGGGCGGAACCTGCTCTTATTCATGAACTAGCCTAAAGCTTCTTCAGTATCCAAATCGAACAAGTGGCATTGAGAGACTGTGAATTTCAACAACGCAGAGTCGCCACTGGCTAACACCTTGTCTGCGTCGAAGGGTATCCTTGATATCATCTTGTCACCTCCCAACTGAAAATAGAGATAAAGCTCATTGCCCATGGACTCCACCACATCAATTTTGTGGCGTTGGGTGTTGATGCCTGAGGTGTTTGTATCATCGTTGGCTAACTGAATATGTTCAGGGCGAATACCAAACCAGACCCACTCACCCGCTCTCTGTCTGACCAGGTTCTGCTTATGTTGCGGCAACTTCCAGCGATGTCCACTCTCTGTAACCACAGTCATCATGTCATCGACTTCCTCAATAAGCACCTTGATGATATTCATTGCCGGAGAACCAATAAAGCCAGCAACAAACTTATTAGCAGGGTATTGATAGAGGTTCATCGGCGTATCGACCTGCATGATTTGGCCCTGGTTAAGTACACAGATTCTGTCACCCAGCGTCATGGCTTCCACTTGATCATGAGTGACATAAATCATGGTTGCGTTTTGCCCTTCCGCTTTAAGATTATTATGCAGCTGAGCAATACTGACCCGGGTTGAGACTCTGAGTTTGGCATCCAGATTTGAAAGCGGTTCATCGAAGAGAAAAACATCCGGCTTGCGGACCATGGCACGACCCAGAGCAACGCGCTGTCTCTGTCCTCCTGACATTTCACCGGGTTTATTTTTCAGTAGATGCTCAATTTCGAGTGTCTTTGCCGCTTCTGCAATACGCTGTTCTATTTCGGCTTTTGCCAGCTTTTGCTGCTTCAACCCAAAGGCCATATTTTCATACACGGACATGTGAGGATAAAGAGCGTAGTTTTGGAAAACCATCGAGATACCGCGATTTTTTGGAGGCAAATCATTCACTCGCCTATCACCAATGTACACATCGCCCATAGAGATATCTTCCAGGCCCGCAATCATTCTCAGCGTCGTTGATTTTGCGCAGCCAGAGGGGCCCACAAACACCATGAACTCACCTTCACGAATGTTCAGGTCGACACCATGTACCGCTTTAAAACCATTCGGGTAGGTTTTTTCTACCCCTTTCAGTGTGACTTCAGCCATTTCTCATCCTCAAATCAATTCATTAAATGCGTATGGGTCAAACTGAGCCACCGATGGGATAACAAGATCTGCCACAGGTTCCAACTCGCTCGCTGAAGCAGTCCCTGTCAGTACACCAATTTTCTTTGCGCCGGCATTGGTAGCGAATTCCATATCTGACACCGTATCACCGAACATGATGACCTCGTGGGGTTCAATTCCACATTGCTGACAAAACGCACTCAGAAGCGCGGGAGCTGGTTTGGGTTCTATATCCCCGTCACTGTAGCCAACATAATCAAACAACATCTTCAGGCCTGATTGTTCCAGCGTATAAAGCGTCGAATCTTTGGTGTCAGCCGTTGCAATACCTAAAATCATCCCTTTTTGCTTAAGAGAAGTGAGCGTGTCTGCCACTCCGGGTAACACTTCAATCCATTGAGGATTTTCTGCAACCTGCTGGTTAAAAGCGTTTTTGGTCACTCTTGCGAATTCTGTCAGTGATACCTGTGGGTTGAGCATTTCAAACCATTTGGCAGCGGTGTCCTCAACAGGGTTGGAAGCGAGCAGACCATGATTGTCCACTCTGTCTCCCTCAACGCCAATCGCCAGCAGTAGCTGTGCCTCGGTGACATGTTGATGACCTTGTCTCTCATCGCTGTAGTTTTTTACTCGATGGCAGGCACTGCGTGAAACCTTTAACCACATATTATGGAATTCAAGGAGTGTGCCGTCTTTATCAAACAGTAGTGCTTTAAACTTCATCACTATTTAATCGCTCTGTCAGTTCTCCCCAACCAGACACTTTCGGGGTTTAAAAACAGGTTAGGTACCGTTATAAACGGCGTTGATACAGTCTTCGAATTCATGGGTCTCCTGAAATTCAGTCATGGCGTCCGTTGACTAATCCGTTACTTCAGAAATGAGAGCCCGTTTGAAACGGGCTCGAAAGGCCTTAAGAGCGGTTTACCCTATCTAGCGCCCGCTGCGCTTTTTTTGCTGCCTGTTTCAGCGCTTTTTCAGCAGGAACGTTTTGGATTTGAATTTGGTCAGCGGCCACTTTCAGTGCATCCATAATCTTGCCATTGGTTGGGTCCAGGAAATCAGGGCTTGCTGAGCTGGCTTGCTTCAGCGGAATCAGAGCTTGTGGGTTCTTATCTGTGAACGACTTGTATTCAGAGACATCCGCAGCACTCATACGTACCGGAATGTAACCGGTGAACATTGACCAGGCTGCGGTTTTTTCTGCGCTGGTGTAAAACTCCATAAACTCAAACGCTCCCTGAGCCGCTTTTTCATCGGTACCTTCAGGCATCACGTAAATAAGTGCTCCTGCCTGAGGCGCCGAAGGATGCGAGCCCCAACCAGGCTGGGTGGTCGCTGCCAATTTGGTGAAATCCAGATCACCCTGGTCACCTGAAGAGCCGGTATAGCCCAGCGCATGGTCTTTCATTACGTCGTCGATTGTCTTATACCAGTATTCCCAGCCCTGACCACCATAGTGAATACGCATGATTTCATCGTCATGAATCCACTTGCGGAAACTATCCCAAACCTCAACCCACTCCTGTGAATCGATCAGCACTTTCTTACCATCATTACTGATTACCCGGGCACCGTTAGAAAAAGCGGCATCGATCAAATTATCAGCGCCCCACATCGGTTCCCAACCGTAAAACACTGTGTTGCCTTTCTCATCACGCTTAGTCACTTTCTCTGCAACTTTTGCAACACTTTGCCAGGTGTTTAAATCCTCTTCTGTAAAGCCGTTCTCTGCCAACACTTGCTTGTTGTAATAGAAAACCTGTGTGGTGCCATAAGCGGGTAAGCCAAACACTTGCCCATCTTCCGCCGTTACCTGGTCTTTAAAGGCAGCGACAAAGTCATCAAAGTTGAATTGTGCATCCATGTAATTATTCAGGTCACGGCTTAAACCACGCTGACGCATGGCATCAGCGTAAACCGGGTCCAGAAGTACTAACTCAGGTGCAGTTTTTGACGCTAAACCAGCCTGAAGTTTCTGGTAAGTCTCGGTGTAATTCCCCTGCAGAGCAGGCTTAATCACATATTCGTCCTGACTCGCGTTGAACTCTTCAATAAGTTCAGTCATCATTTTCTGAGGCTTTGTACCGCCCGAATACCAGAAGTCCACTTCGGTTTTTGCCAGTACGTTGCCCGAGAATAAAGACGCACTCACTGCGCCGGTAAACATAAGTGCGAGACTGTTTAGTTTCATGTCCGTTTACTCTTTTACGCCGTTATCGGCGATGCCTGAAAGAATCGTCTTTTGACACACGACGAATAGAATCAATAAAGGCAACACAGCAATTGTGCTCGCAGCCATAATCTGCGACCAATTCAAGCCGTAGTTACCTTCAGCGATGAAATATTGGCGAATACCCGTTGCGATCAGGTTCAACTCTTGCGAAGTAATCACCAGGCTTGGCCACATGTAACTGTTGTAGTTGGTGATGAAGGTAATAAGGAACAATGTGGCAACCGCAGCCCGGCACTGGGGAAGCATAATGGCCCACAAAATCCTGAACTCTCCAGCGCCGTCAATGCGTGCCGCTTCGATCAATGAAGGGTGTATTTTGATAAACACCTGACGAAGGTAGAAAACACCAAAAACTGAGGCGGCATTTGAGATAACCAGTCCAGTGTGAGAGTCGAGCAAACCCAGCCCGGCCAGCGTGATGTAGGATGGAATATAGGTCACCGCACCGGGTAGCATGTAGCACCCCATGACAACGAAGTAGAGCACAGTTTTGGAGCGGAATCTCAGCTGAGTCAGTGCATAGGCAAACATGGCTGAGTTGATGATCACCAGCAGAGTTGTTAATAACGCCACACTGAAACTGTTAAAGATGTACAAACCAAATGGTGCACTGTGAAATGTTTCAACAAATGTCTCCCAACGGAATGTCTCCGGGATTAAATTAAGTGGGTTGGAAAAAATTTCATCATTCGATTTCAAAGAGCCCGATATCATCCATAAGAATGGAAACACCATCATGGTTCCGCAGACCATCAGAAAAATATGCTTCGCCAGCGCAAGAAAGGCTTCTCTTGTCACTAAACGTTCTTTAACGGTATTTTGCTTATGGTTAACGGCTTTCATCTGACCTAACGTGGGTGAACTATCAATAGCCTGTGTCGTCATAATCCCCTCCTTAGTAGTAAACCCAGCGCTTACCGATGCAGGTATTGATCAGGGCAAGCAAACCTGTGATCGCTAAAATAACCAGAGAGGTCGCTGCTGCCGGGCCCATTTCATACCGCTCAAATGCCTGTTGATAGAAGAGATACAACAAGGTTCGTGTTTCTCCGCCGGGGCCACCCTGAGTCAGAATCTGAAACTGATCAAATGCCTGCACAGCCGTGATGGTATTGACCACCACCAGGAAAAATGTGGTCGGTGAAACCAGTGGCAGTGTTATCTTCAGGAAGCGGGTCAGACGACTGCATCCGTCAATTAAAGAGGCTTCATACAAAGAGACGGGAATCTTATTTAAGGCGCTGATGTAAAAGAGCATTGTCCAGCCAATAGCTTGCCAGATGGTCACGATGACCACGGCCACCATAGCGGTATCCCCTTGTTCCAGCCACGGGATTTTGTCAAAGCCCATAGACATCAACAGTTGATTCGCAAGGCCTGCCTTAGACTCGAAGACCCAGGACCAGACGATAGAGACAGCAACCGTTGGGGTAATCCACGGAGAAAAGATCACCGCTCGATAAAGCTGACTGCCAGCAAAATTGCGATGCAAAAGCAAAGCAAACATAAGACCAAGCACAACGGTAGGAATGACCACTCCGAGTGAGAACCAAAAGGTGTTGAGTAAGGCTTGAGTGAACTCAAAGTCCTCTACCATATACTGGTAATTCTCCAGACCAACGAAATTGTATTCCGGCGAAATGTAGTCCCAGTCGGTGAAGCTGATATAGACGGAGTAACCAAATGGCACCAACCAGAACGTCACGAGCGGTATCAGTAAAGGTGCAGTAAAAAACAGCACCTTTAACCGGTTCGAAAAATGTTGAGAGAAGGTACGCATGGCTTAACCCTGGCACTTTGAAGATATGTCGATAATTTAAACGGGATATGTGACAGTTCTGTTGAAAAGCACCTCATTTTTTTTATGGGTGCTCATAAGAAAATCTTTAAACAAGGCCATCCCTTTCAATCTGATGGTGCAGCCAGTCACAGAAGAAATTCACCTTTGCATTGCGATTATGGTTAGTAATCAAATAGTGGCCTGACTCTGCAGGCATTGACGCTTGATGAGCCAGCACAATTTCGTTTTTGTTTAGTAACTCGGATGCTGCCAATGAGCGTACTAACATAACACCAACGCCATGCTTTACTGCTTCCAGAGCATGGAGTGAGTTGCTGATTTCCAGTTGCACTCTGGGTAAGGTGGTCTCAATTTGATTGTGGCTCAGCCACTGCAGCCAGTTCTCCTGATAGCCTTTGACCTGTACCGCAGGTAATTGAGAGAAGTCTTCATCTTTTAATGATTGTTGATAATCTCGCTTGAATTGCGGACTGCATACCAACTGCCAGTGTTCTTGAAACAGTTTTTCTGCATGCGTTTCTTCACTGTCTACTTTGCCGTTCGTAAGCTCTATATCAACATTTTGACAAGGGGTTGTAGAAGGCCAGTCCACGAGCTGGATATCGAGGCGAATGAAAGGGTATTTCTGGTAAAAACTGTTTAACCGGGGGATTAACCAGTTGTGACAAAATGTTTGATTGACTCTCAGCTTCAACACATCCGCTTCTGGCTCACCAAAAAGAAGCTGGGTCTGCAACTTTAAATGAGCCAGAGAACCAGAGACTATAGGTTGATAATGCAGCGCCGAAGAAGTGAGCTTGACGCCTCTCTTAGTCCGTTCAAACAATGTGGTATCAAGAAATGCCTCCAGACTTTTGAGCTGTTGGCTCACCGCAGCTTGTGTCACACACAATTCTCGCGCTGCGGCACCAATAGAGCCAAGCCTTGCCACTGCTTCAAAAGCCACCAGAGCTCTTAGTGGAGGTAGCATGAATTCACCTGACTGAAATAAGTGTGCAGGCTACTTCAGGCAGGTTACAAAATTTCGACGATCAGATGACAGATTAATGACTCAAAGAAGATGAGAAGAGATTAATGATCAGGGTCCCGGTTAGAATAAAGCTGATGCCAACCAATGCATAGATATCCAGCTTTTGCCCATATATCAGCCATGACAAAGCTGCGACCAAAACAATACCTGCACCACACCAGATCGCATAAACCACTCCCAGTGACATAGTTTGAACTGTAATCGACAACAGATAAAAAGCCAGACCATAGGCAATTAATACCGCTGTTGTCGGTATGGGTGCGGTAAATTGATGGGTTCTGGGCAACCAGGACGTTGCAAAGACCTCTAACAAAATCGCTAAGGTCAAAGTCAGGGCAGGCGTATTGGATAGCAACATATCAAGCCGTATTTAAACTTTTAAATTCCCGGATTCTGGGAGCCTTGTATGATTGCAGTTATCTTTGTTTGCAAATTAACGAAACAGGCTCTTGCAAAACGAGGCCGACCATATAAGGCTCTCAGGGTAATAAGACGTCAGCGATATTCCCCATCCGGAGCTTATTAAAATTGATAGATTGACTCTACTGGTCCATCTGAGTCGGTCTGATCAGAGCGTCCCGGCAGATAGATATAGGGTAATTTATAACAGAATTGGGTTGCCACATGCAGCAGAATTTTGTCATCTTGCTGAAAAGTCGGTATCTTGGAATATCGCTCTATGAAAGAGAGGAGATGTCATGACAGATACTGTACTTGAGAAGCGGCGCTATCCACGCAAGGTTCTGGCTGAGCCTGCCCAGGTCGTGGACAATGACAGTGGTCAGCTACTGGGGGTTCTCGAAGATGTATCCAGAGGAGGATTCAGTATTACTACGGATCAACCCATTCGGTTGGAAGACGTCAGGAATATTACTATGGTACTGCCTGGTCTCAATGACACAGCGCATCACGTAACGCTGGTGGCCAAATGCGTCTGGTGTCAGTCTGGTAATAAGCAGGGCGATCACACCAGGGACTTTGCCGCAGGATTCCAGCTTCATGATATTGAAGAGCAGGATGCAGTCGCCCTGAATTATTTCATCAGGGATTATTGATTAATCAGGAATTGGGAGATTCAGTGTTTCTTTCAGTTCTTCCATGACAATGTAGCTTTTGGATTCCCTCACTCCCGGAAGCTTCAGCAATATGTCGCCCAGCAACTCTCGGTAGGAGGCCATTTCTGAGATACGAGCCTTGATCAGGTAGTCAAAGTTACCGGAAACCAGGTGGCATTCCAGCACGTTTGGAAGAGCGACAACCGCCCGTCGAAACTCGTCGAAGATATCAGCCGATTTGGTATAGAGGCTGATTTCAACATACACCAGCAAACCCGCTTGAAGGTACTGGGGGTTTAATCGGGCACAATAGCCCTGAATGATGCCTTCCCGCTCAAGACGTTTGACCCTTTCCATGCAGGGTGTTGTACTCAAGCCCACCCGATCTGCCAGGTCCACATAGGAAATTCGACCGTTTTCCTGGAGTGTGCGAAGAATATTACGATCAATCCTGTCCAGTTGCCGGACGACTTCTTTTCGACTTCTCATTTCAGCAATCGTCTGATTCAGGTAGTTTTGGGCATGGTGTAAATTGCCGTATTGTTCCCAATGTCGATGAACACCGGGACGCCCTTTTCCCCGTGGCTCTAGCAGCCTGTCGGACTTAAGCGTCCGTAGCGAGGATTGCAAGAAATTGAGGATAAAAATCTCTGTTTCTGAGGAGAATAGCGAGCTATTTGACGAAGAAACAGGGATTTTTAGACCAATTTATTGCAACCGCAGTAGGACAGTCTTAAGTCCGACAGGCTGCTAGACCGTCATAAGAAGGCTTCAGTCACGGTCCGAGAAGAGTATGGCACGTGCAGAGAATATACAAGTGCTGAAGCGGTTCTGCAATGTAAAGGATTTGACAGGTGCTCTGGTTATCAAAGCGATTCCCGGTAATCGGACAATTTTTCAGCTGGATTCACACCCTCTCTTTGCAGGTAACTTGCTGGGAGTACGAAATGGGAAACCGGTTTATATTACACAACAGTTGATAGGGGATTGTACCCGCATGCCTTGCCACTTCAGTCACCGGCAGGTCTTTACCCCAGAGTAAAGCAGGATCTCCCACGTTCACATCCGCTATTTCTGACAGATCAACTGTTAACATATCCATGGAGACCCGACCTGTCAGTGGCACTGGCTGACCATTGACGAGTACCGGCGTACCATTCGGAGCCAGGGGATAGCCATCGGCATAACCCATGGCTATGACGCCTAAACGCGTCGTCTTGTTGGTCACCGCAGTACCGGAATAACCTACCGGGCTGCCAGCAGGGACTTCCTTGATATTGATGATGGCTGAATGGAGTTCCATGACAGGCTTGAGCCTGGATTCAATGTTATGAGCATGATCAAAAGGAGAGGCTCCGTAAAGCATAAGACCGGGACGGCTCCAGTCTGCCCTGGCACCGGCACAATGAATGAGGCCGGCCGAATTGGCAATGCTTCTTTTACCTGGTAATCCAAGGGTGTGCTGCTCAAAGACTTCAAGCTGCTGCAGGGTGAAGCCATTGTCAGTTTCGTCGGCACAGGCAAGGTGAGTCATCATTAAAATCTCGTCGATCCAGGGCAGTTGCTCAAGCCTTGCCCAGGCATCGCGATACTGGCCGGGAAGAATACCCACTCTGTGCATGCCGGAGTCCATTTTCAGCCAGACCCTGACAGGCTTCTCCAGTGGGGTTTGTTCAAGCTGTTTTATCTGTTCCAGACTTTGTACGACAATATCAAGGTTTTCTGAGGCAATATCGGTGAGTTCTGAGTGTTCAAAGAATCCTTCGAGAATAAGCAGACGGTTTCTGATGCCGGCTGCCCTGAGCTCAAGGGCTTCTTCAATACAGGCCACTGCAAACCCGTCGGCTTGCTCTGACAGGGATTGGGCACATCTGATGGCACCGTGGCCATAAGCGTCGGCTTTTACAACGGCCAGAACATTGCCCCCGCCTGCCAGTGATTTAGCCAATCGATAGTTATGCTTTAGAGCGTCAAGATGAATGACAGCCCTGGCCGGACGACTCATAGTTGTCGCATTTCCCCCGAGTCAAATCAAACAGCCATGAGCCGAAAATGCAGCTCACGCTGAAGTCTGAAAATGGCAGCAGAGTCTGATAGCGCTGCATTTTCAAAGTTGTCTGGATACTATCATTTAATAAATTATTGTTCTTTAAGTGTTTTTATTAATTCTATTAGCGACTAAATAATACCCTTTATAGCTAAATCTCCCTATATTTTGTTTCTTATTGTTCTAAACAGTTGGTCGTCATCTGTATCTAAACTGTCTCTCCACATGAACAGTCATTCGCGACGGAAGCTATTTTTTCAGTACACCGTCAGAGGTAGTGCTTTTTTCGGTCACATTAAAGAGGGGCAGTATGATTTTTGTTGATGGGCTGGAGTATCCAGTGTCCGCTTTGGTATTAAACGACGGAAGTTTGGTTGTTTCAGAAGTCGGCCAGGAGAAAGGTCGTCTGACCCGGGTTTCAGCCTCAGGAAAACACCGCCATGTTTTTGCGCAGGTCGACAGGCCCAATGGTATTTTACAGGACAACCATGATGGCAGTATCTGGGTTGCCGAAACCCGAGAGCCATCACTGCTCAGGCTCAACCCCGATGGCTCGCTGGCACAGAGACTTTCCGGGGACAGTGAGAACCCCTTTCTTTGGCCCAATGATATGACTCTGGGGCCAGATGGGGCCATTTATCTGACAGACTCTGGCATCCGTGTCACTGACCTGATCACTCAGGGAGGGCCTGATCCGGAAGTCTGGGAGGGGCCGATGCAGGGAAAGTTGTTTCGCGTTGATCCCGTCAGTAAACAAGTGGATTGCCTTGATGGCGGGTTTCGTTTTGCCAATGGTATTGCTTTTGCACCTGATGGAAGGCTCTATCTCAGTGAGTCGGCAACAGGGAATATCTATCGTTATCCGTTTACGGACAGACTGGAGGTTAGCAGCCGGGAACTGTTTGTATCGGTCACCGATACTGCTGGCCCATGCCGGGTTGTGGGGCCCGATGGAATCTCTTTTGACAAAGAGGGTAACCTTTATGTGGCCATGTTTGGTCAGGGGCATGTGGCTACTGTCACTCCCAATGGCGAGATTCATCGAACCATTGTGACCAGAGGCTCATGCCCCACTGATGTTGTTTTCGGTGGCAAAGGCAGCAAAAGACTTTATATCACCGAATATCAGCGGGGTAGAGTTGAAATCACCGAAGCACCTGATGAGGGTTTTACTTTTTAATTTTTGTGATTTTGGAACCTTCCAGAGTCAGGTTATACATCAATCCCTTGTTATTGCTGATAAAGCCAATGATGGGAGCTTTAGCAGTTTTGGTGTCTATAGCTTCTCCGGCACCAAACTCAGCAATAGCAATACTGCCATCGACCCCCGCTTCCCAACCTTCGCTGTTCACGAAGTCGTTCAGGGCCTCGCTGGTCATGAACATGACAATCTGGGAGCGAGCCTGTGCGCCCAGCTGGAAACCGATAGAGGCCGATACGGTATTGTAATAGTCTTGTATGGCTCCATTCTTTAAAAGTGCGCCTTCACCGTATTCGCCACCCACCACCAGTCCGCCTTTCAGAACCTTGGGAAAGACCAGGATTCCTTTCGCTCTGCTGCCCAGAGATTTTGCCGCACTGCTCTGTGCATAAAGATTTTTCAACGCTTCATGGACGGTAGCATTGAGTTCAGTGCTGGAAGCGGCATGGGCAGAAAATGAAAAGAAGACGATAAAAGCTGTTGCGAGGAGATGTCTGAGAGAAGCCATATAGGTGCGATTCCGGTAAATACTGTTGGTCAATCATAGGATCTTGCAGGTTGTGTAAAACAAGAGTGCCTGTTTTTCCGGGCGAATAGTATCAGATAAATGAGTGGGTTAAAGGCTTTAATATCGGGAGGAAGGGGGAGAGGGAAAACGAGAGTACAACACCCTGAAACAGAGTCCTCTCGAAAAGCGTCAAAGCTTAGAAATCGTACTTCATTCTCAGGTAGTAGTTCTGGGCTTTGTAGTCTGAACTCTGGTTCAGTTCATAACCCACAACGAAGCTCATGTTATCGTTGCGACGGTAGGTCACACTGGCTGAAGCCTGATAGCTGTTCTTGACAGCGTCGGCCCCTTTTGAGGTGAACTCGGGTCCACCCAGCACGTAACGCGTGGTGGTTTCTACGACATCACCCTTGAAGTCATGCCAGGCCATCAGTTTCAGAGAAGGTTCCAGTTCGCCCTGGTCGACTCTGAAAGCCTGACTGATTTCAACGCCAGCACCCAGCTCAACCTTCTGATACTTCTGGCTGTCCACATCCAGGGCAAAACCGGTCGCATACTTGTCATCTTCCTTAAAGGCTTTACTTTTGACCATGGTGTAGTTGAAACCGACCATTGGCACTATCTTCATCTCACCAAAGCTCTGGTTCATCCCCAGCATGGTGGTCAGGCCGTATTGATGACTGATATAGTCCGAAGTGATTGGCGCATCGACAAAGCCATCGATATAACGGCTGCGTTCGTTGTTACTGCGACCAATGTTAATCACACCATCCAGGAACCAGTTATCCTGCTCCCAGGAGCCGTAAAGGCTGACCTGGTAGTTCTTGATAGTAGAGTTGTCATTAGAGTCGTGTTTGTTTATTTCGGCATTGGCTAAAGTGAATGCAGCTCCTACCAGGTAGTCGTCGTTGATGGTGGTCTCGGCGCCCAGTGTCAGACCACTCAAATCAGCATCGAAACCGAAAAGTTTGTCTCCACCATCGTTTCTGCGATCATCCTGAGTGACGTCCGAGCCAAGAACCTGCAACCAGAAACCCTGATTGGTGTAACTGCCACCGTATGACAGTCCAGTGTCAGACAGGTCATCTTCCTGAACCGCCCTGACGTGGGCCAGAACGTTGGTCTTAACCTTGGTTTCTGCCGTTACGTTGGTCATCTGGACGGCGTCAGAGTTGTTGAATTTACTCTCCCTGGCGAACTCAGCCAGTTTCTTTACATCAGTAATATTGGAAACAGTCTTGTAAAAGTTATTGAAACTCGTGGAGTTGGTGGGGTCCCGGGTAATCACTGTCATCGTAGCCGCCAGAGCTTCTTCAGTGGTGGCCCCGGCACCTTCCTGTGCAATCAGATTCTTAAGTGCTTCGAGGGTTCTTGGTGTCAGATCTGTGGTCAGAGCATTGCCGTTCTGTGTGACCTCGGGAGTATCAATCAACACAGAGTGCTCAATCGTCAGATCGGAAGCATTCAGGTTAGTGTTGGCTTCAATAATTTTTGCATCTTCTATGGTGTTGCCAGATTCTACGACTTCCAGGGTAGGAACAATTTTCAGCGTTGAGCCTGATTCAATATTGGCAGTACCGGTGACAATCAGAGCTGCATTGGTGGTGGTGTCGGTATCCATCTCTGTTGTAATGACCCCTGTTGAATAAACAGTCAGATCACCGTCAATGGTCTGTGCTCCGGGTTTGTCAAAGCTGGCAATACCATAGATTTTGACGTGTGTTGCACCGGAATTCTTCTTGATATCACCTCGGAAACTGGTGACGTATGAATCTGACCTTACGACTGTGATGCTTTCAACATCCTCAATATCGCCACCAAATGTCGAGTTACCACCTATCGTCAGAATATCACCGGGTCCGGTATAACCTAGCACTTTGCCCTCTACCGTACCGTCAACGACTCCTATGACAAGGGCTCCACCGGCACCGCTGAAGTCAATAGAAGTATCTCCGTTTGTTTTCAGCACACCGCCGTTAACCAAGATCGAAGCATTTGTTCCGAGCTTCCCACCTTCGGCTGCTGTGATGGCTGTGTTACCTTGCAGTGTCCCGGTTATGGTGACGATGCCTGACAGCTCTTCTTCAATTCTGAAAGCATCTCCGTCTTCTACCTGAATAGTGCCGCCCAGATTGGTGTCTCCAACATTGATTTGAACGACGCTGGCTTCGCCGTTACTCAACAGGATACCGTGGGCTGTACCTTTACCATACAGGCCACCAAAACTGGGCAAACTTATGGCATAGCTGCTATTGGCCTGGCGATAGAGCAGAACGGCTTTGCCATCCGGGTTATCGAGATTGATATTGACTGGCTGAAGTGCCGAGCCCTGAACATAGAAAGTACCCGTGTCAGCATCCAGAATGAATGCATAGTCGTCGGTTGCATCAGCATTAACATTGCGGGTTACTGCGCCGAGTAGCCCGCTGGCGGCATAACTATCTCCATCACTGGTGACTTCTGTTACAGCGCTGGACTGGGTGGCAGCAAATGGAACTGTCGCAGCAATGACTGCAACGAGGCTCTTCTTCCTGAACAGGCTCTTGTTCATTCTTTCTTCCTTGCAATAGAGGACTGCAATTTTTTCAAATTTGAAATCCGGCTGAATCCACTATCGGCAAACGGCTGGGAATACTTCAGAGCTGAAGAGAAAAAAAACTGGACTTTGGTCAATTGACAGGTCAGGAGGTCGATATTTCTCTGGTCCGTCACCCATGAATGGAATCAGACCCGATGAATCAAGACAGGAAGGCTGGGGTATTTTCTGGGCTAAGTGCCTGCAAAAAAGGCCTGGCAGCGGCTGTATCGGCTGTGATGGCTCTGACCTGTCAGATAGCCTATTCCAGACAGATTGTGACCAGCAGCGAAACCATTGAGCTTAACCAGATCATTCAGGCCTTGCCTGAAGATGAAACCGCCATTGAAATTCACAATCCTTCTGGCAAAAGCGTGCTTCTGATCGAGGGAGTGGTTTTGAATCCGGATACCGATGGCAATGCACAGTCTGCCGTTCGATACATTGGCCCGAGTTCCGGTTTTCTGCTCTGGCTGGGTCCAAAAGGTGAGATAAGAGGGGAAGGACAGGCGGACGGCATTTTGATTGACGCGGGTCAGGAACCTGACTCCGAAAATCCTCAGGCGGTTAACTTTGGCATCCTGCGTCTGGAGGGAGAGGTTCACTCTGCCAGGGGCGCAGCCATTCGGATCAAAGAGCCGGTAACGGGTGTTATTGAGGTGGGGGCTAATGCCAGGCTGTCGGGCAGTGTCGCCATTGTTGCCGAGGGCAATGGTGGGTTGAGTGACTTTTCCTGGTTCAGCATTTCCGGGGAAGTGACCGGATACAGCGGTATAGCTATTGACTTTAGTGATGCCAATAACCGGCTTCTGCTTCAGGTTTATGATGGGCGTATAGAAGGTGGCATTGTCGGGACAAGTACGGCCAATGTCGTTGACATTATTGGACTGAGAGGGGGGGCAGTCGGCGATATCTCGGGAGTAGAGCAGATCATTGTTTATGATGATGGCAAGAACGTGAATGATGCTCCTGTTCTTAAAGGCAATATCCTGCAAGGCTCCAGCATCGAGCGTCCTGATTTGTTCCTGGAAGGGCCGCTGAAGACGGGTAATGATTCCACCACTGCACAGACACTGGAGGTGGATATTCAGCAATCAGGCAATGGACGTTTGATTATTTCTTTACCTGAAAATGCCGAGACAAGGGCCTCTGTTGTGGTCACCGGACAGGTCGATTTTGGTACTTCGCCCGCCATTCAGGTTGTTCCCACTGGTGAAACGTACACTGACCTGTTGAATGGGGAATCTCCAGCCACTTATAAAGTGATTGAGA
Source organism: Endozoicomonas sp. 8E (assembly GCF_032883915.1). Lineage (NCBI taxonomy): Bacteria > Pseudomonadati > Pseudomonadota > Gammaproteobacteria > Oceanospirillales > Endozoicomonadaceae > Endozoicomonas > Endozoicomonas sp. 8E. The sequence continues at coordinate 7,022,693 of NZ_CP120717.1, read as the reverse complement.
TTAAGGGGGGACTGACCTCCGGGACAGAGCAAAACATAGAGATCTACACCAGCCCTCTGATTACTCTGGAAGAGATCGTCAGCCCCGGCAGTGATGATGTTCTGGAAGTTAAGGTCACTGCCAGTCCCTCAGAAGTGCTCGAGAAAACGATTGAGCAGGCTGGTGGCGGAGAAAGTTCCGGGGCAGCGATCTCGACACTTCTGGATCGGGTTGTGGAAATGCTGGGTTCATCGGATCAGGCTCTGATCGATGAAGCAGAGCCCCTCTATAACCTGATTGCCAGTATTCCCAGAGAAGAAGCCGTGACACTGGTGAAGCTGGCCAGAGAAAGCAGAATCAATGGCGGTATGGCTCTGGAAGTGGATGATGTCGCCCGAAGAAAAGCGATGCTGCAGATTACTCACAGACTGAGATCACTCAGCTACGGTGACAGTATTGAAAGCCGGGGATTCTGGTTGCAACTGTTGAAATCCGATGCCTATAAAAAGAATTCCAGAAACAGTAACAATGACCGGATTTTTGGCTACGAGCTGGACGTCAGTGGTATCACTCTGGGTCTTGAAAAAGAGAGAGATGCATGGATCTACGGGGGTGCCATCACCCTGGCGACTGCAGATACCCGAAAACAGGATTCGACTGACTTTTCTGAGTCTAACAATTATCAATTCAGCCTTTATGGTTCCTGGCAATATAAAGACTGGTTTGTTGATGGTGTTGCCAACATCAGCGTTTCCAACCATGACCGCACTCGATACATAGAGGGCTTTTTTGATACGCCTGTAAAGGCTTCTTATGACAGTCAGGTCGCTGGCTTCCAGATAATGACAGGCAAAAGCCTGCAATGGCAAGATTACACTCTGGAGCCTATGGTGGGCATTAATTATACCTACCTTCATTCTGACAGTTACAAAGAAGAAGATACTGGACGGACCGGTCTGGCTCAGGCTGTTGCAAGCAACAGCCTACAGAAAATTGAGTTGGGAGCAGGCCTGTTAGTCAAGAGAAACTGGATATTCCGATCTGCCGGACTGGAGCCCGGTTTACAGTTAATGTTCTGGCACGATCTTAAAGGGTTAAAAACAGTTCGCAGAAATCTATTATAATCTAAAACTATCTTATAAAATCTCAAGCATGGATAAGTGATTAGTGAAGATAGGTGAGGCAGCTCGTTTGCATGGTACAGACCCAGTAACACTACGAAAATCGGAGAGTACAGGTGAGCTGCTTCCTGCCAGAAAGACCAAAGTTGGAACTTGTTACTACGACGTGTCTGAATTGATGGGCTACAGTAACGAAGCTGCGCCTACGCTTTGCTATTGCAGAGTATCCAGTCACGACCAAAAGCCAGACTTAGACAGGCAGCAAGAGTTACTGGAAGCCTACTGTTCTATAGAAGGTTGGCGAACTCAGGTTATACGAAAAAATGCTTGAGACTTTGCGAGATGTTGTTAGCTCACAAGATTGAACTCAGACCGACAAAACAACAAGCCGATTATCTTGATAGGGCTTGTGGTTCCCGTCGTCATGCGTTCAATCAACTGTTAGCCCATTTCAATCAAGAAGGCGTTAAATGGTCAAAGAAGGCTGCGAATGAAAAATACCAAGAACTCAGGCTTGAGTTTCCCTGGTATGCCGAAGTCAGCCAACGTGTGACCAGGAACACAATCGACGATCTTCATGACGCCTTTACTCACTTCTTTCGTCGGGTGAAGAAAGGAGAAAAAGCAGGTTATCCAAGATTCAAGAAGCGAGGACTGCACGACAGTTTTTCTCTCAGAGAAAAAACCAAGTTCGATGTTGATGGCAGAACACTTCGCATTGAGAAACTGAAAACCCGCATCAAGATGCGCCAGGAGCTGAGATTTACAGGAACACCCTGTCAGGTGACGATCAGTAAGCGAGCCGGAAAGTATTTCGCTTCTATTTTGGTAGACACTGAGGATTACGAACCAAAAGCACAAAGCAATGAGTCTGTAGGCGTTGATTTTGGCGTCAAAGATTTAGCTATTTGTTCGAATGGCAAAACCTTTGCTGCTAATCAGAAACTGAAGGGCTCTCTGAAACGCCTTAACAGTAAACAGAGAGCGTTAAGCCGCAAAACAAAGGGAAGCAACCGCTACGCGAAAGCCAAGCGAGCGGTTGCCAAACTGCATTACCGGATAAGTAACCAGCGATCAGCCGCAATACATGAGGTAAGTGATTATCTGACTTCAAGATTCAAAATAATCACCCTCGAAAATCTGAATGTCAAAGGCATGGTAAAAAACCGCAAACTGGCAAGAGCAATCAGTGACGCAGGTTTCGGTAAGCTGAGAGAACTTGTTGAATACAAGGCAGAGCTGAGAGGATGCCAGGTTGTGATTGCAGATCGGTTCTTTCCCAGCTCGAAGAAGTGTGCGGTTCATACTTGCGACTACGTAAATGACAATCTTACTCTGTCTGATCGTGAGTGGCGGTGTCCAAAATGTAAAACTCTGCATGATAGGGATTACAGTGCGAGTTTTAACCTTGATAATTATGGTCGAGACACGTTACAGCTCGACCCTAAACCCTACGCAAGAGTGGAGTCAGACACGATTCGTCGTGCATCCATGTCGACGGCGTAGATAAGTCTACATAATTACAGATTATGTTAGATTTTTAGTAGCGGCAAAAGCTCGAAACCACGTCCAGATATCTCATTGGCTCCCAATCATTCACAATTCTGGGTGCCGATCCTGAACGAAACAGTCTGGAAGCGACTTTGAACCTTGACTATCGAAGGAGCGACACTTTAACAATGTCCCTTGGTTACAACCGTGTTCAGAAGTCTGACTATTATAGTGATCACTACTATTTAAAAATGAAGTATGACTTTTAACTGAAGTGTCCGGCAGGCTCATTCACCCGTGTTCCCATCTTTGTCATATAACGGATTGCCACTGTGATGGCTTCGGTCATACTGATGGCAGAAGCAACGCCTTTCCCGGCAATGTCGTAGGCAGTGCCATGATCTACTGAAGTTCTCAGAAAGGGTAAGCCACAGGTGATTGAAATGGTTTTATGGAAGTCCACCATTTTGGTCGCGATGTGTCCCTGATCATGATAGAGCGAGATGACCGCATCAAACTTTCCATTCAGGGCCTGATAAAACACCGAGTCAGCAGGCAGGGGGCCGGACACGTTCAACCCAAGCTGCTGTAGTTCAAGAACAGCAGGCATGATCTCTTCCTGCTCTTCATGTCCAAACAGTCCGTTATCTCCGCAATGAGGATTTAACCCGGCTATAGCCAGATGGGGGTTCTCAATACCGAGTGTTTTCAGGGCATCCACTGCTTTTTGAGCACATTGAATCAGATGGTCTTGGGTGACGTAGTCACAGGCCAGTCTGAGTGACAGGTGTCGTGAAAGAAAAAAGACTTTCAAGCCTGCAACCTCAAACAAAGTGAGTGGGTTCTTGCAGTTTGTCAGATCTGCAAGAATCTCGGTGTGTCCTGCCTGCCTGATATTGGCAGCGTCCAGGGACATCTTATTAACAGGAGGCGTTACCAGAGCATGGGCCTGTCTATCCAGAGCCAGTTGTGTTGCCAGTTGAATACAGTCGTAGGCCATCTTTCCTGCGGCCGGGGAAACCCTGCCCGGCTCGACACTTTGAGGAGGGTCAGGTGGCTCAAGGACATTGAGAATACCTGTCCTTGGATCAATATCCGAACAGGCCTTAACAGGCTTGATAGTAAGAGGCGAAGCGCTGATCGAAATGGCTTGTTGAAGAATCTCCACATAGCCGACAACCAGCAATCGACAGGTATTGGAGAAGTCATTGGTTAAAAGTGCTTTTATCAGGATTTCCGGGCCAATTCCGGCCGGGTCACCCATGGGAATACAGATAAGGGGTTTCATTACTCACAGCAACATCTGGCTGGACTCAGTCTGATTGATAGCTGTGAGTTTAGCGTAAATCGCCGTAAACCATTGCTCTTAAATGCCATCATACCCACGATATAATGGCAACGTCGTTCAGTCAGGAGCGGATGATATTACCACCTGCTTCTCTGATGGCTGACAGACTCTCATCATCGAAACGGCTGTCTGTGATAATGGTATCCAGCTCATTCAGCTGACAGATGGTTTTCATGCTGGAAGCGCCAAACTTGCTGGAGTCTGCCAGCAGTACACTGCGGGCTGCACGTTCCAGCATCTTGCGACGAATAAAGTAATGGTCGGTAGACGCTGTGGTCATACCGTGTTGCAGACTCCAGCTGTTGGTTGCCAGAAAGGCAACGTCAGCATTAATGCTGTCCAGGAAAGACAGGGCCGTTGTGTCACAGTGAGCCTTGGTAATGGCACTGACCAGTCCCCCCGTCGTATACACCTTGGCGGTTGAAGAGTCTGACAGTTGCAGAGCGATTTTCAGGTCGGGAGTAATAATGGTGACCTTCATGCGCATCAACAGCTTGGCCAGGGCCATGGTACTTGTGCCAGCATCCAGCAGGATGATCTGTCCTTCCTTAACCAGATTGAGGGCCTCGTGAGCAATGGACTTTTTCTCTTCAATGTTGACGGCGTTCTTCTTTTCGTAAGGAATATCTTCCATCAGGAAGCTTTTAGATACCGCACCGCCATAGGTGACGCGCAATTTGTCTTCCTGCTCCAGGGTTCGTATGTCGCGACGAATAGTCATCTGGGAAACATCGAATTTCTCCGCCATTTCTTCGATGTTGGCACAGCCTTTTTCTTCAACGTAAGACAAAATGTGCTCTCGACGCTCAACGGGAAGCATACCTGGACCTCTTGAATCATTGCATATCTGTTATTAACGCCTCACAGGGAGCTCTGGGGCGTAGTAATGGTTCGTGCTGCCGATATAGAGACAAGGCAATCAGAGCAGCTAAAATTCACTGGCAGATTATATGGCAGAATTTGTTCAGTTTCTCCCCCAGATATACCTATATGGCTAAAAAAGAGGCGAGACCTGATTCAGGCATCAGGCTTTGTCCTGACTGTGACCTGATGATAAATACCCCGGTCTTTAATCATGACCCGGCCTATCGGCAGCAGGCTGCATGTCCCCGATGTGGCTGTATGCTGGAGTCTCACCGCCCTGCAGGTATCCAGAGTTGTCTGGCTCTGGTTGTGACCGGTTTAATCCTGTTTATACCGGCCAATTATTACCCTGTTCTGTCCATGAATATCCTGGGAAACGAGCAGCAAAGCACGATTTCCGGAGGTGTTGTTGCTCTCTATCAGGGGGATTATGGTGCTATAGCTTTGCTGGTGCTCCTGTCTGCCATACTGATCCCTCTGTTACGCTTTTTGATTCTGCTTAAAATCATTTTGTCTGCCATCACTAGCCGGGGGCGCAGGGTATCCAGAAGTTTGCTGAGACTTTATACCCGCCTGCAAGAGTGGGGCATGACGGAAATCTATTTTCTGGGTGCTCTGGTCGCGGTCATCAAGCTGGCAGATATGGCCACCGTGCAGATAGGTACAGGGTTATATTGCTTTGCCGGACTGATGCTCTGCGAACTGATTATCGCCCTGAACCTGAACGAGCATGAGATCTGGGCAATGCTGGGAGAGGATGAATGACTGCATCGGACCCCGAGCAACCCGGCCTGATTTCCAGCGGTGCTGATTGTGGGATAAAACTGTGTCTGGATTGCCACAGGGTTTGTCAGGCAGAAGATGTCCGGTGTCCCCGTTGTGGCAGTAAAGTGCGATCCAGAAAAAAAGACAGCCTGTCCCGTTGTTGGGCTCTGACCCTCACCGCCGCGCTGTTCTATATACCTGCCAACATGCTGCCGATAATGATTGTAGGTCGTTTTGGGCGCAGCACGCCGGATACCATCATGTCGGGGGTTTTGGAGCTGATACATCATGGTATGGCACCCATTGCGCTGCTGGTTTTTACAGCGAGTATCCTGGTCCCTTTGATGAAACTTTTGGGCATGGTATGGCTGCTGGTTTGTGTGCATACAAGAAGGATCAACCCGGGTCGTCAGACTGCCTTGTATCGATTGATTGTCTGGATTGGCCGCTGGTCCATGCTGGATATTTTTATTATTTCCCTTCTCGTCGCACTGGTGCAGTTCGGGCATCTGGGCACTGTCACAGCGGGTCCCGCGGTTCTTGCTTTTGCTGCAGTGGTGGTATTGACCATGTGGGCGGCAATGAGTTTTGACCCCAGATTACTTTGGGACCGGTCAAGGCCGTTCAGTCTGAGAGGAGATCAACAATGAGCGATGAAAAGATCGCTGTTAAGGCTGATCTGAAAGAACGTCGTCGTGTTCCGGCTATCTGGCTGCTGCCCCTGATTGCTCTGATGATTGTTGCCTTTCTGATCTGGAGAACACTGTATCAACACGGTCTGGAAGTTCACGTTAATTTTGACAGTGCCAAAGGTATGCAAGTAGGCAAAACAGAAGTCAGGTACAACGGTTTGGCGGTAGGTAAAGTTGCTCGAATGACCATGACGAAAGACCTTGACGGTGTGGATGTCGAGCTGGAAATGGATCGGCAGATGCAGAAATATCTCAGAGATAACAGTCAGTTCTGGCTGGTTCAGCCCCAGCTTTCTGTAGCAGGCGTGTCCGGTCTGGATACTCTGGTCTCTGGCAACTACATCGCTTTTAAGCCCTCTGAGAAGGGGGAAAGACAGCTGTCCTTTTCGGCGCTGAAGTCGCCACCCGCGCCGGGCATAGAAGAAGGTGGGCTGAGCCTGGTACTTCAGGCTGACGAGTTGTCCTCTGTGCAGGAGGGAAGTCCGGTCTATTATCGCCGTCTGAAGATTGGCGAAGTGACTCGTTACGCTCTCTCGTCGGATAACGAAAGAGTCGATGTCCATGTTTACATCAAACCGATGTTCACTCATCTGGTAAGAAAAAATACCCGTTTCTGGAATGCGGGAGGAGTGGATATTTCCGGAGGTCTGACCCACCTGAAGGTCAGAACCCAGTCGTTAATTTCCATTATCCAGGGCGGGGTCGCTCTTTACACTCCGCAATGGGAGGAAAAAGAACCGAAAGCATCCGATGGCACCCGCTTCCCTCTCTACAACGATTATGACGCAGCGGAAGCGGGTATTCGTATTACTATTAAATTCCCTCTGGATGTCGCTCTTGGCCAGGAAAAATCAAAAATACTGTTTCATGGTATGGAAGTGGGCATTATCAAAAATACGTCGTTTAATGAGGATTACTCAGCCATTATTGCCGAGGCCGTTATTCGTCCTGAAGCCAGAAACATTCTGGTAAAAGGTGCCCGTTTCTGGATGGTGGCACCACAAATAAACCTCAAAGGCATCACCGGTCTGGAAACCTTATTGGCTGGCCGCTATATCGCTATGGATGTCAGTCAGGTTGATATGAAAATAGCGGAACCGGAAAAAGATTTTATGGGTCTGGCCAGCAAGCCGCCGGCTTCACCCTCTTCTCCGGGCTTGCACCTTGAGCTCAGGGCTGATTCGCTTGAAGGCCTGAGTCAGGGCAGCCCTGTCCTCTATAGAAAAATGCCTGTCGGTGAAGTGGAGTCCTACACGCTGGGAAAACAGGGAGTGGTGATCAAAATATTGATCAAGCCCAAATATCAACATCTCGTGAATAAAAGTACGCTTTTCTGGAATATCAGCGGTGTAACTCTGGAAGGTGGGTTGCAGGGGTTCAAAGTCAGGGCAGGAACACTCAACTCTATGATTTCAGGAGGCATTGCATTTAAAACCCCAGACCCTGATGCAGCCAAAGTTCCCAATAAAACCCGGTTTGTTTTGTATGACGATATGACCCGGGCAAGTGAAACTGGCAAGGTCATACATATTCAATTTGAATCTGCAGATGGCCTTCAGGTGGGTACACGACTGAAGTACAAAGGTCTGGAGATGGGAAAGGTGACAGAACTTGATCTGGATGATGCCAAAAAAGCCATAAAAGCCAGCGTCTTACTCAATGAAGGCGCTGACTGGCTGGCTCGCAAAGGTTCCAGGTTCTGGCTGGTCAAACCCAAACTGGGTCTCACCAACACGGCTCACCTGGAAACCTTGTTGACGGGTCTTTATATTAGCGTGTCGCCAGCACGCTCCCAAGCTGCTGCCAGGCGTGATGTTTTTATTGCAGATCCAAGAGCGCCCGATGATCAGCCTCGTTCTGGTGGCCTGCGTATTCGATTGGTCAGTGCTCAACTGGGTTCCATTAAACCGGGTAATCCTGTTTATTACCGGGAGATTCCGGTAGGCGTGGTTACCGGATTCAAGTTGGGTAACCCTGCCAATAAAGTCATTATTTTTCTCAACATCGAGGACCGCTACGCGCCGCTGGTAACCCATAAAAGCCGATTCTGGAATGCCAGTGGTGTGGATTTCCATTTTGGTTTGTTCAGCGGTGCCAGGCTTCGAACGGAATCCCTCGAAGCGGTTCTGGCGGGTGGCGTTGCCTTTGCGACGCCGGAGCAGGGACACAGGGTTGCTCCTGAAACTTCGTTCGAGCTGGCTGAGCAACCGCAAGCTGAATGGCTGAAATGGGCTCCTGCCATCGTGTACCCTGAATAGAGATGCTAAACGACTATTTGCATCTTTTTCTCATGCAGGCATCATTAGAAACTGTTTAAACAATAATACTGACAGCAGGAAGCCATTGCAGTCTATTCATAGACAGGTTTCCAAGTATAAAGAAGAACACTGATGTACCTGCATACCCTTTCTCCCCGCTTTTGTGAGACAGACGCCCTCGGGCATATCAATAACACGGTTCTGCCCGTCTGGTTTGAACAGGCCAGAGAGCCGATTTGCCGTCTGTTTACACCCGGTCTCGATACAGAAAACTGGCGACTGATTATTGCCAGAATTGAAGTGGAATATACTGCAGAGCTAAAGTACGGGACTGACGTTGAGATCAGAACCTCTCTTGAAAAGTTGGGTAATTCATCCATGCATATCCATCACGAAGCCTGGCAGAACAACGTTCTGGCGGCACGTGGCAAGGCGGTGCTGATTCATTATGATTTTGCAGCCGGAAAAGCGACTTCCATTCCTGAAGATATCCGGCAAGCATTGTTAGAGCACGTTCAGTAATGACTGATGTCCTTGAAATCAGGGCCGGCTCCACGGCTCTGGAAAAAATACGAGATGAAGGTCTTCCCCAGTCCGGTATTGATGTCATGCTGGGGGCTTCAGGCGGCCCCAAATGGTTCGTGTTAACAGGTATGGACAAGTGTCTGATCGGTGAATACTTCAAAGACAGGCAGCAGCCCCTGAACCTTCTGGGCACGTCTGCGGGAGCATGGCGCCTCAGTTGTTATGCTCAGGAAAATGCCCTCGAAGCTCACCACCGGCTTGAACAGGGTTATTTGCTAACAGAGTATTCATGGAAGCCGGATGCCGAGGAGGTCAGCCGAAAGTGCCGGGTTCTGGCTCGGGACATGTTGGGTGAGAATGGAGCAAACGAGATTCTTGCCAATGGGATCATGAGATTTAACCTGATTGCAGCCAAGAGCCGGGGGCTTATTAAAAGCGATGTCAACCTGAGACAGCTCTCGGGACTGAGCCTTGCAGCAATCGGCAATACATTCAGCCGCAAAACACTGGGGGCTTTTTTTACCAGAACGCTCTTCCATCATCCTGATGCCAATGCTCCGTTTTACAAGATGGACAACCTGCCAACAGAAAGGGTTTCTTTATCCGAAGAGAATATGCTGGATGCCATTATGGCTTCCGGATCAATTCCTCTGGCGATGGAAGGGGTGCGGAATATTGCCGGTGCCCCGAAAGGTGTGTATCGGGATGGCGGCATCACAGACTACCATTTTGACATGGCATTTCCGAAGGGAGAGGGTCTGATTCTTTACCCTCACTTCCATCAACGAATCGTACCTGGCTGGTTTGATAAAAGCCTGAAGTGGCGAAAGCCGGCCATTGAACACTGTGAACAGCTGGTTCTGGTGTACCCTTCTGAATCCTTAGTCAGCAAACTGCCCTATGGCAAAATTCCGGACAGATCCGACTTCAAAACCTTTTCTTTTGATGAAAGGGTTAAATACTGGAAAAAAGTCATTAAAGAGAGTGAAAGATTGGGAGAAGCTTTTCTGGAAGCTATCGAAACAGGAAAGATCCGACAGAAAGTAAAACCTCTTTAAGAAGAGAGGTCAGAATGGCACCAAAAGTCATAGTTTACCATTCAAAGGAATCAGCAGAACAAACGTCTTCTGGCTTCCGAACCTGTGATGATTGAGCTTATTGTCTTATTCCACTATCAATGGCAACTTCACTGACGGGAAGACCACGATAAAGCGGAGGGTTGTCATGGATTCTATACACTGCACGATCTCCGTCATTCCGAATATACGTTTCCACTGACGGGAAGACCAAGATAAAGCGAAGGGTTGTGATAGATTTCACACAATACAGGACGATCTCCTTCATTCTGAATATACGTCTGAGGGCTCATAAAAAAGTGTAAAGATAAATCTGCATTGTGCTCGTTTTCACTGACTACATTCATAATGGCTGTGAGTGCATTCATTAAATTACTATGTTGATTATTAAAATGCAGTGGCAGAGGCAGATGCATATCATTAAAAAGCATTGCTGGGGTTCCCCATACCAGATGCATATTCGTAGACTCTGAACAGCTGCTGCATGGATTGAAGGCTTCTGGAATAATAGCTGCAAGCATCACCGGTGTGACTGTGCCAGCGGCAGCCTGATTACCCGCATCGGCCACCGTCATTCGAGTAACGATCAGCTGTATCATATTTCCTTCCTGAATAGTTTGAAAAACAGAAGTAAGATCGATCATCAGTGAGGCGTTCTGAAACTCAGCAGTGAGCAGATGAGTCATTCCCATATATGACAGGTCCGGCCATTGAGATGGGTCTATTTTCGCCGCTCTTTCACGAGACAGAGCCTCTACCCTGGCATGGATTGGCAACGTTAACAGTACTGTCTGTCCGGCTCCTGCACTACGCGCTGCCAGAGACATTTTTTCCAGGAACTCCATCTGCTTTTGCTTTTGCTCCACCATCTCAAATAGCTTTGGCAGACGTTCCTGATCCCCCTCCTCCAACTTAAAATTTACATGATCTATCCCGCTGAGATGACCCATATCTACAAGACTATAAGCAATTCGCTCAGCCAATGCCTTGGCATATGCATCGCCATCTTCTTCTGCTTCTGCCCGCGCGATAGCATCAAAAGCCCAGTCTTTGACTTTAACCTGAACAATCAACGTATCATCATTTTCACCCTTCTTTACCGACAAGAATTTATAGGGTATCGGATCAAACGCCCCGGGATCAGGTATCTCAAAGTTCGTTGCTCCGGTGGCATTTTTAGCTGCAGAGCTTTTCATATCTTCATCAGCGGAGGATGAAGGACCAGAAGGTGGAGAAGTAGAGTTCCCGCAATCACAGGTTCGGCAGAACACCTCTTTGCCGCAACGCTTACAGGTAAAGGGGGAGGCCAGCACTTGCGCGCTAAGTAACAAAACAAATAAAGAAAGCCACCGCGATTGATGAATAAAATAATGATGCATATCTCAATTCATCCTTAATAAAAAAACGAATATGAGCGTAGACTAAAATTTTGCACTGCAAGCCAGAAAAATTCATTGAGAAAGGCAAGCTCAGCCCAAACCGATAATATGACAGCTCGCCCAGGATCAGAGGTCAGTATGCGGTCAAACCGCACTGTCAGAATCAGCAGAACAAACGTCTCCTGACTCCTGAGTCTCTGATGATTGCATTCATAGTCTTATTACATCTTCGGTGAAAATGCGCTATCGGGAAGATTACGATTAAGCGAATGTTCGATATTGGGGATTGATGATAGAGGATCTTCGTTATTCTGAATATACGTTTGAGGAGCCACAAAAAAGTGTAAAGATAAATCAGCATTTTGCTCGTATTCACTGACCACATTCATAATGGCTGTGAGTGCATCCATTAAATCATTTTGATTAAAACGCAGTGGCGGGGGCAGGTTCATATCGTTATAAACCATTGGTGGGGTTCCCCATACCAGATGAACATTCGGAGACTCTGTTTGATCGCTGCGCCGAAAGAGGACTTCTGGAATAAGAGCTGCAAGCATCACCGGCGTGACTTTGCCAGCGGCAGCCTGATTACCCTCATCTGCTGCAAGCGTTTGAGTAATGATCAGCTGTATCATATTTCCTTCCTGAATAGCCTGGAAAACAGCAGTAAGATCGAACATCAGTGAGGCGTTCTGAAACTCAGCAGTGAGCAGGTGAGTCATTCCCATATATGACAGGTTCGGCCATTGAGATGGGTCTATATTCGCGGCTCTTTCATGAGTCAGAGCCTCTACTCTTTCATGGATTGTACCCCTTGTTATTGTCCGTTCGATTTCTGCACCACCCGCTGCCAGATACATTTTTTGCAAGAACTCGATCTGCTTTTGCTTTTGCTCCACCATCTTAAATAGCTTTGGCAGACGCTCCTGATCCCCCTCCTCCAACTCAAAATTGACATGATTTATCCCTTTGATGATATTGCGCATATCTACAAGATTAGAAGCCATTTGCTCAGCAAATGCCATGGCACATGCATCGCCATCTTCTTCTGTTTTCGCCCTTTCGATATCATCAATAGCCCAGTCTCTGATTTTAAATTGAACTATCAACGTGTCATCATTTTCCCTCTTTACCGACAAGAATCTATAGGGTTTCAGATATAACTCCACGGAATTAGGTGTCTCAGAGTTCGTTGCTCCGGTGGTTTTAGCTGCAGAGCTTTTCATGTCCTCATCAGCACAGGATGACGGACCAGAAGGTGGAGAAGTAGAGTTCCCGGAATCACAGGTTCGGCAGAACACCTCTTTGCCGCACCTCTTACAGGTACCGGGTGCAGCCAGCACTTGCGCGCTAAGTAACAAAACAAATAAAGAAAGCCATCTCGATTGATGAATAAAAGAATGATGCATATCTCAATTCGCCCTTAATAAAAAAACGAATATGAGCATAGACTAAAACTTTGCACTGCAAGCCAGGGAATTTCTTAAAGAAAGGCAAGCTCAGCCCAAACCGATAATATAACAGCTCGTCCAGGATCAGAGGTCAGTTTATGATGCGGTCAAACCGCGCTGTCAGAATCAGCAGAACAAACGTCTCCTGACTCCTGAGTCTGTGATCATAGCACTTATAGTCCTATTACATCTTCGATGAAAATGCGCTATCGGGAAGATTACGATTAATCGAATGTTCGATATCGGGGATTAATAATAGAAGATCTTCGTTATCCTGAATATACGTTTGAGGCGTCGTAAAAAAGTGTAAAGATAAATCAGCATTTTGCTCGTTTTCACTGACCACATTCATAATGGCTGTGAGTGCATTCATTAAATCATGTTGATTAAAACGCAGTGGCGGGGGCAGGTTCTGATCATTATAAATCATTGGCGGGGTTCCCCATACCAGATGAATATTCGGAGACTCTGTTTGATCGCTGCGCCGAAAGAGGGCTTCTGGAATAAGAGCTGCAAGCATCACCGGCGTGACTGTGCCAGCGGCAGCGTGATTGCCCTCATCTGCTGCAAGCGTTTGAGTAATGATCAGCTGTATCATATTTCCTTCCTGAATAGCTTGAAAAACAGCAGTAAGATCGAACATCAGTGAGGCGTTCTGAAACTCAGCAGTGAGCAGGTGAGTCATTCCCATATACGACAGATCCGGCCATTTAGACAGGTCTATATTCGCGGCTCTTTCACGAGTCAGAGCCTCTACTCTTTCATGGATTGTTCTCCTTAGCATTATTGTCCGTTCGACTTCTGAACCACACGCTGCCAGATACATTTTTTTCAAAAACTCGATCTGCTTTTGCTTTTGCTCCACCATCTCAAATAGCTTTGGCAGACGTTCCTGATCCCCTTCATCCAACTTAAAATTCACATGATCTATCCCCCTGAGATTGCCCATATCTACAAGATTAGAAGCAATTAGCTCAGCCAATCCGATGGTAGATGCATCGCCATCTTCTTCTGCCCGCTGGACAGCATCAATAACCCTGCCTCGGACTTTAACTTCAACCATCAACGAATCACCATTTTCACCCCTCTCTACCGACGAGAATCTGTAGGGTATCGGATGAAACGCCTCGGGTTCAGGTATCTCAGAGATCGTTGCATCGGTGGTGCTTTTAGCTGCAGAGCTTTTTATATCTTCATCAGCACAGGATGACGGACCAGAAGGTGAAGAAGTAGAGTTCCCGGAATCACAGGTTCGGCAGAACAGCTCTTTGCCGCACCTCTTACAGGTAAACGGTGCAGCCAGCACTTGCGCGCTAAGTAACAAAACAAATAAAGAAAGCCATCTCGATTGATGAATAAAAGAATGATGCATATCCCAATTCGTCCTTAATAAAAAAAACGAATATGAGCATAGGCTAAAATTTTGCACTGCAAGCCAGAAGAATTCATGTGCTCGCCCAGGATTAGCGGTCAGTTCATAATGCGGCCAAACTGCAGCATCAGAATCAGCAGAACAAACGTCTTCTGACTCCTGAGTCTGTGATGACAGCACCTATTGCCCTGTTTCAGGGTCACATAGCCTTACACTGAATGCGGTACGGCTTCGGTCAGGAGTTTCATGTAGTCGATATCAGGGGTTAATAATAGAGGGTCTTCGTTATCCTGAATATTGATTGGAGGGCTCAGAAAAAAGTGTAATGATAAATCAGCGTTGTGCGCGTTTTCAGCAATTATCTCCATAGTGGCCATGAGCACGTTCATTAAATTTTGTTGATTAACACGCAGTGGCACGAGCCCCGTTAACAGGTGCATAGCCGTGGACTCTGCATTACCGTCCATAGCAGGGTCCGGAATAATAGATCCACCCAGCATCGTAGTAACTGTTCTGGCGGCAGCCTGATTGCCCTCATCTGCTGCCAACGTTTTGGTGATGAACAGCTGTATCATATTTCCTTCCTGAATAGCCTGAAAAACAGAAGTAAGATCTATGACAGGTGGGGAATTCTGAAACTCAACACTGAGCAGGTGAGTCATCCCCAGATCTGACAGATCCGGCCACTGAGATGGGTCCATTTTCATGCCTCGCTCAATAGTCAAGGCTTTTGCCTTTTCATGGATTGGCACCTTATTTGTCTTTTCAGCGCCTGCACTAAGCTGTGCCTGGCGCACTTTTTGCATCATCTCCACCTGCTTTATTTGTTTATCCCACTTGTCCGTCCGAACTACCATGTGACTTACATTCATGTTTCGGGCAGTGTCTACCAGATTCCTGACAACTCTCTTGGCAAAGGCCTTGACAAATGCATCACCACCTTCTTCCTCAGCAGCAGCTAAAGACGCCTCGCTAATCAGAACTTGAGTCATCAACGCATCTTCATCTTTTACAAAAAAGAGAGAATAGGTCGTCGGATCAAGCTCGGGGGTAGCGGCTGTCTCATCGTTGGTTGCTCCGGCGGCCTTCCCGGATGACGGACCATCAGGTGGAGAAGCAGACTTTCCGGAATCACAGGTTTGGCAGAACATTTGCCCATCCTTACCGGGAGTTCGCTCTTTGCCGCAATTCTTACAGGGGGTAGCCGACACTTGCAGGCTAAATAACAAAAAAGATAAAAAGAGCCATCTTGATTGATGAATAAAATAAGGATGCATACTCCAATCCGCCCTTAATAAAAAGACGAATGTGAGCATAGACTAAAATCTTGCTTTTCCAGGCAGAAAATTTCTTAAAGAAAGGCCAGTCTCGCCCGGCCCGATGATATGAGGGGCTCTTCCGGGATCGGAGGTCAATTCATGATGTGGTCAAATCGCGCCATCATAACAAACGTCTTCTGACTTCTAAGTCTGCGATGGTTGCAGTTATTGTCTTATTCCAGCGTCACAACTTATCAGCGGCAGATCCGCTACCGGGAAGATTACGATTAATCCAATTTTCGATATTAGAGGATGGCAGTAGAGGATCTTCGTCAGGCGGAATAGACGTTTGTGGGATCAAATGAAAGTGTAGAGATGCATCATTATCGTGCGCGTTTTCAGCAACTACCTCCATAGTGGCTGTGAGTACGCTCATTAGATTTTGTTGATTTACACGCAGTGGCTGCTGAGTTCCGATGAACAGGTGCATATCCGTAGACTCTGCATGACCCTCCGTAGCAGGGTCTGGAATAATAGCTCCATGAATCTCCAGCAGCCTGGTTGTGGCTGCGGCAGCCTGATTGCCCGCATCTGCTGCCACCATGTGAGCAGTAATGCTCAGTTGTATCATATCCCCTTTCTGAATAACCTTAAAAATAGAAGCAGGATCCATCGCCAGTTGGGAATTCTTAAACCCGACACTGAGCAGATAAACCTTTTTCATATATGAAATGTTCGACGATTTAAATCGGTTTTCTTTCGGGTATCTCTTACGGATCAAAGCTCTTACCTTTTCATGGATTGGCATCCTTTCTGTCTCTGTAGCTCCTGCACTAAGTTCTGCCTGATGCAGCCTTTGCATCATCTCCGGCTGTGCTTGCAGCGGACCCCACGAGTCCATCACCTGTTTCCACAGCTCCCTGAACTTGGTAATCATCGTCTTGTCCAGAGCATGTATCTCATCGTTTGTTGCTTCGGCGACCTTCTTTTCGGTTGCAGAGCTTTTCAAACCTTCATCAGAGGAGGATGACGGATCATGGGATGGAGAAGCAGACTTTCCGGAATCACAGGTTTGGCAGAACATTTGCCCATTTTTATCGGGCTCGCTCTCTTTGCCGCAATGCTTACAGGGGGTAGCCGACACTTGCAGGCTAAATAACAAAACAGATATAAAGAGCCATCGCGATTGATGAGTAAAATCATGATGCATACCTCAATCCGCCTTTAATAAAAAACGAATCTGAGCATAGACTAAAATTTTTCCTTTCCAGTCAGAAAGTTTCTTAAAGAAAGACTAGTCCTGCCCAACCCGATGATATGAGGGCTCCTCCAAGATTGGAGGTCAAATCATGATGTGGTCAAATCGCGCCATCAGAACAAACGTCTTCTGACTCCTGAGTCTGTGATGATTGCACTTATTGTCTTATTACAGCTTCGGTGACAATGCGCTACCGGGAAGATTACGATTAATCGAATGTTCGATATTGGGAATCGATGATAGAGGATCTTCGTTATCCTGAATATTGATTTGAGAGCTCAGAAAAAAGTACAAAGATAAATCAGCACCGTGCTCGTATTCACCAGCCACCTCCTTAGCGGCTATAAGTATGTTCGTTAAATTTTGTTGATTAACATGCAGTGGCTGCTGGGTTCCGATTAACAAGTGCATATCCGTAGACACTGTATCACTGTTTATATCAGGGGCTGGAATAATTGCGCCAAGCATGTACAGCTTGGTTGTGCCTGCGGCAGCCTGATTGCCCTCATCTGCTGACACCGTTTGAGTAACGAGAAGCTGTACCATATTTCCTTCCTGAATAGCCTGAAAAACAGAAGTAAGATCCATCATCAGCAGGTCATTCTGATAATCAATACTGAGCAGAAGAGTCATTCCCACACCTGACAGGTTCGGCCATTGAGATGGGTCTATTTTCGTGGCTCTCTCACGAGTCATAGCTATTGCCTTTTCATGGATTGGCATCTTTTCTTTCTCTAAAGCTCCTGAATAAAGCGCTGCCTGATGCAGTTTTTGCATCATCTCCTGCTGCTGTTCTTGCAGCTGATCCCGCACCTCCATCTGCTTGAAGTGGCTTATAAAAAATGTCAGAGATTTATGCAGTTCTTGATGATCCTGCATCTCTAACTGCTTTTGAAAGTGATGTATAAAAAATGCCAGGGATTCATGCAGATGTTGATGATCCCGCCTCTCCTTTTTCTTATGACAGTGATGCTCCTCCTTGAAACTAATGTCCAGTCGATTCACCTTCAGGTTTCTGGCAATCTTTGCCATATTCTGGGCGAGTACTTTAGCAAGTGACTTGGCATATGCATTTCCATCTTTTCGCTCAAAAGCATCCACAGTCCCGTCACTGACTTCAACTTGAACATTCAACAGATCTTCATTTTCATCACTTACTACCCAGATCCTGAAGGGTGACGAATCTGACTCTGAGTGAGCAGGTAACTCATCGTCCGTCGCCTCAGTGGCGTTCATTCTGGCTGCGGATCTTTTCAAGTCTTTATTAATAGTGGATGACGGACTGGGGGGGGGAGAAGTAAGTTTCCCGTAATCACAGGTTCGGCAGAACATTTGCCCATCCTTACCGGGCTCACTCTCTTTGCCGCAATTCCTGCAGGGGGTAGCCAAGACTTGCAGGCTAAATAATAAAACAGATAAAAAGAGCCATCTCGATTGATGAATAAAATAAGGATGCATATCCCATCCGCCCTTAATAAAAAAAATGAATGTGAGCATAGACTAAAATTTTGCTTTTCCAGCCAGAAAATTTCTTAAAGAAAGGCTAGTCCCGCCCAACCCGATGATATGTGGGGCTGTTCCCGGTTCGGAGGCCAATTCAGGATGTGGTCAAATCGCGCCACCAGAATCAGCAGCCTGGCAGACGGTTTAATCCCGTCAGCATGGAACAGAGTCATCAGAACAAACGTCTTCTGACTACTGAGTCTGTGATGATTGCACTGATAGTCTTATTACAGCTTCGGTGACAATTCGCTATCGGGAAGATTACGATTAATCGAATGTTCGATATCGGGGATTGATAATAGAGGATCTTCGTTATCCTGAATATACGCTTGAGGGGGCAGAAAAAAGTGTAAGGATAAATGAGCATTGTGCTCGTTTTCAGCGAGCATCCCCATAATGGCTGTAAGTGTGTTCATTAAATTATCTTGATTAACATGCAGTGGCAGGGTTCCCAATAACAGATGCATATTCATAGGCACTGTTTGAGTGTTCATAATAGGGTTTGGAATAATAGCGCCATGTATCAAAGGCCTCACTGTGCCTGCGACAGCCTGATTGCCTTCATCTGCTACCGCCATTTGAGTAATGATCAGCTGTACCATATTTCCTTGCTGAATAGTGTGAAAAACAGAAGTAAGATCCATCGTCAGTGGTGAATTCTGAAACTCAGCAGTAAGCAGGTGAATCATTCCCATATCTGACAAGTCCGGCCATTGAGATGGGTCTATTTCCTCAGCTATTTTACGACTCAGAGATTCTGCCTTTTCATGGGCTGGCGTCTTTATTAGTCTCACTAAAACAGTATCTTCACTAAGCAACGCCTGATGCAGTTTTAACAAGAACTTCAACTGCGTTTGCCTCAGCTTCAACCTCCCCAATTGCCCTTGCCCCGCTACCTCCAATAGCTTTTGTACTTGCTCCACTATCTCCAACAGGTTTTGCAGACGGTCCCTCTCCTCCCGCTTATCCAATGGCTTTGGGGAGTCCCCCTCCTCCCGCTCAACTTTCAGAACATCCAACTTAATGAGATCGTAAAGATCTATGAGATTCAAAGCAGTTAGCTCAGCCAGTGTGGCATACACATCGCCCTCTTCCCGCTCAAATTTCAGAATATCCAACTTAATGAGATCGTAAAGATTTATGAGATCCAGAGCAATTAGCTCAGCTAATGTGGCATACAAATCGCTGCCTTTGCGCTCAACAGCAGAAATAAGCATGCTACCGATTTGAACTCGAGCAATTAACTCATCATTGTCGTCCTTCTCCAAGAACAGGAAATTATAGTTTTTCGGATATAACTCGGGAGCAGGTATCTCAGAGTTCGTTGCTCCGCTGACATTTTGAGCTGCAGAGCTTTTCAGACCTTCATCAGCGGAGGATGACGGATCAGGTGGTGGAAAAGCAGACTTCCCGGAATCACAGGTTCGGCAGAACATTTGCCTAATCTTACCGGGCTCATTCTCTTTGCCGCAATTCTTGCAGGGGGTAGCCAGCACTTGCAGGCTAAATAATAAAACAGATAAAAAGAGCCATCTCGATTGATGAATAAAATAAGGATGCATATCCCATCCGCCCTTAATAAAAAAACGAATGTGAGCATAGACTAAAATTTTGCTTTTCCAGTCAGAAAATTTCTTAAAGAAAGGCTAGTCCCGCCCAACCCGATGATATGTGGGGCTCTTCCAGGATCGGAGGCCAATTCAGGATGTGGTCAATTCGCGCCATCAGAACAAACGTCTTCTGACTTCTGAGTCCGTGATGATTGCACTGATAGTCTTATTGCAGCTTCTGTGACAATGCGCTATCGGGAAGATTACGATTAATCGAATGTTCGATATCGGGGATTGATAATAGAGGATCTTCGTTATCCTGAATATACGCTTGAGGAGGCAGAAAAAAGTGTAAGGATAAATGAGCATTGTGCTCGTTTTCAGCGAGCGTCCCCATAATGGCTGTGAGCGTGTTCATTAAATTATCTTGATTAACATGCAGTGGCAGGGTTCCCAATAACAGATGCATATTCATGGGCACTGTTTGAGCGTTCATAATAGGGTTTGGAATAATAGCTCCGTGCATCACAGGCCTCACTGTGCCTGCGACAGCCTGATTGCCTTCATCTGCTACCGTCGCTTGAGTAATGATCAGCTGTACCATATTTCCTTGCTGAATAGCGTTAAAAACAAAAGTAAGATCCATCGTCAGTGGTGAATTCTGAAACTCAGCAGTAAGCAGGTGAACCATTCCCATATCGGACAAGTCCGGCCATTGAGATGGGTCTGTTGCCGCAGCTATTTTACGACCCAGAGCTTCTGCTTTTTCATGCATTGGCGTCTTTATTAGTCTCACTGAAACAGTATCTTCACTAAGCAACGCCTGATGCAGTTTTAACAAGAACTTCAACTGCGTTTGCCTCAGCTGAAACATCCCCAATAGCTTTTGCCCCTGCTCCGCTGTCTCAAATAGCTCTTGCTCTTGCATCGCTATCTTTAATAGCTTTGGTCTTTGCTCCACTATCTCCAATAGGTTTTGCAGGCGGACCCCCACCTCCCACTTACCCAATAGCCTCAGGGAGTCCTCCTCCGGCTCAACTTTCAGAGCATCCAACTCAATGAGATCGTAAAGATTTATGAGATTCAGAGTAATTAGCTCAGCCAATGAGGCAATGACATCGCCATCTTCCCGTTCAACAGCATAAATACGCATGCTACCGACTTGAACACGAGCAATTGACTCATCATTGTCATCGTTCACTAACGACAAGAAATTATAGAGTATCGGATATAACTCGGGAGCAGGTATCTCAGAGTTCGTTGCTCCGGTGGCGTTTTGAGCTGCAGAGCTTTTCAAACCATCATCAGTGGAGGATGACAGATCAGTTGGTGGAGAAGCAGACTTCCCGGAATCACAGGTTCGGCAGAACATTTGCCCATCCTTACCGGGCTCACTCTGTCTACCGCAATTGCTACAGGGGTCAGCCAGCACTTGCACGCTAGATAGCAAAACAAATAAAGAAAGCCATCTCGATTTATGAATAAAATAAGGATGCATATCCCAATCAGTCCTTAATAAAAAAAACGAATATGAGCATAGACTAAAATTTTGTACTGCCGACCAGAAAGTCTCTACCAATATGAAATGATCCTGAAGCTGAGCCCAGTTTCCAATTTGAAAAGCAGTCAACTCCCGCAGAAACCATTACCTTCGAACGGCGGAAAAAAATCGCTTTGAAGACTCCGTGACTGAACAGAGGTTGCGCATCATGCTGGCAGTTATTGTCTTATTCCGAGGTCGAAAGGCCTTACTTAGTGGCAAATCCGCTAACGGGAAGATTAGGATTAATCGAATTCTCGATATTGGGGATTGATGCCAGAGGATCTTCGTTATCCTGAATATTGATTGGAGGGCTCAGAAAAAAGTGTAAAGATAAATCAGCATTGTGCTCGTATTCACTGACTACATTCATAACGGCTGTGAGTGCGCTCATTAAATTATCTTTATTAACATGCAGTGGCGGGCTTCCCAATAACAGGTGCATATCCGCAGACTCTGTTTGACCTTCCATAAGAGGGTTTGGAATAATAGCTGCGAATATCAGAGGCGTAACTGTGCCTTCGGCAGTCTTATTGCCCTCATCTGCTTCCGCCATTCGAGTAATGATCAGCTGTATCATATTTCCTTCCTGAATAGCTTGAAAAACAGAAGTAAGATCCATCATCAGTGGGGAATTCTGAAACTCAGCAGTGAGCAGGTGAACCATTCCCATATCTGACAGGTCCGGCCATTGAGATGGGTCTATTTTCCTGGCTCTTTCATGAGTCAGATCTTCTACCCTTTCATGGATTGGCATCTTTACTATTTTTGTTCCTTCAGCAGCTCCTGCACTGAGCACTGCCTGGTGCATTTTTTGCAAAAACTCCAACTGTTTTTGCTTTTTCTCCAACTGCTTTTGCTTTTGCTTTTGCTCCACCATCGCCGATAGCCGTTGCAGTCGACCCCCCTCCACAAAATTGATTTTCAGATGATTCACCTTCATAAGACCAGCAAGATCTATCAGATTTTGAGCAATATACTCAGCCAATGCATCGCCATTTCCACGCTCAAAAGCATCGATAGCCAAGCCACTCAATCGAGCCTGAGCGACAAGCACATCATCATTTTCATCCGCGTCAAACGACAAGATACTGTAAGGTAACACATAAAACTTGGGAAAAAGATTC
The DNA here is from genome assembly GCF_032883915.1 of Endozoicomonas sp. 8E. Lineage (NCBI taxonomy): Bacteria > Pseudomonadati > Pseudomonadota > Gammaproteobacteria > Oceanospirillales > Endozoicomonadaceae > Endozoicomonas > Endozoicomonas sp. 8E. Next base: position 7,000,135 of record NZ_CP120717.1, on the reverse strand, counting down.
TCAGAGTTCGTTGCTCCGGTGGCGTTTTTAGCTGCAGAGCTTTTCAAACTTTCATCAGCGGAGGATGACGAATCAGGAGGTGGAGAAGCAGACTTGCCGGAATCACAGGCTTGGCAGAACATTTGCCCATCCTTCCCGTGCTCAGTCTCTTTGCCGCAATTTTTACAGGGTGTAGCCAGCACTTGCACGCTAGATAAAAAAACTAATAAAGAAAGCCATTTCGATTGATAAATAAAATAATAATGCATATCTCAATTCGCTATTAATTAAGAAATGAACATGAGCTTAGACTAAAATTTTGCACTGCCAGCCAAAAAGTCTTTTCCAATATGAAATGAGCCTGAAGGTGAGCCCAGTTTCCAATCTGAAAAGCAGGAAATTCCCGTAAGTACTCAGCCATACGAAATCATAGATTCCGTATGGCTGAGTACTTAGAAACCATTACCGGCGAACGGCGGAAAAAATTGCTTTGAAAACTCCGTGACTGAACAGAGGTTGCGCATCAGGCTGGCAGATGGTCAGGCGGTCTAATCCTGTCGTCATACATTGGAACCAGCAGAACAAACGTCTTCTGACTTCTAAGTGCGTACTGATTGCAGTTATTGTCTTATTTCGACGTTAAAAGGCTTTACTTAGTGGCAAATCCGCTAACGGGAAGATTAGGATTAATCGAATTTTCGATATTGGGGATTGGTGGTAGAGGATCTTCGTTATCCTGAATGTTGATTTGAGGGCTGAGAAAAAAGTGTAAAGATAAATCAGCATTGTGCTCGTTTTGACCCGCTATCTCCATTGTGGCTATGAGTACGTTCATTAAGTTTTGCTGATTAACCTGCAGTGGCTTCTGGGTTCCGATTAACAGCTGCATATCCGTAGACTCTTTATCACCGTTCATGGCAGGGTCTGGAATAATAGCGCCAAGCATCAACCACAAAGGTATGCCAGCGGCAGCCTGATTACCCTCATTTGCTGCCACCGTTTGAGTAATAATCAGCTGTATCATACTTCCTTCCTGAATAGCCTGATAAACAGAAGTAAGATCCATCGTCAGTTGGTCGTTCTGAAACTCAGTACTGAGCAGGAGAGTCATTCCGATACCTGACAGGTTCGGCCATTGAAGTGGCTCTATTTTCGTGACTCTCTCACGAGTCAAAGTTCTTGCCTTTTCATGGATTGGCGAGTTTTCTGTTTCTAAAGCTCCTGCACCAAGCGCTGCCTGATGCAGCTTTTGCATCATCCCCATTTGCTCTTCCCGACATTGCCACTTCATTTGCTTTTCAAAGTGATACACAAAATATGCCAGGGACTTATGCCGGTGTTGATGATCCTGCCTCTCCCTTTTCTTATGATCGTGATGCTCCTCCTCGAAACACATGTCCAGTTGATCCACCTTCATGTTTCCGGCAATCTTGTCCATATTCCTGGAAAGTAACTTAGCAACTGCCTTAGCATATGCTTTGCCATCTTCCCGCTCAAAAGCATCCATAGTCTTATCACTGACTTGAACTCGAGCCACCAATATATTCATTTTCACCTTTCGCTAACAAGATCCCAAAGGTGACGAGTCTAACCATGGGGGAGCAGGTATCTCATCGTTTGTTGCCCTGGTGGCGTTTTTTCCAGCTGCGAAACTTTTCAAACCTTCATGAGTAGGGGATGACGGACCGCCAGGTGGAGCAGTAAGTTTCCCGGAATCACAGGTTTGGCACAACATTTGCGCTTTCTTACCGGGCTCACTCTCTTTGCCGCAATATAGCCTGCACTTGCAGGCTAAATAACAAAACAAAGAAAAGAAGCCATCTCAATTGATGAATAAAATAATGACTCACATCTAAATCCGTCCTTCATAAAAAAACGAATGTGAGCATAGACTAAAATTTTGAACTGCCAGTCCAAATATTTCTTGAAATAAAGGTAATACCAATCCTGCTTTCTAACTCCCATGATGAGCATGGAGATTTAAGCCTTAAGACAAGGCGGCGCGAGGAGTCATAGCCTCAGCTATGGCGACGATCGCCAACGCAGGATTAAAGCTCAAATCTTCAGCAAAATAGTGAGTTAGAAAGTTCGATTGGTATAAGTCCCGCCCAAACCGATGATATGAAGAGTTCGTCCAGGATCGGAGTCTGCCGACGTCAGTCTTTTCGCAGGCTTGCTGGCAGACACTTGGGCGATTTAATGCTACTCCAGGAGTGGCTGGAGACTGGTCCAGACATTTTCAAGCAGTTTTGGTTGTGCTCCGGCGATTGGGTGGATGCCATCGGGCTGATTCAAGTCACTGTTACCCGCTACTCCTGACAGAAAGAAAGGCACAACAGTCAGGTTATAGGTTTTGCCCAGTTCCTGAAAAATATTTGTAAATTTACGGGTATAGAGCGGACCATAATTGGGAGGGATCTGCATCTCAAACAGGACGGTTCTGACTTTGTTGGCCTGAGCCATTTCAATCATTTTTTCAAGATTCTGTTTCGTGCTCTTTAGAGAAGTACCCCGCAGCCCGTCGTTTGCACCTAATTCCAATAGCATGAGGTCAGGCTTATATTTATCCAGTGTCGTTTTTAGCCGACTCAAGCCTCCTGCTGTTGTCTCACCACTGATACTGACATTGACTACTTTCCAGTCGGGGTTGGTTTGTTGCATTTTTTGCTGTAATAAATAAACCCAGCCCTGATTAATTTCAATACCGTAAGCCGCACTGAGACTGTCGCCGAAAACCAGCAGGGTTTTCTCAGCAGCAATGGCTGCTGTACTGCAGCCTAGTGCGAAACATCCGATAAGCAACCATGAACGTATTAAAAAGCATAAGCGAAGAAAACTATTTTGTGTCATCTTCGAATATGAACGCGGGCAACGAAAACTATTTTTCACGGAACACAACCGCCCAATAACAATTAATTTAAACATCGGCAAACAACTGCGTATGACCATTAGCACAGAATCCTCCATTGCCGTTTCGGCGCAATCCCTGAGTAAAACAGTGACAGCCCAGAGTGGTTCGCTCACCATCTTGTCCGGACTCGATCTCAAGATCAAGTCCGGGGAGTCTGTCGCCATCATCGGGACTTCAGGGTCCGGAAAATCCACTCTCTTGGGCGTTCTTGCCGGTCTTGATCAGCCTACTGAAGGCGAGGTGGCTCTCGCTGGTAACCGGATTGATCATCTTGATGAAGACGCCAGAGCCCGGGTCAGGGCCGATCATACCGGTTTTGTTTTTCAGTCTTTCCATCTTCTGCCTAATCTGACCGCTCTGGAAAACGTCATGTTACCCCTCGAACTGGCAGGAAAAGAGAACGCAGAGGCAGATGCCAGAACGTTACTCGACAGGGTGGGTTTATCTGAAAGGCTGACTCACTACCCGAAACAGCTATCCGGCGGGGAGCAACAGCGGGTGGCCATTGCCAGGGCTTTTGCCGGGCAGCCGGAAATATTGTTTGCTGACGAACCGACGGGCAACCTGGATGAGAAAACCGGGGAAAGTATTATTGACTTGCTCTTCGAAGTGAACCGTGAGAACAAAACGACACTGGTTCTGGTGACTCACGATTTGCAGTTGGCCCACCGCTGTCAGCGAGTTTTAAAGTTGACCCGGGGGCACCTGGAAGAAGAGATATCCAAAGAGAAGGCTGAAGAAAAGAAAGTTGAACATCCCGGAGCACTGAAATGAGTCGAAGTCTTTTGCTTTCGTGGCGTTTTCTGCTGAGGGACTGGCGATCCGGTGAACTCTGGCTGCTGATGCTATCCCTTCTGATGGCCGTGAGCGTCAGCACCTCTATTGCGATTTTCAGTGACAGGCTTCAGCTTTCATTGGGTCGACAGGTGGCCGAGGTGATGGGTGCGGATCTGGTCATCAGCAGTTCCAAAAAGCTGTCTGAAGAGGTCAGTCAGGCCATAGAGGACCAACCCGTTGAACAGGCCACTGTTCTGGAGTTTCCGTCGGTGGTTATGGCTGGAGACCAAATGCAGCTGGTTTCAGCAAAAGCAGTCACCCTTAATTATCCTCTGCGTGGACACATGCGAACGGCTGATCAGCCTTTTGTAGCGGATGAAGTGACTGAGGATACACCTGCAGAAGGAGAAGTCTGGCTCGAACCCAGACTGTTTCCACTATTGGAAGTGGAAGTGGGCGACACTCTGTTGCTAGGGGAAGCAGAGTTCAAAGTCGCTCGAGCCATCACTCTGGAAACCGATCGCGGCAGTGGCTTTTACAGTCTGTCACCCCGTCTGATGTTTAACATCAGCGATCTGGGTGCGACTGGAATTATCCAGCCGGGTAGTCGGGTTCACTGGAGAACATTGATTGCAGGTGAAGCAGAACAGCTGGCCACATTCAAAAGTAAGGTTGAGCCCCTTTTATCCGACAGCGAAAAGCTGAATCTGGCAGAAGACGACCGTGAAGACCTGCGCGGTTCTGTCGTACTGTTAAAGCAGTTTCTGGGTCTGGGCAGTATTGCGGCCATGCTTCTGGCCGGTATCGCGGTTGCTATGTCCAGTCGTCGTTTTGCTGAACGACGCTTTGATGGTATCGCAGTGATGCGGTGCATGGGCGCACAGCAGAATCAGCTCATGCAGATTTTTGTCGGAGAACTGCTCTGGATGGCTGTTCTGGTTTCAATACCCGGTGTCATCATTGGCTGGCTCTTACAGGTGGGAGTGGTCAAACTGTTGGCGAATGTTTTGCCCCCATGGCTCCCTGAGGCCGGTCCTCTACCCATGATAGTGGGTGGTTTGACCGGCATTATTACACTGGTCGGATTTGGGCTGGCTCCTTTACTGAGGCTGAAGGACGTTACGCCACTGAGGGTACTCAGGCGTGAGCTGACACCAGCCGCCGCAGGCGTCTGGTCGGTATATGGGCTGTCTCTGATTGCCATGCTGGTGCTGCTCTGGTACCACACAGGCCAGTTGTTGATGACAGTGGGAATGATTCTTGGAGTCAGCGCCGTCATATTACTGATCACGCTGACTATCAAAGCTGGACTGGCAAGCGTTCAGCGTCGTTTGTCCGGGCAGCCCGTACCCATGCCCTGGCGGCTTGGCCTGAAACGTCTGTTGCAAGAACAGGGACAAACGTCTGCCCAGTTAACAGCTTTCACCCTGACGTTCATGGCTATGGCACTGGTGTTGTTGGTAAGAACGGATTTGCTGGAACGCTGGCAACAACAATTACCTGAGAAAACCCCCAACTACTTTGCCATCAATATTCAGCCAGCAGAAGTGAAATCCTTTCAGAACTTCTTGCAGAGCAATGATATAAACGGAACCACTCTCTATCCTATGGTTCGGGGTCGACTGATTGAAATCAATGGGCTGCCGGCCAAAGAGGCTGTTACAGAAGAGCAGAGGAATCATAACTCCCTGCATCGTGAGCTGAACATGACCTGGTCAGACCGGCCCAGGTCTGAAGTCAAGATAGTGGCAGGGGAGTGGTGGCAACCGGGTGATACCGGTGAGATTTCCATTGAGAGGTCTATTGTTGAGCATCTGGGGGTCGATTTGGGTGATGAACTAACGTTTACGATTGCAGGTACCAAAGTGACTGCCGAAGTCACCAGTATCAGGGAAGTTCAGTGGGAGTCGTTCCAACCCAACTTTTACATGATTCTGCCAGAAGCTTCACTGAAAGGTTTGCCAGCGACCTGGCTGAACAGTTTTTATCTGCCACAGCAGGATCGGCTGGTGTTGAATGAACTGGTTCGACAGTTTCCAACCATCAGTCTGCTGGATATGGATGCTGTTATCCGTCAGGTCCAGGTGATGCTTGAGCAATCCATTCTTGCGGTGGAGGCCATGCTTCTGGCGCTGTTACTGGCGGGTTTACTGGTTCTGGCATCGGCCATAGAGGCCAGCCTGGATACCCGACTGCGTGAGGGAGCTCTGATTCGATCTCTGGGTGGGAGCAGAAAGCAACTTGTGATCATGCAGGCAGGTGAGTTTTTCATTCTGGGGGCATTCTCCGGCGTGATGGCTGTGGTGGGCACAGAAATCTGTAGCGGGTGGTTGAATGTTCAGGTCTTCGAGCTTTCCTGGCAGCCAGCGATCTGGCTCTGGTTTACGCTTCCCATTGTCAGTGCCCTGCTGATTGGGCTGTCAGGCTGGCTTGGCATCAGACGCGTGATAAGGCAGTCGCCTGGCGTTGTTCTCAAGTAGTTTTAAATAGTCTCAAGATGTTAAATGCTGAGGCTGTCGCAAAACTTCAACAGCTCGTTCCCACGCTCCTGAGGGTGTCGTGAAACTCTCTCCAGCGTGGGAACGAATTGACGCCCGTCATTCCCGGCTTTATTCTCGTCACTCCCGGCTTCATTCTCGTCACTCCCGGCTTCATTCTCGTCATTCCCGGCTTCATTCTCGTCACTCCCGGCTTCATTCTCGTCATTCCCGGCTTCATTCTCGTCATTCCCGGCTTCATTCTCGTCATTCCCGCGAAGGCGGGAATCCACACTGACTCACCACCAGAACCCTACTGCCCGGTGCCCCCCTGGCCTTGTCATCCCCGAGAAGGCAGAGATCCACCGTTGGCGCTGGATTCCCGCCTTCGCGGGAATGACGACCTCAGAGCGTGGGAGCGAGCTGTTAGAGTTTTGCGATGTTAGAGTTTTGCAACGCCCACTGGTTGGCAGGGAGTGATTCATCGATGAGCTGATTGTTTTTTGATCAGTGCTTCAAAGAAGCCAGATTCAGAGGCAGTTTCTCACTTATCCACAGTTCATTCAGGGGTTTGATCAGGGTTTTTGTGGAAAAGTGGATAACTTTTTTGAAGCAGTGGTTTTTCCGGTCATCGGTGCCTTCTGTTTAGATGCTGGAAAACGGGTCGATTTTCTCTATGGGCATTTATGATGACCATGTTACAGTGATTTTATGGATCACTTTCTGAACGCTGTCGAAGTGATCTTCATCCGCAGTGTTGCTCAAGCCTGAAGACAGCCGTAAGTCTTCTGATAACGAGTTCCGGGTGTTCTATATGGACTGAGGAGACACTCCATGACTGATCAGGAAGAAGCTTATCTATCCCTTTTGTGTCTGCGCAACAGCACTTTTCGGATTGCTCAGTTGTACTGGACCTATATCAAGCTTCGTTCTCTGACGGGGCAAGCTCCTCCCATTCTTATCATTATGTTGAGTGTTCTCTGGGAAAAGCAGCAGGGACTCCATAACAGACTGGTAGCGGCTTACCCGGAAGATATGGCCGCTGAAAAATGGCATGGACAGGATGAAATGAATGATCGATTGGGTGATATGAGCCGGGAGACCCAGGAAGATCTTCAGAAAATTTGCCAGACAGAAATGCAGATGCTGCAACTGGTCGGTATGATGATGAAGCAGTAACGATCCAGTAGAATTGGTATCCTTGCCACCTTAAAGAGCGTTTCGCAAAGCTCCTGCAACGCGTTCCCGCCAAGCGTGGGAACGCATCCCCACCAAAAGCCAGTATCTACAGTTTGAGATAGCGTATGGGAACCAGAGTTTTACCTGCAGCCTGTGGATAACTTGTTGGATAACTGTGTCTTTGTTGTGGTTTTTTATGGTAGTTTTCCCCAATTGACTGTTCCATGGGCTTTGTCTGATCTGAGAGCTAGCTATACTCCGCTCTTCTGAATGGATAGGGTATTTTATGAACCGGCTTACTTTTTCTTCCGGCAGCCTTTTTTTGATGTTTCTCTTTTTGGCATCCTGGGTCAATGCTTCCTATTGGGTCGGGGTCAGTAAAGCGGACATCACCGGCCCGGCAGTAGGCAGTGGCATGATGGGATATGCCGACGGCAGCCAGATAAGTGCCGGAATCAATGATCGGCAGTGGGCCAGAGCCTTTATAGTGAGTCAGGGAAGAGAAAGTCATCGTCTTGCTATTGTGATCATTGATGCCGGAGCGGTTTTTGCCAGTGTTTATCAGGCGGTTCTATCTCGCTTGGAACAACAGTTTGGTTCTCTTTATAACCGCCACAACGTCATCCTGTCAGCGACTCATACCCACAGTGCCGCAGCCGGTCAGTCTCACCACTTTCTATACAATATGCCCTATGGCGTATTCGATGACCGGGCTTTTGAAAAGATGGTGTCGGGCATTATCCAGGCCATCAGAATGGCCCATAAAGACCTTGCTCCTTCTGAGGTCCGGATGAAAATGGGGTTGTTGGACAATGCCAGCCGCAATCGGTCACTGTCTGCTTATGAAAACAATGTAGATGCCAGCCGACGAGGCTCTATCGACCGGTTTGTTCAGCAACTCAGGTTTGCCCGGGGCGGCAGACCATTAGGCGCTATCACCTGGTTTGCAACCCATGCAGTCTCCTATCCCCGCAGTAACCTCCTGTTGAGCAGTGATAACAAAGGTTATGCCAGCTGGGCTTTTGAACGCTACGCAAAGTACAACTGGGGAGTGCCTTCTTTCGTTGCAGCCTTTCCACAAACCAATGCCGGGGACATGACACCTAACCTGAATCTTGATGGCACCGGGCCCGGTAAAACTCCAGAAGAAAATGTCAGGGAGATCGGTCAAAGACAGTTTAAAAAAGCCTTGGAACTTTTTAATTCCAGAGGCAACAGAGTTTATGGACCCATTGATTCGGTGCATAACTGGGTGGACTTTTCCAACTATGAAGTCCGGCAAGAATATTCAGGGCAGCAGAAGCCAGTAAAAACCTGCAATCCAGCCATGGGTTACAGTTTTGCCGCAGGTACGGAAGATGGTCGGCCGCCCTATCTGGTGAGGTTGTTACTTGGGGCCTATGAAGGCCGAAATAATGAGCAATGGTGGATCAGAATGGTGACCGATTTTCTGACCTCGCCGTCCGAACAAGAACTGATATGTCAGAAGCCCAAGCCGGTCATGCTGTCATTGGGAAGTCGGAAAAACTTTCACTATTTCAATGATGTGTTTCCCTCAGGCAATATGCACCGGGAAGTCATTAACCAGCCCTGGGTCCCCGAAGTCCTGCCCTTGATGCTCGCCCGGCTGGGCAATTTTCAGATTGCTGCCCTACCTGTTGAGCCGACAGTTATGGCTGGAAGACGGCTTCGAAAAAGGTTGTCAAAACTCTCAGGTATTCCTTCCAGGCATATTGTGATCGCCGGGTATTCCAACGATTATGCCAGTTATCTGACCACCGCAGAGGAGTTCGACAAACAGCACTATGAGGGAGCATCCACCTTATACGGCCCTTGGGAGCTTAGTGCCATGATGCAGGCTTTTTCAAGTCTTTCCATGCAGTTGAGTAAAAAGGAGCAGCCTCCCGCGGATGAGGCAATGCCGTTGGATTTGAGTTATCTGTACGACGATGTTCATATGGATGACATCCTGGAAAAAGAAGATATCCAATATGGAAGTATAATGACTGACAGTCAGGGTAATATTCACTCAGGCCAGTCAGTGAAGCTTCAATATATTGCATCACACCCAAGATCAGGTATGGATCTCGATAGTTTTTTTTATGTGCAGAGGAAGAATGACTGCACAGGATCATGGGATACGGTTGCCACAGATGATGACTGGACTACCCGGTTCAAATGGCAGGCGGGAGTGGCTACCGTCGAATGGACACCCGATATGTACGACAAAGAAGGCTTATATCGCATTGTCATTCGTGGTGAATATTACACGTTCATTCCCAGAGGGCGTTTACTGAAAAAACACTATGAGTCGATATCAGGGGAATTCTATTATTCTGCTCATAATCCTGACGTCCACTCCATATCTTCACTCAATACTTTTTCAGGATTGGAAAGAGGCCGTTCCTGTGAAAGATGAAATGAGCAGGAAAAAGGTAGCGGCTTACTTTGAGTTTCCACCTTTTAGCAGGTTTTTGAACTGAACGGCAAAATCCTGCTGGTTTTGCCTGTTATCAGGGGGCAGGGGAGATTCATCGAACCTGTGAATCAAATTGACTTGCTGGTTGGTGACCCCCAGCAAGATATCTTTTTCGCCTATACGAATCAGACAGACCCTGGCTTGACTGGAAACCGGAACGCTGGAGACCACTTTTATTCCCTGGCCAACGGCGGGTGTGCCTACGTTCAATTTCTTTACAATCCAGGCTAGGGCAAATATCAGCAAAATGACAAAAAACAGAGGCGCAATAACCTGAGTGAGACTCAGGTCGGCTGGCTTGTCTGTTGTTACTTCTGCAAAAGCAATCCCGGCAAAAGCAATCGCTGAAAAACCGGACAGTAAAAGCAGATTGAGTCCATAAGGATATTTTTTAAATCCTGAGAGCAAAGAAAGACTTTTCAGATAAATAAACAGGTTTTTCACGCAGCCTCCTGCTCGCGCTTGAATGATCCACACACCTTCATTCCATTCTTATCATATTCACGATAAAGCATGAAGAGAAAATTCCAGATGAGAGCCTGCTTAATCCAAAGCAATATAGCTTTGTGTTCAGGCACATCATTGAAGGGCAGTACTGTCATGTCTACTGTATTAAGTCTTGCTGACCAATAATCTGTCGAGCATAAACAATAGCAATAATTCAGCGATATAAATGAGAGTGATCATCAATCTGGATAATACACATGACAGATGGCGTTAGCATGACTGTCTACACTCAGGCTCAGGCTGGCATCGCTGATGGTAAAGAGGTTACCGATGAAAAAACCTGACATTACCAAAGAGAAACTCCGGGAGTCCATTTTTAATCTCGGGGAGGCTATCCGTAACAGGGACTGGACAACGCTGGAAGCTCTGGATACTGAAGCCCGTCAGGCAATTGAAGAAACTCTGGAAAGTGGCTCAGCTCCCTCCGAAGAGGGGAAGGCGCTGCTCGAAGAGCTGCAAACGCTCTACCGGGAAATGATATCGGCCTGCCAGCTGGAGCGAGATCGTGTGCAGGAACAGCTGGCGGTCAGCAAACGTCGTCAGGAAGCCATTGAGGGCTATCAGAAAAGTAACAAGAGATGAAGTTGATCGGTTCTGAATCCTTCAAACATTCATTTGAAAAACTGGCCATGGCTCAATTAAAATGCGCCCTTGATCTCAGACTAGTGGGCTGGTTAGTCTATAAATTCAACGGACTCCAGATTTTTTACAGGCAAATTAATGGTTCTAAGTTTCATTTCACATCCCAGCCCTAACTTTGATGACCGGGAAATTCCAGTAGAGTTTCTAGTCTTGCATTATACGGCTGTGGATCTCCAGGGTACGCTGGACATCGTCTCGAGTAAGAGGTGTGAGGTTTCAGCTCACCTGGTAATAGATCTGGACGGAACCGTCTACGAGCTGGTCAGTTGCCTGAATGGTACGGCTCACAGAGCCTGGCATGCAGGCGTTAGCCGTTGGCAGGAAAAAGAAACATTCAACGATTTTGCCATTGGAATAGAGTTGGTTAACTACAATGGGAATGTTTTCCCTTTCACCGATGCACAGTATTCTGCTCTGAAAGATGTGATTCAACACTTGCAGAAGCACTACCCGAGTTTGAATGATCCACAACGGATTCTTGGCCATGAACAGATAGCCGGTTTCAGGGGAAAGGCTGATCCGGGTTGTCATTTCGATTGGGATCGTTTTTTTAGCGATAGCTATCCTGACCAACCCCGACCCGTTCGCGAATCGGTTTGCCCGAAGGAGCTTCAGGCTTCGCTTAAAAAGCTTCAGCCACTGGAGCCCGAAGATAGAGATCAGCGAGTACTCTTCTGGCAAAGTATTAACGAGTTAACAGAAACGTCGGTCAGACTGATTCAGAAGGAGGCCGGGTCTCGTTCACAATCGCAATAGAAGCTCATCGGGAGTGAATACGGGTATATCAGAATGACTAAAGTCTTTGGCATTACGAGTGATAATAGCTTCTGCGCCAGCCTGAATCGCAGAAGCATGAAGCACGCTGTCTTCGTAATCGCTGAAAGAGCTGGCTAAAGCAAACATAAGTATCTTTTGATTGACGGGAGCGATCTGGTATATCTGCAATAATTTGTTGATAGCTTCGTGGCCCCGTTTTTTGCCGATCGACTTGCAGGCCAGGTAATGAATAGTCGTAACAGTTGTTGCACACAGCAAACCGCTGACGGTCCCGCTTTCCACCCTGCCCATAATTTCTGAAGAGCTGGCTACAAAAGGAGAGCGTTCAAGAAGTACGTCAAGGATAACATTGGTGTCGACAAGAATGATCACAGGTACTTATCCTCAAGGTATTTTTTGTAATCCTCCTCGTTCGATACTTCAGAATCCGCCATGACACCCCTGAGGCTTTGTGTGAGGGGGGGAAGTTTTTTGGCGGCATCAGATTCTGCGAGTAGCGCATTAAAATAATCAGCTACCAGTTGAGACAAAGATTTGTCGTGCCTGGCAGCATATTCTTTAGCCTGCTCAACAAGCTCGGCTTCCATTCGTAAGGTAAGTTTATGCATAATGATCGTTTGACGTACTGTTTCAAAAAAAGTATACGTCATTTTGAGAGGCTGACAAATTCTATCAAAATACTCCATGCTTTACGCACGCAGTTTTTTTGAAGTGCGCTATAACCCTTCTTCAACAAGCCTTGGACGAGCCAAGTGTGTTTTATTGAGCCAGCAATATGGCCAGAATGGTTTAAACCCCAAGTCATTCTGTTTGAATCCGCTGATGAAGTTGAGGCCAAGCTGTTATTAGATATCGTGTTGCTTCTGAAAGCCCTATCGGTAATACAAAGCAGAGGACGTAGCGACTCTCGGGCAGGTTCCTGATTCAAAGAAGAAACGACCTTCGAAGTTGGCCAGTCCACTACAGGCCGTGGCAGAGGAGTTAATAGCCGTCCGGGTGTCTAGAGTCTGATTGATGGTGTAGGGGGCGGGTGTTGGCATGAAAACGGGTGAGATCGCCGATCAAAACTACCCTTTGGCAAATTTTTCTATTGCTGTCTCATTGCTGGCATCAGCAATATCACCGAAATCTTTTAATCTTTTTTGTATCATGGTCCAAGCTTTTTGAACATCGCCCTTATGCACGGGCTTTTCTGCTGGAATCAGAATGTCTTCCGGCAGTTCATTGAGCTCTTGTAAAGTGCTCAGTTTGCCAATCCAGAGGTTTCCGTGCTCAATAATTTTTTCCGGCTCAGTACGGTCAAAATGCAGAGGCTGAATTGCTCTTAACCGATTCTCTTCCGTAATCTGCACTAACGGCATAGTAACAGGGTACAGAGTACCGATTTTTTCCTTCTTGAATTGATGACGCAGATTTAAGCTGCGGACAAAGTGTCCCACCCTGGTTTGCAATTCGTGCTCATAATTGTTCTTCTGGGCAAAATCATGAAGCACAAAACGATCAAACAACTCATTGGCAATCGCCAGAGGCTTTTGAGTCATTTTGACCCGCTCTTTATTGAACCTGAGAATAGCTTCAAGAGGACGAACAAAAAGTTCAAAGGCCTGCACTGCCGTCATCTGACCATTGCTGACTGATTCTTCGAGGTACTGCAACTCTTCATGCAAGTGCTTGACTGAGTGAGTAAAAACCCTGGGGTCAAGGTGTTTGAAAAATTGGGTCAGCCGGGCGTACCTGGTCAGCTCCAACTGGAATGCAAAGTGATTTTGACCTGGCACTACCGCGACCACCCCGACATTGGCAAACTCGCCGGTCTCAGGGTAAGGCATGAACTGAACAATGGCATAACGGCAAGTGTATTTGGTCATGTCATGCTCCAGAATTGTCCGGTGGTATATTCGTCCAGTATGGCAAACAGGGCTTTGGAGTCTAGCTCAAACACCATGCTTTCCTCAAGATCCCGCCAAGGTCACTCATTTTGAGCCGTTTCAGACCATTTATGAAAGTCAGTTAATGTGACCTCCATCCTTTCTTTATACTCAGCGATGGTTGCCAGATCACCGAAAATTCGGCCCTGTGCTGAATTAAAGACATGATATTTGAAAAAAGATTCCCCGGTGAAGTCAGGGTCAAATGCAAGATTGTGGTCAATAATCACCAGGCGATCCTCACGGGGAGCCCAAAGCAGGTTCGTGTTCCCCCGGGTTCGGTCTTCGTTCCTTATCCAGCGGTCAAATACCAGTACATCATTTTGTAACTGTTCAGGCACTAATGCTGTCATGGTGGCGGGTTCAAACCACTGGGTCTGTTTGACTTCCCGGGAGGCAAAGCAGGTGCCATGGCCAATTAGCCGTTGCCAATCATGGGGAAACGCTTCATAAAGAGGAATACAGACATCTGCCAGAGCAAAGTCAGCAACAGGTAAGCCAAACGCCTTGGCCAGGTTGGCACAAATCCACTCTTTTGCCAGATCAGGTCTGCCAACTCCAAGGCCCTTCAGGAAATAACTTTGTCCATCATCACCCAGGCAGCGAATACCCCACCACTGTGACCCTGGATCGACTCACCTACTATTTCCTCGATCTGGACACGCCGCGTCAAACTCGCGGCTCCTTTGCCATATCAATTGTATTCTGATTAACTGCTCAATTTTAATGTATTAAGCATATTTGCCAACCATTTCTGGTGGTTTCAGTGTTTATCGACGGGCTCAGGACGATCGGAATTCAGAGACTCAGAGCCTGGCTGCACCCTGCTATAGAGCCAGCAATATGGCCAGAATGGTTATAACACCTAAACCCGAAGTCATTCTGTTTGAATCCGTTGATGAAGTGGAGGTCAGGCCTTTATCAGACATCGTGTTGCTTCTAAAAGCCGTATCGGTAGTAAAAGCGGAGGACCTAGCGACTGTCGGGCAGACTCCTGATTCAAAGAAGAAACGACCTTCGAAGTTGGTCAGTCCATCACAGGCCGTGGCAGAGGAGTTAATGGCCGTCCAGGTATTTAGAATCTGACTGATGGAATAGGAAACGGGTGTTGGCACGAAAACGGTTGAGCTTGCCAAAGGCATGGCAACCGTTGAATTTGGTGTTGGCATGTTAATGGATGGAGTTGTCGGTTTTTCGCACTCACCTCCCAGCGGTAATGGATCAGCAGCTTGCAGGCTGAAGTCTTGTTGCAGTTGTTGCCATGGACTGGTGGCTTGCAGGTGGTTACAGGCCAGGGCAAGCTTAAGAGGGGGGCTGACGTTTATAGCGGGCGCAGTTACCCGGATGCGATTGCCTGCCAGGTTAAAGAGAGGAGGCTCTGCATTGGCATCGGTATGACCTATAAGAGTAAAGCCTCCCACCCGGGGCGGTCGTTGGGCACGAGCGTCGCGAAGTGTGTTAGTAAGGCCGTCATTGGTAATGTCTACGGTATTTCTGAAGATATCCAGATGGGTTCCGGACCCAAGAGTAAATTCACCCGCCTCTGCCATTCTGCCCAGGAATGTATTATCAGTAACAGTGATTCTCTGTGACTGGTTCCTGATAGCAGGAAGATTTACAAATACCCCATCTTCAGGCATGTAGTTCAGGTACGCAGTCTTGATGAGGTAACCTCTGACCGTGTTATTGGCAAACTGCAGGCCCGGGCCAGGACGATTGAGATCGGCCGTTGCATCCAGTGGTTCTTTGCAATCAAGATTAATTGCGGACCACTTGGGAAGATGGAATATGTTGTCTTCTACAAACAATGTCCGGTTGTAACATTCTGCGAAAATAATAGAGTTAGGCATGGGGTGGGAAGCGTCTGGCCCGCCAGCAGTGTATCCAATTGGCCGGAAAGTAAGGTGTCTGATATGGTTGTCTCTTTTTTCTCCAAACCGGAAATTTTTAGTGGTTCCTACCTTGACCATATGGTGGTTTCCGTAACCTCTGAACATGATGATGATTTCAAAACCGTCGTCAGCGGCTCCTATAATGCTCTGGCCATCCTTTAAAACTATTTGATTATAGATAAAGTACTCAACCGGGTTTCTACCTCTCACAGGTTCAGAGTTGGAAGTGAGCAGTACCACCGTATTTTCAGGAGCCTGACGGATCAATTTATCTAAATTTTCTTTCCGGTTGGCACTGAGAACAAGACACTTTCGTCCGCGAACAAGCTCTCTATATTGGTTTAGCCGTCGCTCAACCCCCGGCGTTTTTTCTTTGAGAGAATTGCACGGTTCTATCCGATGGGCAAGTGGACTCGCCGACTGAGCTTGTAAGCTCAGAGCATGCAATAAAAATAGCGGGGCAACTAAAAGGGCCAGATAAAACTGCAGGCTAATCATGTTCAGGATTCCATAAAAAAGTGGATTTGAAAGCCTAGATGCTGCATTTATGCTTTGCCAACAGGAATCCTGGTCGTTCAGAGGGTGTCAAAGACAAAGGGTGGTTGAACCGGCTGCGTATGTTGTAACCTAAGCAGGCCTGAAAAAGCCATTGCTTGCGCTATTTTGTAGCTAAATAGTCGTCTCTATTGGCTTTTTGAACACTTGATAGAAAATGGGTCAGAAAGAACACCCGGTAAATTATCATACTTTGCGAAGGAGAGTGCCTTACTGGATTTCTAGCTTTTAAGACACTCTCGGCAGGGCGGGGACTGTCAGGTATATTCCTCCAGCCCCAACAGTTTTTTGCCCAGTTCAGTGAGTCGGGCGGGTTCTCCCGGTTCCGGATCTTGTTGATAGCGTAAGCCCCGCCACTTTTCTGGTGCTCTTTTTTCCTGCCAGAGTCCTATGCGTTCTTCAGCTGTTTCTTCCACGCCTGCCGGAAACATAGAGATGTAGACGGCCAGTCTGGGTCTGTCCGAAACATTCAGCATGCCAGAATGGGGGAGTCCTGAGTCCCAGATAATCAGTGAACCGGCCGCGCCTTCTATAGGTTCTATCGGATATTGACTCAGTTCCTCTTCAGAGAACCAGAGGCTTTCACGGTGTTTAAGAACCTCATCTTTTTTGAAAAGGCTGGGCACACAGCAGAATGCCCCCTGGTCTTTTTTGGTGTCGGTCAGATAGAGAATGCCTTGCAAGCGCAACGACGTCAGTTTTTCAGCCGGAAAGTCGAGATGGATATGACTTTTTTGCTGGTCTGCTTCGGGGTCAAGAGAGGGGGGCTTGAAAGACAGTCTATCCATTCGAACCCAGAGCTTTTCAGTGCCGAGGAACTGAGAGAACAGTGTGTGAATATTGGGATGTTGTCTTATATTCCAAAGGCTCTGGTGCTGATGCACGGGAACAAGTCCGTTGTAACCCAAGTCTTTTTTGTACCAGCTTTCCGGTTCGCCGAGGTCAATATCAAGAAATTGTGTGATCAAATCAATTGCGTCATCACACAGAGACAGGGGGACGGCATCAGGAATAACTGTATAGCCGTTCTCGTTGAGTTGGCGCCTGTTTTCCTTTGACAGAGTCAACATGCTTATGCCTCACTGATTCAGTTCAGGTATTCTTATCCTTCCAGAATAAACAGTCCTGAACTGAATAAATAGCCCTGAGCGGAATAAACAGCCCTGAGCTGAATAAAGAGCCCTGAGCGGAATAAACAGCCCTGAGCTGAATAAAGAGCCCTGAGCGGAATAAACAGCCTTTGAAACTCTTTTCAGTGGATTGTTTCGTCAGCTTCTCTTTCTTCCAAACCTTCCAGCAGGGATTCGAGAACGATCTTGAGGGTATCGGTTTCTTTGTTGAGTTCATAATGGCGAACCATGGCGACCATGGCCTGTGCCATCGGATAGACGCGAAGGAAGTTTTTCAGGTCGTGTGGCTGAATAGCCTGGCCGGCATTCTCGACAAAGTGATTGGCACCAGAGGCTGACCCTTTATTAGCCGATTCTACCAGAGACATAATCTGCTCAAGATCTTCCAGGTCATTAAACCCCAGAAGCATTTCGGCCAGACTCTCTTGAAGACGCGCTCTCATAGTCATTACTCCTACAGGATTCCGCCGGACCTGTGACCCGTCAGGCTCCAGGCAACCAGTTAATGACTTGCAGAGTAAAGACGGATTATCTTGTAACCAATTCGTATGTCTATCGATTTTTTGCGACTTACCAGAATGTTTGTTCGCTTCTTAGTGCTTTTGCAGGGAAAAACACTTAGCGAGAGCCTCTTTTCTTCAGGCGTCGAAAAGCAGTGGTAGGTCAATCACTGACAAGGATCAGCACAGAATGATAAACATCCCGGCATGACCGAAGCGCTCTGAACCCTTATAATGGTTCCTTTCCTGTTTTCTCCTTGCCGCTCTGGTAGTAAATCCATGACGTTAAAAACTCTCCGCCTGAAGAATCGGGCTGATCGTCGATTGAAAGCTGGCCACCTCTGGATCTACAGCAATGAAGTCGATACCCGGACTTCTCCCCTGAGCAATTTCGAAACAGGGGAATTGATCAATATCGAAAGTGCTGAAGGTAAACCTCTGGGGACAGGTTATATCAACCCGAATAGTCTGATCTGTGCCCGGCTGGTCAGTCGAGACAGCAAATATGTCCTGGATCGTTCACTGCTGGTGCATCGTATTCAGGTAGCGTTGAGTCTGAGAGAGAGAATATTCGACAAACCATTCTACCGTCTGGTCTTTGGCGACAGCGATGGTTTGCCGGGACTGGTGGTTGATCGTTTTGGCGATATTGTTGTTGCCCAGATGTCCACTGCCGGTATGGAAGCGGTCAAGGACGAGATTGTTGATGCGCTGGTCAAAGTGCTCAAGCCCTCAGGTATTCTTCTGAAAAATGACGGGTCTGGCCGCCAGCTGGAAAAGCTGCCTGAGTATGTAGAAGTGGCTGGCTTATGGCGAAGTGCCGGAAAAAGTGGAGCTGGAAGAGAATGGTGTAACCTTCAGGGCGCCGGTCATGAAAGGCCAGAAAACGGGCTGGTTCTACGACCATCGGCTGAATCGCGAGCGTCTGCGTCACTACGTCAGCGGAAAGAAAGTACTGGATGTTTTCAGTTATGTCGGTGGCTGGGGTGTTCAATGTGCGGCCTTTGGTGCGAGTCAGGTAACCTGTGTTGATGCTTCTGAACAGGCGGTAGACCTGGTCCATGAAAATGCCGGGCTTAACGGCCTTGCCGATCGTGTTGAGTCTATCCAGGGGGATGCTTTCACAGCCCTGAAAGCTCTCAGGGATGAAGGTGAAAAGTTCGATGTCGTGATTGTTGATCCACCGGCCTTTATCAAGAAACGCAAGGACACCAAAGCAGGCGAACAGGCCTATCGCCGGATTAATGAGTTGGCCATGAGGTTGCTGGAAAAGGATGGCATTCTGGTGTCCTGTTCCTGCTCCATGCATCTTCAGAAAGATTCACTGTTCGATGCCCTGAGAGCGGGCAGCCGCCATATTGATCGTAATCTGCAAATTATTGAGCAGGGTCATCAGGGCCCCGATCACCCCGTTCTGCCTGCCATACCGGAGACAGAATACATCAAGGCGATCATTGCCCGAGTGACCCGGGCCTGATCATATTTTCAGCCGGTTAATCACCTCAACCAATTGGTCTGCGTCTTCCTCCGTGTTGTAGATATGAGGTGAAAAACGCAGACCTTCGGATCTTTGATCGCAGAATATGCCCGCATGATTCATGGCTTGCATCGCTTTCTGGTTATCCTTGAATGAGATGGCCAGAGTGCCTCCTCGACGGTTTTCCTGCATTGGAGAACGAATCTCTCCCTGATTAATTTGAGCGATAATATGATTAATCAGCTTCTGGTTATGCTGAAAAATAGTTTCCGTACCGATACGATCCAGAGTCCGGATGCTCTCTGCAGAAACCGTAAAAGGCATAATGGAAGGGGTTCCTCCCATAAAACGTCCTGCGTCGACCGCATAGTCAAAGTGATGAATATCAAACGCCATGGGGTTCTGATGAGAAAACCAGCCGACATCCATGGGCTCACACTCTGCGATGATCTCATCACTGGCCCAGAGATAGCCGCTGCCAGGACCGCCACACAACCATTTGACACTGGAACCGATGATGAAATCGGCTTGCCAGGCATCAAGGTCAATGGGAACAACTCCGGCTGACTGGGCGATATCCACAACAGAAATAATCGACTTCTTTTTGGTCAGTCCTGTGATGTCAGCTACGGGCAAGCGCAGACTGTCATTGGACTGAACATGAGTGATAAAAGCCAGCCAGACATCGTCGGACAGCATGTCATCCCAGCGGTTCAGGTCTGTAAGGTCAGCTCCATGAGGTATGAAACGGGGCTTCAGTCCAAAACGTTTACACAGGGTCTGGATCACAAACCCCATGGAAGGAAAGTCTCGTTCTGAGATCAGAATATGCTGGCCAGCAGAAGCCGGTGGCAGCGAACCCACTATTTTGGTCAGTGCACTGGACAGGTTGGTCTGCGGGCAAAACTGTTGGCTCTTGCCGTTCAGCAGACTGGCCAGAGCAGCATTGAACCGGGTCAGGTTTTCGAGCCATTGTCCCCAGGCGTGGCTGCCCTGTTGCTTCCAGGGTTCCAGAAAATGACTCTGAAAGGCATCGCTGGCGGAACCGGGCAGACAGCCAACCGAGTGATTCAGAAGATAGACACCTTGTTCGGGCCGATGGAAAAGCGCCTGAATATCAGTTGTCATGAGCGGCATTGTTCTTGTTGCCCAGGGCGTCTCTTTTTACGCCGTATTCTCCGCCCCAGGCATCGGTCATTGCGCCACGGATATCCCAGAGTTCGGGGAAAAAACGCTGTTGAATGCCTTTTTGCAGAAGTTCAACAGAGCGGCCTTTTAAAGATTTCGCACCTATGCCAATGGTTCTGTAGATCAGCTTAAGATGATGAATACGGAAAGCCTGAAACTGTTCATCAAATTCGGTGAGGGCTTCTGCCACAACATAGGCTTCGCAGTGACTGTATTGTGAGTTATAGATCTTTTCTACCGTTAGCCCTTTCTGGTCGAGGTAATGTTTTTGATAACTCTCCCAGAGGAAGGGGGGCATTTTCAGCAAGGTTCTGAATCCGGGGGATTCCTGCCCGCTGCCATTACCCAGTTGCAAACGGATTTCCTGATATTCTTTTGGCGACATGCTTTCCAGCAGACGCAGTTGGCTGGTCATCAGGGTAAGTGTCTGGTGTACTCTCTGGAACAGACTGATGACTCGGTGAGTATTGGTCTCCTGAATGTAATCATCAATGTCCAGAAGTGTGTAACCGATCAGTTTCATCCAGAGTTCTTCTATCTGGTGAACGATCTGAAACATCAGTTCATCTTTATTACAAAGATCAGTCATGGGCTTCTGGGCTTTCAGAATTTGTGAGGTATTGAGATAAACTTCGTAGTCCAGCTTACCGTCACCTTCCATTAATGCGTAGAAGTGGGATCTATCCATTGTTTCTCCGCTTTTTTAGATTGTGAGCAGAGTTCCGGATAAGGTAAATCTGCTGCTATGGAGGCACCAGCAATGAATGGAGAATTCGCTGGTACCTCATAAATAAAGCACAGAAACGGACGGTTCTTAAAGAATAAAATAGATTTATCTGAGGCTGATGACGGGCCATCCTTTCTCATGAGCGACTGCGGTCAATTCAGGGTCAGAATCAACAGCGAAAGGGTGATCTACCTGACTCAGCAAGGGCAGGTCATTTTTTGAATCACTGTAGAAGTAACTGCCTTCCAGAGAATATTCAGGGTTTTCCTGCAACCATTGCTTAAGGCGGATCACCTTTCCTTCCTGAAAAGTCGGTGTGCCGACCACTTTGCCTGTATAGCGATTATCTTCAATCTCCAGCTCAATGGCCAGTAAGGTGTCGACATCAAAGGCTTTGGCAATAGGCTCGGTAACAAATCGGCTGGTGGCGGTTATGATCATCAGGTGATCACCCTGTTCCCGGTGTTTTTCCAGGAGGTTCGCAGCTTTCTCCAGCATGATGGGGCGAATGATCTGCTCCATGAACTGGTCATGCCAGACTTTGAGTTCGTCCAGAGTGTACCGGGTCAGTGGCTTGAGACAGAAGTCGAGGTATTCGCCAAGGACCAACGAACCCGCCTCATACTGACGATAGAAATATTCATTGCCATCCTGAAAGCTGGCTGCATCCACCATGCCCTTATGGGTCATGAACTGTCCCCAGAGATAGTCACTGTCACCGGCTATCAGGGTGTTATCAAGATCAAAGATTGCCAGAGCCACAAATCCTCCTGCCAGACTGCACTGCCATAAATGTTGACTGATTGTACTATGAAAATCTTCTTAGAGGCTGTTCATGATTTCTTCAGGAAAGCAAAAACGGCGAGAAATTCTTTCTCATTTTAATACTCTTGTCACGGTTTTGAAGAGTAAATAAGGTGAAAGAGTTGATTAATTACCAAAAGTGGCATCCTGATTGCAAAGATCTTGATTGCCGTTGTGCAGCGGTTTATGAAACAATGCAAAGTAATAGATAGTTTAAGGTAGTCGCTTACGTGATTGACACAGATGGATTCAGGCCCAATGTGGGCATAATCCTCGCTAATCATCACGGACAGGTCCTGTGGGCCAGGCGAATCAGGCAGGAAGCATGGCAGTTTCCCCAAGGGGGTATAAACGATGATGAAACCCCCGAAGATGCCATGTATCGCGAGCTGTATGAAGAAATTGGGCTTCAGCCGGAAGACGTAAACGTTCTGGCTTGCACTCGTGGCTGGCTGCGTTATCGCCTGCCCAGAAGACTGGTTCGAAGAGATCAGCATCCGCTTTGCATTGGGCAGAAACAGAAATGGTTTTTGCTGGAGCTGCTGAGCAGTGATGACCGGGTTAGTGTGGATCATACAGGGTCACCGGAGTTCGATGGCTGGCGATGGGTCAGCTACTGGTATCCGTTAGGGCAGGTCGTCTCATTCAAAAGGGAGGTCTATCGTCGTGCTTTGCGCGAGCTGGTTCCCCGAATAGGCCGTCTGCAAGCTAATAAAGTGTAATGTGAAGTGTCATGACTTGTGACATTGAGACAGTTTTCAATGCTGACATCAGCCTGAAAGGCTCAGATAATATTCACGCAAGTGCTATCCTTGCACTTGCGTGATGAAAGCCTGTTTCTGACAGTCATCACATAGAAACCATTTCATGGTAAACAACAGAGACGGGCGTCTGTTATCTTTATATCTTTAGATAGCAGACACAGGAGACAGATAAGTAGACTGGGCTAAGTCACCATGCTGAACACCCTGCGTACGATTGTACAGGAAGTCAGTGCCGCCTCGGATTTGCAGGCTGCGCTAGATATTATCGTGCAGCGGGTTCGGGGTGCGATGAATACTGAAGTCTGCTCCGTCTATCTCTACGATGCTGAACAGGCTACCTATACCCTTATGGCGACAGAGGGCCTCAATAAAAAAGCTGTCGGTGTCGCTCGTTTATTCCAGTCTGAAGGTCTTATCGGTCAGGTCGGTCTCAGAGAAGAGCCCATTAACCTGGAAGCAGCCTCCTCCCATCCTAAATACCGTTACATTAAGGAAACCGGTGAAGAAAAGTTTCATGCTTTTCTTGGGGTTCCCATCATTCATCATCGGATGATTCTGGGTGTACTGGTGGTTCAACAAAAAGAACAACGCCGGTTTGACGAACATGAAGAGGCTTTCCTGGTCACCATGTCTGCCCAGCTTGCAGGTGTCATTGCCCATGCCGAGGCCACAGGTTCCCTGCATGTTACAGTCAATACCCAGAAAACGGCCCGCTTTCAGGGGTCGCCCGGCGCAAGCGGTGTTTCCATTGGTGAAGCCGTTGTCGTTTCTCCGGTGGCGGATTTGGGGGCCGTTCCTGATCGCACCTGTCACGACATCAAGAAAGAGCTGGACTCTCTGGACCTGGCTCTGGAGTCGGTTCGTTCGGAAATGAAGGCCACGGCCGAAAAACTTTCTGGCCATCTGCCGGCAGAAGAGCAAGCATTATTTGATGTCTATCTTCGGATGCTGGACGACAATGCCCTGGGTTTGGAAATCAGGAACCGGGTGAAACAGGGTAACTGGGCACCGGGTGCACTCAGGCAGGTAATAAACGAGCACGTACGTACTTTTGAAATGATGGACGATCCATACATGCGTGAGCGTGCGGTAGATGTAAAAGACTTGGGTCGTCGGGTTCTTGCCAGTATCCAGCAACACGATCATGAATGCATAACCTACCCCGATCAAACCATTCTGATTAGTGAAGAACTGACGGCCAGTATGCTGGCAGATGTTCCCCAGGAGAAGCTGGCGGGCCTTGTCTCTATTCAGGGCTCGAGTAATTCCCACGCGGCCATTCTGGCCAGGGCTCTGGGCATTCCTACCGTAATGGGGGCAGTCGATCTGCCCTATCACAAGATGTCCAGCAAGCAGCTGATTGTCGATGGCAACCTTGGGTTGGTTTATGCTTCACCTTCCAGAGAACTGCTGGAACACTATCAGGCCGTTGTCGAAGAAGAAAAAGAGTTCAGCGAAGGGCTTGAAGCGATCAGTGACCTGCCCTGTGTCACCCCGGACAACCACCGGTTACCACTGTGGGTCAATACCGGTCTTATGACTGACACGGTTCGTTCACTGGATCGTGGAGCGGAAGGTGTCGGTCTTTATCGTACCGAAGTTCCTTTTATGCTTAAGGAACGATTCCCCAGTGAAGCAGAACAGGAAAAAATTTATCGTCAGCAGCTTGAAGCCTTTGCTCCCAGACCAGTCACCATGCGTACTCTGGATGTGGGCGGGGACAAGGCGTTGTCCTACTTTCCCATCCAGGAAGACAACCCTTTCCTGGGGTGGCGTGGTATCCGGGTAACCCTGGATCATCCGGAAATATTTCTGGTTCAAATCCGGGCGATGCTCAAAGCCAGTGTTGGACTGGATAATCTTCGAATCATGTTGCCAATGGTGACCAGTGTTTATGAAGTAGAAGATGCACTGCATCTTATCCACAGGGCGCATGGCGAAGTGTCAGCTGAAGGCTTATCGGTTGTGATGCCTCCCGTCGGAGTCATGATTGAGGTTCCTGCTGCGGTCTATCAGGTTCGTGAACTGGCACAGAGTGTAGACTTCATGTCGATCGGTTCCAATGATCTCACGCAATATCTTCTGGCAGTGGATCGAAATAATCCCAGGGTGGCTGACTTATATCACTCTTTCCATCCGGCAGTTTTGCAGGCGCTTCGAAAAGTGGTCGAAGATTGTCATAAAGAGGGTCGAACCGTCGGTATTTGTGGTGAAATGGCGGGTGATCCAGTGGCTTCTGTTCTACTTATGGCCATGGGGTTTGACATGCTTTCCATGAGTGCTACCAACTTGCTCAAGGTGAAGTGGGCGCTCAGGAAAATCACTCTGGAAAGAGCCAGGGAGATTCTTGATGACGTGATGATGCTGGACAATTCTCATTTGATCAGGAGTTCACTGGAGCTGGCTCTTTGTCGCGAGGGGCTTGGTAAAGTCATGGGCATCAAGAGTAAGCGCTTCTCCAGCTAGGGGCACAGACCCTCCATGGTCTGAGTCGTTGACAGAAGATCCTGAGCTTTGAAAGGGTAATACGACAGAAAACGTGTATCAGGGATAGTTCACAGCTAGGATTTTTTCTCGGAAGTGTCAGCTTTGACTCCATAGACCACCACATTGGATGAGTGATCGAGGGGAGCCTCAATATAAAGTACAATTTTTTTAATAGAGCGGCCGTGGTCAGGAATTGGGAATCCCCGGGTTTCCAGTCCTGGCAGCATTAACTTCTGGATACTCAGGTCAACTACTTGTCCGTCACTCATGTGCACCTTGGCAGAACGGATCTTCAAACTACCCTGAGTGATATGAAATTTCACAGTTTTGTAGGGAGTGTCCCCGCCTTCAGAAGAAATTTTGATGGTTGCCGTGTCCTGAGAAGGGGTAATGTGTTTTTCGCCTATTTGCTGCCACCCTCCATCGGCTTGCAGGATCATGGAGAACAACAGCAAAAGTGCGGCCAGCAGGAACCGGTAAAGTCGGATTGGGGCTTGTAATCTCATCTTATACTCCTTGCTTCTCATTACGTATTGACTGCGAAAACATGCACTTCACGGAAGGTGCTGAAAGCAATGTTTCAGATCTTCTGAAAGGAATAGAGACAAACCACGTGTTATGAAAGTTAGCTGTTTTTGACTGCTTTGTGATCATTTTTTAGGTTGGCCGATCTGTTGGTTGGCTGCCATGACACCGGAAATGACATCGAGAACCGGCGTTTTTTTCCGGTTTCTCCGTAAGGTAGATAGATTTGTTCAGTCCAGCTAAGAGAACCCTGTCTGTCGAGAATCAGGACACTGGTGTTGCGGGTACCGTAATCTTCACTGGCTATAAAGCAGCTGGATAAAAACTTTTCCTGCTCCGGGCTCACACCGGTGTCGGGAAGCTGGTCGTCGGGTGCTTTTGAACTATCGTGCATCATAGAAATCAGGCCTTCAGGCTCAGGTTTCTGGTGATGCTCGATGTGCTGGGCCAGTCCCTGCTTGACTTTCTCCAGCTTGGGCCAGGGGCTGTTCAAGAGGTGGTTGCTCAGGGCGTGAAAGCCGGACTGTAGCGAAACAATATGGCCCATACGATTGGAGTAGTAGAACAGACCGCTGGAATCACCGACCAGCAGGTTGAAGCCGGAGTAATGATCCGCTTTCTGATGAATCCGGTTCAGGTACTCTTGGGGTGATAGATCACTGTTTAAAAAATCACTCACCAGATGACCACGGGACAAGGTTCCCGGCTTAAGGGGCGATTCCCGATAGTTGGTGACGGCGGCTATTCTGCCTCTGCGACTCAGAGCCAGCCAGCCGCCTCCGGCTTCTAAATCCCGGCCACCGAAAATCTCCGGATTGTCTTCCCAGAAGTGAACAGTTTTTGCTGGTCGTTTATAAAACTCATCGCGGTTGGCGACCAGAATCAGCGGGTACTGAGCGTCCGGTTGCCAGGACAGGGTAATCAGACACATAGATTGAGATCATCTCTTGTTTTTATCAACATCGCCGGGATTGGACAAACAGCAGTGAGCCGGGATGTCGTCTGGCGATAACAATAAGCGACACTCGGTTAGCAACTTACACATTTCCTTAAGTCAATTCCGCCCACTCTGATCAATTTGATCTGAGTGCTGGAGTCAATCCGCTTCTTGAGAGGCGGGTCTGACCAGTTCAGAACGTCAACCTTGCTCATTGCGACTAAAATAGCATAATGCCATTTGGCGAGACAGGTTCAAAAATGCTTCGAGGTTTCCGGTTTGTAGCCCGCCCAATAGATCAGCAAAAGCTGATTCTGCCATCAGTGGATGGACTATGTGGCCTTGCCCAGCACTTCTGCTGCGCAATGGTTAATGCTTTTGCCGCTGACCTTGGCGGCTGTAATCAAGGCAGCGTGGACTTTGGGCGGAACTCGCGGCATCAGTCTACCGGAACAGGGTCTTTGGGCAGGCCTGCCGGTTAGCCACAGTATTTCATTTTGTTCATGGCGCTATACCTTTTTATACTGGCGTGAGAACTTAAGTCGTTTCAGAAAAGCAGAAAATAAAGTAGTTCACTCAGAGGTTATCACATCTATTAAACTGGAGAGGTTAACCTATGGCAGAGGGGAAAGCCTATGAGTAAAGCAGTAACCGCTGCTGTGGTCCAAATGTGTTCCGGACCTGATGTTCAAGCCAATCTCAAGCAGGCAGAAGATCTTTTTTCAGACATGGAGTCTTCAGCTGACATCATTGTCCTGCCTGAATGTTTTGCCCAATTGGGTGGGGATATTCCTGCTCTGGGCAACAATACCAGTGTGGTCAGAAACTGGATGTCCCGTATTGCCCGACAATTCGGGGCCTGGCTGGTAGGAGGTTCTATACCCTGTGTCGTCAATGAGGGAGAGAACAGCAGGGCGTCCTGCTTTGTTTATGACCCCGAGGGTAATGAAGTCACCCGCTACGACAAGATTCATCTCTTTAATGCCGATATATCGGACGGCACTCGCCGTTACAGGGAATCCGATGACTATTCGCCGGGGAATGATCTGAATGTAGTGGATATGGAATTTGCCAGAACGGGCCTGACCATCTGCTATGACGTTCGTTTTCCAGAGCTCTATCGAGAACTGAGAGTCAGGGAGTCAGAAATCATTACCGTACCTTCCGCATTTACCAGGGTGACTGGTCAGGCCCACTGGGAGCCGTTATTAAGAGCGCGCGCTATCGAGAACCATTGCTATGTTCTGGCGGCTAACCAGGGTGGGACCCATCCCAACAAAAGAGAAACCTGGGGACACAGCATGATAGTCTCACCCTGGGGTGAAGTTCTTGCAGAAGCCGATAGCACTCCCTGTGTACTGACCACTGAACTGAACATAAAAGCACTGCAGGAGATCAGAAAGCAAATGCCTTGTTTTGAACATCGCGTGCTGTGAAAGAGCTGTTCCTGCAATCGTGCGGTCGATGGATTCAGGCAAAAAATTAACTTTGTCCTGAATCCCTTTCTGCAAATCAGTGAGTGTAGTTTGCCAGTGTTTCCAGCAACCTTCTCTGGGCATTCCTTCGACGATGACCCCGTGATGGCTTGTTCTGAAGATAATGGCCATCACTTTGTAGTTGCCAGCTACGGGTATTATCTGACAGATACAGCTCCAGCTCTTTCTTCACTCGTGCAGCCAGCTTCGGCTCTTCAATAGGGAAGCAGGTCTCAACACGCATGTCCAGATTACGAACCATTCCGTCAGCACTGGAGCAGTAGACTCTGAATTTTCCATCGTTCTCAAAGTAGAAAACTCGGGTATGCTCAAGAAAACGGCCGACAATAGAGCGTACCTGAATATTTTCAGAGAGTCCGGCAATACCGGGCCTCAGGCAGCAAATACCCCGAATGATCAGATGAATCTCGACACCGGCCTGTGAAGCCCGGTAGAGAGCCTTGATCAACTGGCTTTCGGTCAGTGAGTTTACCTTGATGATCACACGAGCCGTTTTGCCTTCTCTGGCATTAACGGCTTCCTGATTGATCAGTTCGATCAGGCTTTTCTTGAGTGTGAAGGGCGCATGAAAAAGCTTACGCACGCGCACCGCCTTACCCATTCCGGTGAGCTGCTGAAAGATCTTGCGCACATCGTTAGTGATATCCTTATCGCAGGTCAGCAAGCTATAGTCGGTATAGAGTCGTGCGTTACCCGCATGATAGTTACCGGTACCCAGGTGTGCGTAACGCTGAATCTTTTTGCCTTCCCGACGAACAATCAGAATCAGTTTGGCGTGGGTTTTGTAGGCAACCACTCCATACACGACAACCGCTCCGGCTTCCTGAAGTCTTCTTGCCAGTGCCAGGTTTTCTTCTTCGTCAAAACGGGCTCGGATTTCCACGATAACCGTGACTTCTTTACCTTTCCTGGCCGCTTCTACAAGAGCATCAACCATCTCGGAGCGAGCTCCGGTACGATACAACGTCTGACGTATTGCCAGAACATTAGGATCAGTAGCCGCCTGACGCAGCATATCCACAACCGGGGTAAAGGACTCGAAGGGATGATGCAGCAGAATATCGGACTTGTGAATGGCATCCAGCATATTAACAGTCCGTGAGCTTCGGGCTTGCAGTGCCTTGGGGTAACTGGGTGTAAAGCTCGGGAAGGTCAGGTGCTCAAACTCGGGTGATGCCTCGTTGCATACCGACATCATTCGGATCAGGTTCACCGGACCATTGACCCGGTAGAGCTCATCCTCCGTCAGGCCAAATTCTTTCAGCAGGAAGTCAACCAGTGGCTGTGGGCAGTTATCTACCACTTCAAGGCGGACTGCTTCTCCGTAGCGGCGGGAGAGCAGCTCACCCTGCAGGGCCTTGGCCAGATCTTCTACTTCATCTTCAAGGTCCAGATCACTGTTTCGGGTCAGTCGGAACTGGTAACACCCTTTGATGGTCATACCCGGGAACAGGTCCTGCATATGCAAGTGGATGATAGATGACAAAAAGACATAATTTCTACCGCCCCTGTCACAGACGTCATCGGGCAGTTCAACGACCCGGGGTAAGGATCTTGGCGCAGGAATAACAGCCATACCTGTTTCACGGCCAAAAGCGTCTTTGCCTTCCATTGCCACAATAAAACAAAGCAGTTTGTTGGCCAGTCTCGGGAAGGGGTGAGCCGGGTCCAGTCCAATAGGGCTGATGATGGGCATGACTTCGTTGTAGAAAAAACGCTTGATCCAGGCTTTCTGTTTGTCGCTCAGTTGATGACGCCGAATAAATCGAATGCCCTGCCTGGTCAGACGAGGCAGCAGTTTGTCGTTCAGGATTTCATATTGAAGCTGAACATTTTGCTTGGCCTGGTGGCTGATCTCTTTCAGCACCGCCTGAGGACCCAGACCATCCAGACCCACTTGTTCGCGGGCAAACTCTACCTGCTGCATCAGGCCGGCAACACGGATTTCAAAAAACTCATCCATGTTAGAGCTATAAATCAACAGGAACCGCAGACGTTCAATCAGGGGGTGGTCGTCGTTCAACGCCTGCTCAAGCACACGGCGGTTGAACTGTAAATGGCTCAGCTCCCTGTTGATGTAATAGTCCGGGTTGCTAAGGTCTGTAATACGAGGCGTTGGAGCAACAGACTCCGGGCTCTCTTTTGTGCTGACTCCGGGTTCAGGGAGTTCCCGGTCTTTTGAATTATCCATGGGACCTCTTACAGCATCGGTAGTGGCAGTATACGAATTCATGTACAAGCCGGACTGACAATGGGCTCTTGTTATAACGTAATTGTACGACGTTTTGATGACTGAGTTGAGTGCTAAGGCATTATTGCCTGATCAGGCGAGCTGCTTCCTTGGCATAGTAGGTCAGAATGGCATCGGCTCCGGCTCGTTTGAAACAGAGCAGAGACTCCATCATGATGGCATTTCGGTCCAGCCAGCCGTTGGCAATGGCCGCTTGATGCATGGCGTACTCGCCACTGACCTGGTAGACAAAGGTGGGTGCCTTGAACTCATCCTTGGCTCTTCTGACAACATCTAAATAAGGCATACCGGGTTTAACCATAATCATGTCGGCTCCTTCATTGAGATCAGCTGCAATCTCATGCAGAGCTTCATCAATATTGGCTACATCCATCTGGAAGTTATGCTTGTTGCTTTTGCCCAGGTTGCCCGCAGAGCCCACAGCATCGCGAAATGGGCCGTAGTAGCTGGACGCGTATTTGGCAGAGTAAGCGAGGATCCGGGTGTTCAGGTGACCGGTCTCTTCGAGTCGGGTGCGAATGGCAGAAATTCGGCCATCCATCATGTCGGAGGGAGCAACAATATCAGCTCCCGCTTCGGCATGAGACAGTGCTTGTTTAACCAGGACATCAACGGTTGGGTCGTTTACGACATAACCTGATTCATCAATCAGACCGTCCAGTCCATGACTGGTGAACGGGTCCAGGGCTACATCAGTAATAATACCCAGCTCAGGCAGTTTTTGTTTTAACTCACGAACGGCCCGCTGAACCAGACCTTCCGGATTCCAGGCTTCGGCAGCATCATCAGACTTTTTCTCAGCCGGTGTGACCGGAAACAGGGCAATGGCCGGAATACCCAGCTCCAGAAGCGCTTCACCTTCACGAATCAGCTCATCGACCGTCATTCGTTCTATGCCCGGCATTGAAGGAATAGCTTCCCGGTGATGAGAGCCTTCGAGAATGAATACGGGGTAGATCAGATCATCCGGGGTGAGGTGGTTTTCTCTCATCAGACGGCGGGAAAAATCGTCAAAACGCATACGTCTGGGACGGCTTGCCGGGAAGGGTCGCTGGATCATATTTACACTCTGAAGAGGGTGGTTAAAAGTATTTCTTTCGTTCGTCAACCCTGATCGTTATGAAGGACAGAGCGGAATGTCCGGTTCATGACGTGTGAATCCTTGTGGGTTTGGCTAACGTATAGTCTGACAGGCATTATACGAAAAAGATGCGTTATGCGCTTTCCCGACAGGATGTTGCAACCGTTCCGCAGGAAGATTCCTTGTATGAATAAAAGTAAAATCATTCTACTGATGGCTGTTATCGCAGCCATTACCGCATTTTTTGCACTGGATGCACAACAATATCTGACTCGTGATTATTTTCAGTCGCTTTACAGCGATAATCCTGCACTGACCATTGCCTTATTCTTTGCCATTTATGTGGCTGTAACGGCGCTTTCTCTTCCGGGCGCTGTTATTCTTACTCTGGTTGGTGGTGCTATTTTCGGATTTACGACGGGCCTGATAGTGATCTCTTTTGCCAGCACGATAGGGGCCACCGTGGCTTTCCTCATTTCCAGAACGCTCTTGCGGGCATGGGTCCAGAGTAAGTTTGGCGAATATCTGGCAACCATCAACAAGGGTATTGAGAAAGACGGTCTGTTTTATCTTCTGACCTTGAGATTGATTCCGGCAGTTCCTTTCTTTGTGATTAACCTGGTTATGGGGCTGACGCCCATGAAAACCCGAACGTTTTACTGGGTCAGTCAGCTTGGCATGCTGCCGGGAACTGCTGTTTATGTGAATGCCGGTGCTCATTTGGGACAGGTTCAGGAATTATCTGTCAGTGGCATTTTAACACCGGGGCTTATTGGTTCCTTTGTATTATTGGGGATTTTCCCATGGCTGGCACGTAAAGCTATCAGCCTGATCAAAAAGCCTTCAACCAGTGAAAAAAATAAGGAGGAGTAAGCATGTTGAGTCATTCTGGTGTTTACAAGGGCTTCAGAAAACCCCGCAGGTTCGATAATAACCTGACTGTGATAGGAGCGGGTTCTGCCGGACTGGTAAGCAGCTACATTGCAGCAGCCGTGAAAGCCAGAGTCACTTTGATTGAAAAGCATAGAATGGGTGGCGATTGTCTTAATACCGGTTGCGTTCCCAGCAAGGCTTTGATTCGATCTGCCAAAATGGCTCATTACATGAAACGTGCTGATGAATTTGGTCTGGAGAATGTGCAGGCTGATGTCAATTTCACTGCCGTAATGGAACGAGTGCAATCGGTCATTAAGCAGGTTGAGCCTCATGATTCGGTCGAACGTTATACCGGTCTGGGCGTAAACTGCGTTACGGGTGAAGCCAGACTGGTCAGCCCCTGGGAAATCGAGGTGGGCGGCCAGCGGATTTCCAGCCGAAATATTATTATCGCCAGTGGCGGCAGACCTTTTGTGCCGCCTTTGCCCGGTGTTGATCAGATTACCCATTACACATCAGATACCCTCTGGGATATTCGAGAAAAACCACAAAAGCTGCTGGTCATCGGTGGCGGACCGATCGGTTGTGAATTGACTCAGGCTTTCACCCGACTGGGTGTCAATGTGACTCTGCTGGATCATGGTCCCCGCCTGCTGCACCGGGAAGATCCGGATGTTTCTTTGGAGGTGATGTCCCAGTTTCGCAAAGACGGGGTTGATCTGAAGCTGAAGCACGAAACCCGATCCTTTCATAAAGAAGGGGAAAGACAATGGCTGGTGGCTGAGTCTGAAGGTCAAACTGTTGACATCGATTTCGATGCAGTCCTGTTTGCCACAGGCCGCAAAGCCAACACCGGCAGTCTGGGGCTGGAAACGCTCGGGATAGAAACCACGGAGCGTGGAACCATTGCTGTGAACGAATATTTGCAGACACGATTCCCGAATATCTACGCCTGCGGTGATGTGGCGGGACCTTATCAATTCACACATGCAGCAGCGCACCAGGCCTGGTATGCCTCTGTGAACGCACTCTTCGGTCGCTTCAAGAAGTTCAAAGTGGATTACTCGGTCATGCCCTGGTGTACCTTTACCGATCCGGAAGTGGCCAGAGTGGGCCTTAATGAAACCCAAGCCAAAGAACAGGGAGTTCCCTACGAAATCACCCGCTACGGTATTGATGATCTGGACAGGGCTATTGCCGATGAGGAAGCCAGAGGTTTTATCAAGGTTCTGACCAGACCAGGCAGTGACAAGATTCTGGGGTGCACTATCGTGGGTTACCATGCCGGTGAACTGATCACCGAATACATCACTGCCATGAAACACGGTCTGGGAATGAACAAGATTCTTGGCACTATTCACATCTACCCTACGCTTAGTGAATCCAACAAATTTGCCGCAGGTGAGTGGAAACGGGCCCATGCACCGGATGGTTTGTTGAAGTGGGTCAAGAAGTATCATGACTGGATGAGGCGCTGACTGAGATCCTGGCTGCTAGATTAAAAATAAAGGGTCTCTTCTCTGAGGCCTGTTTACAGAACGGTCAGGAACCCGATGTCTCAATCCAGCATTTCACAGGCAGGGATATCCCCAACCCTCCCCAAAACCTCAGGAACAGATGCTGCGCTTCTCATCCGGCAAGAAGCTGAAAATCCTGCTCGTCTCAATCGCGACTCTATCATCAGGGTTGATCTGAGCGTCAGTCTCAATAATGACAGCCTTGAGCCTTCCGGACTCTCTGGCAGAAGCCTGTCAGAATTCGATATTCAGGCGGCTTCGCCCGATGATGTGAAGAAGAAATTGCCATCAGGATCTTCCCGCGAAGGGCAACTTTTATCCAAAGCCCGTAATGTTCGAGAAAGTATTTCTCGGGAAAGCTCGAAAGCAAGACCCAAAGTCGACAGAAGCAGCAAAGATGCCCTGACAGCGGCTCTGAAAGAGGCCAATGCCTCATTGAAAGCAGCCAGGAAACTTCAGTCCGAGGCTCACAGTCTGGCCAAACAGGGAGTACTGGAGGAGAACTTGCTGGAATTGGGGCTGGGTGGTAAGAGAATGACCGGGGCTGAAAGTGAGGCATTTTACGCAGCCCAGGACTCTGACCAGCTGGTGAGTTCGCGAAAGCAGGAAGTGAAGGATCTGGAGCGGGCACAGAAGGATCTGAAAGCAGAGCAAAAGAAGGCTGCAAAGGCTGGTAAGAAAGCCCATCAGGCACTTGAAAGATTGCAAAAAGAGTCATTGTCCCTGGGTAAGTCGGTACCCAAAATTCGCAGTAAGGTGGTAGCAGCCAAAGATGAGTCCAGCAAAAGATTGGGAGAAGAGCTCAAGTCTTTGCAAAGGGCTCAGAAGAAAGCGAACGCTCTGGCGGTTCATGGTGAGAAGTTACTGGCCAAAGCCGATGAGAAGCAGGTCAGGCATGGCATTGATACAGCGCCCGTAAAAACCTTGATCAAGCAACACATTTCGGACGCCAGGGCCAAAGCAAAACAGTTGCAGCTCGAAGTGGTCTCGCTAAAAGAAAAAGTGAAGTCAGCGCGAAAATCCGAAAAAGCAAACAAGAAAGAGCAAAGAAAAATCGATAGAAGTATCAGGCAACAGAAGAAAGCAGAAAAACAGGCTTCCCTGAAGCAAACCGGACCGCCTGAGAAAACGCAAAATCGAGAAGAGCAACTACGAGAAGAGCAACTAAAGAAAGATGAAGCATCAAAAGTTGCAGAGCCAATAATTGAAGAGCAGAAGCAAGCAGTTACCACACTGTCCAACAAGACCGGCTTCAGAGCGTCAGAACTAACTCCTTTGAAGCCTGCCGGAACCCAGATGAGAGCTTTTCTCAAAGGTATAACACCTCATAAAGCAATGAGTGTCCAGGCACTGGAGAAGGCCATGGAAAACCTGCGCAATCCCGGTGATTATCGACAGGTGTTGGCCGATATTATGGTTTCAGGTCTGGATGTTGAGAAACAACTCAGGCTCAGGTCCAATCTCAGTGCTTGCCTGTTGGGAGCCATGAGAGATCCCGAAAAATTTAAACACTTCAATAGGGGCTTTATTGAACATATTATGTTTGGCGATAGTATGGATGAGATCCAGCAGCAATATCCTCTGTCAGTGAAAAAAGATCTGGAAAGAATTGATAAAGAAGCAGCGAGGAAATAACAGCATTCATGGAATCTGAACATCTTCAGCAGCTCCAGCAGCGGGTAAGTGACGCAGAAGCCTTTGAAACCTCTATTTTGAGAAATCTTGAAGAAACCCGGCACCGGGTTGGAGAGTGCTCGGAAAAACTGACCCGTATCAATGGCCAGATGGCATTGCTGGAGGCCAGTCATGAAGCCGATGAAGAGCTGGCGAAGAAAATGGATGTGCTTAAATCCGAGCGGGATGACGCCGAGGCAGCCTATCGTGAACAGACTGCCCAGGAGTCAAGATTAAAGAAAATGGGGCTGGATGCCATCAGCCATCTCAAGGTGGCCAGAAATGAGCTGAAAATAGCCCAGCTCAAGTCCGGCTCCTGAAGATACCATTACAACTCTGCAGGTGGCTTTTTGTCAGTTTGATCGGGTTGAGCAGGTTGAGCAGGTTGAAGGTCGCCCTGAAACAGTATATTAGTTATGTTAACAGCGGCGTCATTGCAGTCCCAGGTCCATGCCATGCTACCACTGAGTTGCACTTTTGCTTCCATAGCTGCTCCCTGGGTAAACCTGAATTCCCTGATTACCCAACCCGGTTTGTCGCCGGTGTCCGACGAGATGATGAGGTCTTCAGAGCGGACCAGGTAGGTAGGATTTGGCATGTCATCAAAGGTCACTCTCACAAGGTGAGAGTTATTGAGGCTGATACCCACATCCTTGATACTACCCGGATGATTAAAAATGCTTTGTGCTGGATTTTTGATTTCTGCCTGACTGTTGGGATCAACTCGCATTACACATTTGCCGAGATCAACGTTTCCATTCAAGCCAATGCCCTCATTAAAGATAGCTTCTACCTGTTTCGTTGCACCGTCTGCAAAATCCCCATGGCTGAGAGGAGTGAAGCCGATAAACAGGCCTGACAAAGCAACAAGGGAAGCCCTGCGACATAAGCCGTCTGGTTGTAGCAGATTCATAATAGATATTCTCAATGAAAATGAAAATGAAAATGAAAATAGAGATGCTGAAGTGTTGCGAAAGCAACAGGAAAATTATAGGCAGTGTTCAGTTATCTTCCCATTGATTTGATAGCTCGATCCATTATGAAAGAGCCGTTATTTAGTTATAAAAATAATTTATCCTTTATTTGCTTAAGACACCCCCATCGAAATGGGGGTCTTGATGAGCAATGAGAAAGATGACCTGATCAGATTCATTAATCTTCAGACAGTTTCAGGCTGATGCTTTTTTCCTGGGAATACCCAGTCGTTGTCGTCTCTCCCAAAGTGTTTTACGACTAATGCCGAGTTTCTGAGCCAGTTCGGTTTCGGTCATTTGATTTTGGTGTTCAAGCACGAAGCGCTGGAAGTAATCTTCCAACGACAAACCATCTTGAGTCTCAACTACATTGTTACTGCCAGCATTGCCAGCGTCAGTCCTGAAGAAAGTCGATTTGACGTGAACATCCAGATCCAGAGTTTCAGGCGTAATGATGTCATCGTCACAGAGAATGACAGCCCGCTCGATGGCATGTTCCAACTCTCGCACATTCCCCGGCCACTGATGTTGACAGATAGCTGCCATGGCTTCAGGAGAGTAGGAATACACTTCCAGCTCCATCTTGCTACAGACTTTTTCCAGCAGTTTCTCCGCAAGCATCAGGACATCGTTGCCTCGCTCACGCAGAGCCGGAATTCTCAGTTCCACCACTTTCAATCGATAATAGAGATCTTCACGGAAGTCACCACTTGCAGACAGCTGGCGCAGATTTCTGTGGGTAGCGGCAATCAGTCGTACATCGACTTTCTGGGATTGCACGGAGCCCACTCTTCTGATTTCTCCTTCCTGCAGAACCCGAAGCAATCGAGCCTGGGCCTCCAGGGGAAGTTCACCGATTTCATCAAGGAACAGAGTGCCGGTATTGGCCGCTTCAATCAGGCCCGTCCGGGCGGCAGTGGCGCCGGTAAAGGAACCCTTCTCGTGACCAAAAAGTTCAGATTCAATGAGGGTCTCCGGAATGGCAGCACAATTAACCGAGATCATTGGGCCATTGGCACGGCGGCTATTCTCATGGAGGGCTCTGGCAACCAGTTCTTTACCTGTACCTGACTCACCCTGAATCAGAACAGTGGCATCGGTCGGGGCAACTTTCCGGATGCGTTTGAAGAGCAGCTTCATGGCGTCACAACGCCCCAGAATACCGCTGTACCCTGTATGTGTTTCACTAAGCACGTCTTCAGTCGACCTGTCAGGTACAGCCGGTTTGCTTGCCATAATAGCAGCAACACGTTCCAGCATTTCAGAGTGATCGAAGGGTTTGGCAATATAGTCAACAGCGCCCATTTTCATGGTGCTCACGGCTGAGTTCAGGCTGGCATAACTGGTCATAATCAGGACCGGTACGCCCTCAGCAAGGTTGATCATCTCGGTACCGGGTGAGTCAGGCAGGCGCAAATCACTGATGATCAGGTCAAAGTCTTTTAATGTATAGGACAACTCAGCTTCGTGGACAGAACCTGCTTCGCTGACGCTATAGTTGTTTCTTTCCAACAGTCTTCTCAGGGAGGCACGAATAATCTCTTCGTCCTCAACAATGAGAATATTACCCGGGTTCATGCGGTTTCCCCCTCCTGCTCCCATGAATCATGGGGCCGATAAGTCATATAACCTTGCTGCTGCCTGATGCTCTGCGGCTCATGACGCGGCAGGGAAATTTCAAAACGTGTACCTTTATCCAGATTTTTATCGGTTGGGCTGATGACCCTGATGGTACCAAAGTGCTCTTCAATGATATTCCAGGTCAGTGCCAGACCGAGGCCGGTACCTTTACCGGTCTCTTTGGTGGTGAAGAAGGGTTCAAACAGACGCTCCTGAATGCTGGCAGGAATGCCATGACCCTGGTCTTCGACTTCGACTTTGATGGTGTGGACAGAGGCCGATGTTCGTATAGTGATTGTGCTTTTCTCATCGGAAGCATCCACAGCATTATTCAGCAGGTTGATGAAAACCTGTTGCAGTTTCTGTGGGTCACCCGTCACCCTGTGATCTGGATCAGATAAGTTAAGAAAGCTGATATTGCTGCTCTTTCGTCCAAGTTGCAACAGGCTGATAGACTCCTGAATGCAGGCAAAAAGATCTACGGGTTCATGAGTGCTCGTTTCTGATCGATTCTTGCCGTTATGGGAGTAGCTCATGAGCATTTGAAGAATTCTGGAAACTCTTTTGGTTTGTTCCAGTACCTGATCCGCCACTTCCCGGGCATCGTCTTCTTCTGAAAGGGCTTTCAGCTCCTGGGCCAGGCAATCAATAGCCGTGACCGGGTTGCCAATCTCGTGGGCGACACCGGCCGCCAGCTGTCCTATGGAAGCCAAGCGTTCGCTATGAAACAGCTGATCTTCCAGCATCTGGTTTTCAGTATGATCTTCCAGCAGCATCACTTTGTTGCCACTGACACCGGATAAAGGTGCTTCAAGGTTAGCCTTATGAAGATTGAAATAACGCAACTGCCCATTAATTTCTACACCATGTTTAGGCAGGTGGTGACTGTCTATCCGGGCAAAGTTGCTGAGAATCTTATTCCAGGGCTCTGGAATCCGCTTCAGGGGGCTGCCCAGGACATCTGAGGCGGGAATATCGGTCATACGACTCATAGCCTGGTTCCAGAGCATAATTTCTCCCGTCGCATCCACTGAACACAGAGCCATGGGAAGATTATTCAGGGTATCCCGATGATACCGCCTCAGATCGTCAAGCTCTCCGGCCAGTCCGCTCAATTGGCTGTGATAGGCCTCCAGTCGGGATTCCATGAAATGAATATCCCGGGTAACGTAGCCCTTGTTTTCATCCCAGGGCAAGAAAGTGTCAACGATATCGTGGGCTACAGTCGGTCCCATCAGGCCCGAAAGGTTTTTCTCGATCCGCTCCCTTAGCCGACGAAGCGCGTGGGGGCGGTTTTCGTCTTCGCTCATGTCGAGATCGCTGAGCGCCCTGGACACTTCCTTGTGGGCTACCAGTCCCCCAAGAGGTTTGCTCAGCATTTCATAGAAATCATGGGCGGACTTGGCTTCAGGTACTTTCTGCTCGTTGCGGCTATTGCTTTCCACCTGACAGGCACTGGCGGCCGAACGTTCTTCGGGGGACATGCGGGTAAACTTCGAGACCAGATAGATAAGCACTGCATTGACCGACAAGGCAGTCATACCCAGCAGATGCCACTGTTGGTAAAGATAGGTCGAAACTTCATTCATGGTCGAACTGAAGAGGCTGAAATCGACCATCTGGGGCAACATCATGGTGAAGAACCAGAAGGTGGTGCCGCCGATCAGGCCGACAATAAACCCTTTATGATTGGCTTTGGGCCAATAGAGTACACAGAGCGCCCCCGGCAGGAGTTGCAGGGCGCCTACGTAGGCAATAACCCCCAGATTATAGAGTGCACGCTCGGCTTCGAGCATACGATAGAAGCCGTAGGAACTGACAATCAGTGCCACAATAATGCATCGCTTGAACCAGATCAGCCAGCGATAGATATTCACCTCAATCTGAAGGTGAGGCGGGTTATAGGGTAACACTATGTGGTTCATGATCATTGAGGACAGGGCCAGTATTGTGACAATCGTCAAGCCACTGGCAGCCGCCAGTCCTCCTATGTAGGCGACAATGGTTAGCCAGGGCATACCCAGAGCCTGACCAATGAACAGCGGGAAGTAGTCAGCCGCTACCGGGCTGTCGAGCTTGATACCCGCCCAGAGAATCAGCAGTGTGGGTAGACTCAGTATCAGCAGAAACAGGGGTAGTGCCCAACTGGCAATGTGAAGAGAACGCTGGCTACGATTCTCGGCAAAAGTCATATGGAACATGTGTGGCATGACAATCGCTGAAGCAAAAAACATCAGCAGCATGCTGCGCCAGGGACCGTCCTCAAGCGGCGTTTGCGTTTCTATCAGTGAATCCTGATGGACAGCAAGCCAGGCTTCGACGCCATCAAGACCATGAAAAACTTCAAACAAAATAACCAGACCCAGGGTTGCCATAACCACCAGTTTGACCACTGACTCAACCGCTATTGCCATGACCAGACCCCGGTGTCTGTCACGGGTTGAGGGGTTACGAGTCCCGAACAGAGCTGCAAACAGGGCTACCATGACACAGAAAACGATGGCCAGTCGTTCCGGAGAGTACTCCTTGCTGATCAGGTGAATACTGTCGGATACTGCCTGAATTTGCAGTGATAGCAGAGGCATGGTAGCGGTCAGCATCAAGACAGTGGCCAGGGTTCCGGCGACAGGGCTTCGGAACCGGAACGCAAAAAGGTCTGCCAGTGAGCTGAGCTGGTAGGTTCGGGTAATCTTAAGAATCGGATGGAGCAAAACCGGAGACAGCAGGAAAGCACCACTCACACCCAGATAGAAAGCAAGAAAAACATAACCGTGTTCATTCGCGAAACCCAGACTGCCGAAGTAGGCCCAGCTGGAGGCGTAGACACCCAGAGACAGAACATAGACAGCAGGGTGGCGGGTGATTTTCCTGGGAATCAAACCTTTCTCTGTCGCCCAGGCACAAAAGAATAAGGCCAGCAAATAGGCGACACTGACCAGCAGGAGTTCTTCGAGCTCAAAACTCATCCGACTTCCCTCTCGGCTGGAGCAGGAAGCCTGCCAGAATCACGAAAAACCAGAGAATCCAGGGTTGGTACCAGCTATCGCCAGTCGTAATCCACCATCCCATGATGGCGGGAGAGAAAAGGTAGATACTGATAACCAGAAGCAGAACCAGACGATAGATGTACATGAAACTTCAGTACGTGCTTTAAATCGGACTGTCCATGTTAACCAGTGTTGGGATAAACCGCAAAAAAGGGTGTCGCAAAACCTCTGGTTCCCATGATCCAGAGGCTGTCGCAAAACTCTCCCCAGCGTGGGAATGGGTTGACTCCAGTCATTCCCGGCTTTATTCCCGTCATTCCCGACTTCATTCTCGTCATTCCCGACTTCATTCTCGTCATTCCCGCGAAGGCGGGAATCCACACAGACTCACCACCAGAACCGTACTGCCCGATGCCCCCTTGGCCTTGTCATCCCCGAGAAGGCAGAGATCCACCGTTGGCGCTGGATTCCCGCCTTCGCGGGAATGACGACCTCTGAGCATGGGAACAAGCTGTTGGAGTTTTGCGACACCCTCAGAGCGTGGGAACGAGTTGTTAGAGTTTTGCGACAGTCTCGAAGGCGGGAATCCACACTGACTCACCACCAGAACCATACTGCCCGGTTCCCCCCTGGCCTTGTCATCCCCGCGAAGGCAGAGATCCACCTTGGCGCTGGATTCCCGCCTTCGCGGGAATGACGACCTCAGAGCATGGGAACGAGCTGTTGGAGTTTTGCGACACCCTCGATCCAGCGTGGGAACGAGTTGTTGGAGTTCTGCGACAGCCTCAAAAAAGGGTTTATTTATCACGAGAGGGGCTGAAGTTTGCATTAATATGTAGTAACAAAATAGTACAGAAGCTTGTTAATGGGCAGAAATACATCGGTGACACTTGGGCATCACTTTGAGCAGTTTGTGGCTACAAAAATCAAGGAAGGCCGTTATCAATCCGTCAGTGAAGTGGTCAGGGCAGGATTGCGGAAGTTAGAAGATGATGAAGTAAAACCCGAAGCTCTCAGAAAAGAGTTAGAAGAGGGAGAAAATAGCCAGGTTGCAGAAGACTTCAGCACGGATGGTTTATTGGCTGAACTGCACGGGAAACATAGGTGAGTCGTAAACATCAAACACCCGGTGGATCGTAGGTCACCCAGTAAACCATATTGCCCGGGCAGTCGTCGCCCAGTACCTCGCTCATGAGTTCGTTGGCTTTCAGGTCAGCCATCTTCCTGATCCAGTCAGTGTCGTCCAGTTTTTCTTCCAGAAACCAGCTGGGCAGGGCGTTGATGTGCTTATCGTAATAAGCCAGAGGGAATTTGAGGTCTCTTGGCAGGCGAGAGCGTTTGATACTTAACGCGGCATCGCAACGAACCACCAAGCTCTCTGCCACCTGTCTTCTTTTGCTGAGGTAGTTTCCTGCCTCCCTGCGATACTTATCTTCGTAAGGGCCCATCAGCTCTTCATAGCGGTCTTCCAGGCAGTGATCGTAAGCCCGGCTGACATCGTCGTTCTGGTAGCCCATAATCTTGCAGGCTTCTTTCACCCGTTCACGAAACTCACGGCTGATCTGCAAATACCAGGGCGCGTGAGGACCAAGGATGTTCTGTGCCTCTTGGTTGGCAACGAAAAACAGGTTTTCATCCGGGGTAAAGCAGAGTGCAGCGTCCTGTGCGGTAACCACCTCAATTTTCGAAAGATCCGGCTCTCTGCCAACAGCCTTTTCGCGTTCAAAACGGGCTTTTTGACAGAATTCAGAGTCGGTAACATCGAATGCAGCTCCCGGGACGGACGTGATTTCCTGAGGGGTAAACGCCAGAGAATGGGGGATAAAAAGCAATGTGGCAGCAGGCAGCCAATGGCGTACAATTTTTCTAATAACGGTGTTGATATCGGACATATCCACTCCTTAGACACATCTTTCTCGACAATGTTAATAGTCTATGTATACCACTCCCGATCTTCAGGATAAAGTCGCCAGTGGCACAATTGGCTGTTTTGCGACATTGTCGATCTGCCAGTGCTTGATACCCCATTGCAGAATCTCGGAAACACTGCTGCCATCCAGTTCGGCGTCCGGATTCTGTCCCAATGCCCTCAGAGCTTTAATTAACTGTTGTTCAGGTCGATCAAGGGGAATCCCGGGAGCATGGTTCTGCTTGCTGAGCTTGCCGCCGTTTGCAAGGGTGATAACAGGTACATGAGCATAAACAGGAGCAGCAGTATTGAGCAGAGACAACAGATGGATCTGCCAGGGCGTCGCATTCAGAAGGTCATGACCCCTGACGATATGTGTAATTCCCTGGTAAGCGTCGTCTGCACAGACGGCCAGCTGGTAGGCAAAGAGACCATCCTTGCGTTGAATGATAAAGTCACCCAGATCTGGCAGGGCATATTCGATTGATCCCTGGATCAGATCCTGAAACGCAATGATTGTGTCAGGGCATCTGACCCTCAGGGAGTGTGGGGATTTTGTGTTGTCCGTCTTGTCTCGACAGATACCTGGATAGACGCCTCCTGTTCCATGAAGATCTTTGCGGGTACAGGTGCAGGGGTATACGAAACCTCTGGCCCTCAGATCACTGATGATGTCTCGGTACACCTCGTAACGCTCGCTCTGGTAGAGCACCTGGCCATCCCAGAGCAAACCATAGGTTTCCATCGACTTCAGAATCTGATGGGCTGCGCCAGGTTGTTCTCTGGGAGG
Source organism: Endozoicomonas sp. 8E (assembly GCF_032883915.1). Lineage (NCBI taxonomy): Bacteria > Pseudomonadati > Pseudomonadota > Gammaproteobacteria > Oceanospirillales > Endozoicomonadaceae > Endozoicomonas > Endozoicomonas sp. 8E. The sequence continues at coordinate 6,956,318 of NZ_CP120717.1, read as the reverse complement.
ATCAATATCTTCCATGCGGACCCGCCAGATTCCGTTTTGCGAGCGGGCATCAAGAAAACTGGCCAGAGCGGCGACCAGTGAGCCAAAGTGCAATGGACCGGAAGGAGAAGGCGCGAAGCGGCCAATGTAGTTTGACTTTTCTTGACTGAGAGCAGTTTTGTTTGCTGTGGGCATGTTCAGGCTCATCAGACCATAAGCAGATGAAAGGGAGTATTTTCGATGCTTCGGCAATACGGTTTCATAAACGCAAAAACAGCAAAGCCGCGATGTGATTCGCGGCTTTGTGTGAAGTCAGCAATGACCGGGTATTATTGACCCAGCTGCTTCTCCTTGATTTCAGCCAGGGTTTTGCAGTCGATGCAAAGAGTGGCTGTGGGTCGAGCTTCCAGACGGCGGACGCCAATCTCGACACCGCAAGAGTCGCAGAAACCGTAATCTTCTTCCTCAATACGAGTCAGAGTTTTATCGATTTTTCTGATCAGTTTGCGCTCGCGATCCCGTGTGCGCAGCTCCAGGCTGAACTCCTCTTCCTGACTGGCACGGTCAGCAGGGTCAGGGAAGTTTGCTGCTTCATCCTGCATATGGTTTACGGTGCGATCCACTTCTTCCATCAACTCCTGCTTCCATTGCTTGAGGATGTTGGTGAAATGTTCGACCTGACTTTCATTCATGTATTCTTCGCCTTCTTTCTCCACATACGGAGTGAAAGAGCGAAGCAAATTACCTTGATCGGCTTTTTTCTGTGCTGACATGATTACAGCCTCATCACCTTCTCATTAAGTAGCTCGACATACTTCTTGCCAAGCTTTCCATCCGAACGCCGGATAACACCGGCTTCCTTGAAAGCTGAGGTCAACACTACGGGTTGCCAGAATCAGCTGCTAAATCTGGCCCCTATGCCTCTTGCCTTCCTCACAGAAGCGATGAAACTACCAAAACCTATGGCAATGCGCCATAAAAAAATGCTTCTGCCGCTGTCGACAAGTGATCATCCACATATTACATAGTAATCACAAAATACTGTCGGAGGAAACCATCAACTGGTTACCATAGAACTCAGATTGAGAATATTAACGTCTGATTTAATAAAATATTTATATGAAATTTGAAAAAAATCTTCAGTCAGCCCGCCTGATTCGACGCTACAAACGGTTCATGGCGGATGTCGAGCTGGAGGATGGCAGTAGCATTACGCTTCACTGTCCGAATACCGGTTCCATGAAAAATTGTCTTTATCCAGGTAAACAGATCTGGTATCTCGATTCCGGCAATCCCAAACGAAAGTATCCCTGCACCTGGGAGTTGGCCGAGATCCCCGTTATGTTCGGGTCAGAGGAGAAAAGCACCCTGGCCGGATTGAATACTGGCAGAGCCAACAAACTGGTGGAAGAAGCGCTGAACCTGAAACAGATTTCCGGGCTGGCAGAATACGATAAGGTTCGCAGAGAGGTACCTTACGGTGAAGAAAAAAGCCGTATCGACTTTTTGCTACAGCAGGAAGGTTTGCCAGATTGTTATGTTGAAGTGAAAAGTGTCACTCTGGCAGTGGGCGATGGTCTGGGCTTGTTTCCTGATGCTGTCACCACACGAGGGACAAAGCATCTCAGGGAGTTGATGGCCGTGGTTGAGTCAGGCCACAGGGCGGTGCTGTTGTTTTGTGTTCAACACACGGGAATTGAACGTGTCGCTCCGGCTCATGAGATTGATCCGGAATACGGTCAGGTCATTAAAGAAGCTGCAGCGGCAGGGGTTGAAATTATGGCTCTGGGCGCTGATATATCGACGCAGGAAATTACCCTGACCCGGACGTTGCCCGTTTTTGATATTGAATAATCGACTGATTCAGCAGCCGTTGATAAGTTGCCTACCCTGATTTCCAGATCCAACGGCTTTATTTCATTCCTCTTTTTGTATGATGGTTCGTATAGCGTGCGAAATTACGTCTATTTTTAAGGGCGAGACATCAACACGTTATGGAACCTTATTAATGCTCAGAACCGCAGTAGTCGGGACGGGATATCTGGGAAAGTTTCACGCCCATAAGTACGCCATGTTACCGGGGTGTCAGCTGGTCGGGGTGGCAGACATTGATGAAGACAGTGGTCGTGTTGTTGCCAGAGAGTGCGCTACAGAGTTCTTTGGTGATTACCAACAGCTGTTAGATAAGGTAGATGCTGTCAGTGTTGCTGTGCCTACGTTGCTACATCATAAGATTTCCAGGGATTTTCTTCAGGCTGGTGTGCATGTACTGGTAGAAAAGCCCATAACCTCCAGTCTGAATGAGGCCCATGAGCTGGTTCAGATAGCCAGGAACCAGCAACTGGTTCTGCAGGTAGGTTGCCTGGAGCGTTTTAACGAAGCACTTACCGGCGTAGGTCCGCTATTGAACAGGCCCCGCTTTATTGAATCCCACCGGCTGGCCGGATTCAAGCCGCGTTCCATGGATATCAATGTGGTTATGGATCTTATGATCCATGATCTGGATATTATTCTCAGCATGGTCAACCAACCACTGGTGGATGTCGCTGCCAATGGTGCCGCTGTTCTGTCTGACTCGGTGGATATCGCCCAGGCCCGGCTGACATTCAGCGGCGGCTGCGTAGCCAATGTGACCGCAAGCCGGATCAGTCAGAAAGCCAAGCGAAAAATGCACATCTTTCAGGAGAATTCCTGTATTTGTATCGACTTTCAGTCTCTGAATCTGTCGCACTTTTACAAAGGCAAAGGTGAGATGTTTCCCGGCATTCCCAATATTGACTGTGATGCATTGAATTATAAAGACAGCGACTCCCTGCGCAGGGAAATAGAAGACTTCCTCAACTGTGTTCGTCATTCAAAAACACCCCGGGTCAGCGGTGAAGATGGCCAGCGTGCCCTGGAGTTAGCCACCCGGATTTCCGACATCATTGAAGGAGATATTCAATGAGTACTGAACCATTGATCCCGATGGTGGATACACTCGCCTGGCACAAGCCTGTTCAGCAGGAACTCAGGTCGGCGGCCACGCGGGTGCTGGACTCAGGTCGTTTTCTGATGGGAGAGGAGGTGGTGGCTTTTGAGCAGGAAATCGGAGCCTTTCTCCAGGCTAATCATACAGTCAGTTGTGCCAGTGGCACTGATGCCCTGTTCCTTGCACTCTCAGCAGCGGGTCTTGGGCCCGGTGACGAAGTTATCACGACGCCTTTTACTTTTTTTTCCACGGCCGGGGCCATCGTTCGGGTGGGAGCAACGCCTGTGTTTGCGGATATAGAACCAGAGACGTTTAATATTGATCCACTTCAGGTTCAGGAAGCGATTACTGAACACACTCGTGCAGTGCTGGTGGTTCATCTGTTCGGTTTGCCTGCCCGTATTCAGGAAATTCAGCGGCTCTGTGAGGAGCGATCTCTGATGCTGATTGAGGATTGTGCCCAGTCTTTTGGTGCTTCAGTCAACGGCAGAATGATGGGAACCTGGGGTGACCTTGGTTGTTTCAGTTTTTTCCCCAGCAAGAATCTCGGTGGCTTTGGTGATGGCGGTTTAATCACCGCAAAGACGGAGCCCATGGCAGAGCAGCTAAAAATATTAAGAAACCACGGCAGCAGCGCCCAATACCGACATGAATGCATGGGTTTCAACAGTCGATTGGATGAAATGCAGGCGGCGCTGCTCAGGGTCAAGCTAAAGCATATTGCACGTTATAACGAAGAGCGAAAAAAAATAGCAGAAGATTACCGATCCTGTTTGCAGGGGATGGATGTCCTGTTGCCGACAGGACAGGAGCACGTTTACCACCAGTTTACGGTATTGACCGATCAGCGAGATCAACTGAAGGAGCATCTGGCCAGTCAGGGCGTTGCGTCAGCCCTGTATTATCCGACGCCACTGCATCAGCAGCCGGTGTTTGAGGGTTTGCCAATGAAACAGGATCTTTTTGTTGCCGAGCAGGTGTCCCGGCGCTGTCTTTCTCTGCCTGTTTTTCCGGGTATGACGGAGACACAGGTGCACCGGGTAACTGAGTCGGTTTCCCGTTTCTTCTTGGAAGACAGTGCAGAATTTGCCTACTGGTTCGCGGGAGTCGCACCCTGAATATCTGGCACTGTATGGTATTGCTAATGGCCCTTTTCTCTTCTCAAGTGGTCCATTCAGCCCCATTTTATGATCAGCTTGAGGCGGTTCAGCTGGATGATGCCCACTTTGATGCCATGGGGCGAGTGGAGGCGGTCGGCGATATTGATCGCAAAGTGGTCTGTCTTCGTCCCATGCGAAAAGGGTTGCCAGAAATCAGTGCCGAGAGTCTGGGTGAACAGGTAAGAGTCCATTTATACGGTCATGGAGGCAGTGGCTGGACGCTGCTCTGGGGGAGTGTCGACAAGGCTGTGACCCTGTTTGAGGAGAAGGCCAGAGAGCATGAATTCAACGACCAGGTCCCCATTACGGTCATTGGCGCGGGCTGTATGGGAAAAGCCGTGGCTTTATCGCTCTATCATGCAGGCTACCGGAGCATTCGTATTATTGCCGAGCAAGACAGCCGTATTGCTTCTCTGAACTCAACCGGCTACCTGGCCATGGTGTCTCTGGCAACAGAAAATGAAACAGAGAAAAAAGAGGCTGAACAGCTGGCCATTGAAACACTCAAGGGCTACCAAAGGGTAGACAGCGGAACCCATCCCATCATCAATGAAGGGGTTCATCTTATTGATGTGTACAGTGGTCTGGGCAAAGAAGGAGAGGAAGGTCCTCTGGAAACTTATACCGGTATTGAGCCCTTTGCCGAGGCCGGATTGTTACCCAAACCTGAGAAAGGCGTGGTTGAGTTTTCGACCGGTGTGAGTTACCCGATGCAAAAATTCCGGACTTATTTTATGGATACTGCAGTCATTATGGCAGCCTTTGATCGTGAACTCAGAACCAGAAATATCCCCGTGATCCATAAGACAGTGGACAGTCTGGATGATATTAAAACCAATGTCGTTTTTAACTGTTCCGGGCTCGGGGCCGGCAAACTGAATCACGATGACAGGGTCTACCCAAACATGGGGTTGTTGCTGGATCTGGCTCATCAACCCCTGAACAAGCTCGACTACATTATTTACACTCGCTACCAGCCGCCGGGAGCACCGAAACGGTCCAGTCCTGTGGATAAAGCGGATATCTATTTTATGCCCAGAGGGGGAGGGTTACTGGGTGCCACTTTTATCGATCACAATGATGGCTCGGATACGGCTCTTAATGAAGCATTATTTACAAGAATACTGAGGGAAAACAGGCAGTTTTTTGGTTATCCAATTAACCCTCATTGAGACGCTGAACGGGTATCAAAGAATGTACAGATGAACCCAGCCGTAGTCAGCGATTTGCTCCCACCGCATCAAAAAGAGCCTGTATTATGTTGTCTCGGTTCTCTTGCAATGTGACCAGATTTTGGTACTGGTCGGAGTTTTGCACAAACTTCAATGATCTGCGCCGCCTGGCGGCAAGAATCTTACTGTCAATATCCAGCGCCGCCCCTTGTGGATTTTGGCCATGATGACGGATGATATCGCTGGCGACAATGAAAGTACCGGTCCGGCCTACCCCGGCGTTACAATTGACCACCATCGGATTATCCGCCCGCTCCAGCACTGCCGGGTGTTTTCTCAACATTTCGGCCATAATCGTGATGGCTGCCAGCCTTACCGGATGGTTGGCTGTTCCGTCAATCCAGCCCATCTCATTGATGCGAAAGTGCGGTTTGCCATTAATTACCAGCTGGTCGATCCTCAGCTTCATGTCTGGCACATCAATTGAACCGACCAGGCCTACTGATACGGAAGGCAATGTCTCCATGCCTGTTGTCGTGTTGATTTGCAGAGCAGAAACGGTTCTTGACTGATTAATGTCGGCAGGTCCAATACGGATGTTATCAGGCCTGTTGAGTTCGCTCTCTGTGACCAGGGCAACGGATACGGCCGTATCGTTTACTGCCAGCAGCTGCAGGAAACGGTCATGGGTTCTGTTGACTGCTCCCTGTGCAGCAATGAAATTACCGTGGTGCATTTCGATGTAATTGGCGTGGTATGCCTGACCAGGTATCGCGCAGAAGGCCTGGTGACAGCCTATATTGCTGGATTTGGGGACGGCATAATCCCGGAAGTTCGTGGCACTGGTCCTGGCACAGGCCCCACCATTGAGATTTTGTTCAAAGGGAACATCTCTGGATCTTTTGCTCAGATCCCGGAAACGTTTGGAGACCTCTGCAGAACGGGACCGGGAGGCATCGGTAAATAAATGCGTATCCGGTCCAAGGGCCTTCAGAATGCCTTGCAGAGCTTCGGCAATGGCAGGCAGTTCAGCGCTGTTCCCGGTGATGGCTGTCTGGATGGGCTGTGTTGTGACGGATTGACGGGCATCACTGGCTGACAGGCGCTGTGAACCAGGCAGAAGTGATGCAATCCGGCCCGGTGAGTCTGCTGTTTGCCGAAGCGGCGTAATATTACGCTGAGTTAATCGCAAGGGGTTGAAGTTTCGGTAAAGTGCAGTTGTCAGGCAAAGAAGCCCACCAGCGGCAAAAACCGTGGCGGGTGCGACAGCACCGGTCGCCATCCCTGCAAGGGTCAAACCCGTGCCGACCAGCACGACTGTACAGGTTCGGATTTTACGCCAGGGCACCCTGGCAATTATTCCGTTGCTATTATCGGGCTGGGCAACTGGGTTATGGCGATAAACACCGGTTGTTGCTGCAGTTGTCGCGGTTGTTGGTATCATGCTATTGATCCATGAAAGTCAGGTACTTCCGAAGCCAAAAAAGCAACAGCGCCAAAGAGGCATAACGACCAACTATGAGGATGCCGTTTGCTAAAGCTAAACCAGCCAAAGAATCGGCAACCGCACCAAGCCCGCAAATACCTCCAAACGGTAAACCCAACTTTCAACTTCGTCACCTGAACAATTACCGGAAAGATGAACGCACAGCAGCCAGCCTGACGGCATCGAGCGCCATATTTGTGAGTAATCCGGAGGCAACGCCGGCCCCATTCGTAGCTCTGCTAGCTCTGAAAACAGAAGGCATGGCGCTGTCAAACACGTCATCGCCTGATGAACCGGACGAAGAACTATCATCAGAATCGGACTGAACAGCGGCCCTCCCCGGCTGAGACTGAACAGGATTGCAAGAGCCATAACTATTGCCTGTGTCTGATGAAGACACTGTCAATAGTCGCCCCTGAGACGGTTGCAGCTCACCGGAAAAGGTGTCCATCCTGATATAGTTGGCGACCTCTCGCTCCCGAATATCAGTGCCCTTGAAGTCATTGCCAGCAGCATAAAGGCAGCTAATACCAGCGCCAATAATAGCGCCAACAGGACCGCCGAGGTAGGCACCAACGGGCTTGAAACCGGCTACACAATAACAACACAGAGCTGAGGCACCACCACTCAACACGGTAGCGCCGCCAACCGGTAAAACCCATTTTGAAACAACGCCATCCGGACACTTAAAAGTAGAATCCGATGCTCTGTCAGCCGTCAGTTGTGGCTGTCTTGTCACCGGTGGGAACCCAGGATTTGCTCCATTCATATTTCTTTTCTCCTCAGAAAATAAGTTATTTACACCCCAGGATTTTCCATTGCATTAATGCTGGCTGTACCCGGTGGATTAATTCTGAGACTGAATCATGCTGCAAAAGTTCCTCCAGAATTGCCACAATTCAGGCTAGAGGCTCTTGTAAGGGCTAACAGGGATGTTACTAAGAAGCCTTCGCAAGAAGGGTTAAGCCCACTAATGGCGAAGTAATGAATTGGCTGCGCTGGAAAAACTTCGAGGTCTTAAAGGACAAACGTGAACTTTAATGTCCGTTGCCTGTCCAAGGATCAAGGTTAATGTGAACTTTAATGTCCGTTGCCTTTTCTTAACTTTTAATTCCCATGGAGGAAATATTATGACTTACGGAGTAACCACAACAACCAGCCCTGCAACTAGTGCTGTATTTCAACCGTCGCAGAATAGCGCGCCAGAGTCCAAGGCCAAAACGGGCACTGTACAGTCTGTTCCTCATGCAGTCTTTAGCAATGCTGGATTCGTGCATGATGTTGACACTGTACCGTTTATTCCACGTGCAGAACATTCGAAAACAGTCACAAGCCTGTCAGACCGGAAGGCAGAAAATCTTTTGCTGGCTCTGCATAGCAATAAAACAAAAGCCGATAGTGTCAGTGATTCCGAAATCACTGACGCAGATTGGGCTCTTGCGAAAGGTCTCGTAGAGGCAAAGATGCAGTATCGAAGAGAGGCTGATCAATTGGCTAAGGCTCTGGAAAACCATTATCTGCATAGCAATAAAACAAAAGCCGATAGTGTCAGTGATTCCGAAGTCACTGACTCAGAGTGGGCTCTTGCGAAAGGTCTCGTAGAGGCAAAGATGCAGTATCGAAGAGGGGCTGATCAATTGGCTGAGGCTCTGGAAAACCATTATAGATCTTCTCTAGCGTAAGCCACCTAATCCACCGTCTCTGACGGTGCGACTCAAAAGAACTCTGACGAAACCATCGTACAGGGTGCAAATATGGCCTCCTCTGGACCACAAGTTCTTTAAGGAGGCCGTTATCGAGACTGGCAAAGCAAATCCGGATTGATTCAGCGAGTAATATTCTGACTGACATCTCAATGCACTCACCTGCGCTCTCACCGGGCAACCTGCCTCCTGGTTTCGCCTGACACTGCTTTAAGATTGGTTCTTAAAAAACTCGCACCGAAATTCCCCGGTCTCATCGACAACGTGAAATATGAACTTTTATACCCCTTTGCCTGTCTAAGTATTTAGGTGGACAAGAATTTTAATGTCCATTGCCCATTCTTAACTATTCATGGAGGATTCATTATGACTTACGGAGTAACCACAACAACCAGTCCTGCAGCTAGTACGGTATTTCAACCGTCGCAGAATAGCGCATCAGAGTCCAAGACCAAAACGGTTACTGTTGTAACGTCTATACCACGTGCAGATCATTCGGAAACGGGCAAAAGCCTCAAAGCAGACCGGGCAGCATCTCTCTTCGAGGCTGACACTATGCTGCAGGAGATATGCTTAACAATGGAAGTCAGTCAGGATGATGCAACTCTGGTGCAAAGTCTTATTGATCCAAGTCATGTGGAAAATGATGTCGCGACTAAAGCTCATTCGCGCTCTACGCAAAGCAATAGGCCGATCGGGCTGTAGCCCAAGTTTACCAACAGGCAGACATAGACAAGGAGCTTAGTAAGAATGGTTGGGCTCGCTACTAAGGCTACTCAAAGAACCAAACCCTGGTAAACCCGCCTCTGGCGGTGCGACTCGAAAGAACTCTGGCGAAACCATCGTGCAGGGTAAAAAATGGCCTCCCATGAACCACAAGTTCTTTAAGGAGGCCATATTCGAGACTGACAGAGCCAAACCCGGATTGATTCAGCTAATGATATTCACACGGCAGCAAACTGCTATAGGCTCTTATCAGGCAGCCTGGCTAGAGGTTTCGCCTAACACTTCTATAAGATTGGTTCTTGACAGCTCGCCCTGGAATTCTCCGGTTTCATCGACAACGGGCAGTGGATAGTCTGTTTCCAGAGTATCCGGGATGACAGTTTCGAGAATGGCGTCCGGAGAGACAGCCTCCAGTTCTTCCACCATCTCTTCTCCAAGGGTATCACCGGCATGGGTCTGGGCCGCTTGTTCGAGGGTGTCCTGTAAGACGATGCCCTGATAGCCCTGTTCATTGAAGTAGTAGCCGTACCTTTTAGGAAGCTTTTTCATCTGTTCCAAGGCTTCGCCAATGGTGTTGGCGGTGATGCGGTTAACCGGTGGCTGCATCACCGTTTCAACCGTCAGGGCTCTGGCACGGTTAACGTCTTTAACGAACGCTTCAACGTAATCAGTGGCCGGATTGAGCAAAATGTCTTCCGGCTTACCCATTTGTACCAGTTCACCGTCTTTGAGTATGGCGATACGATCGCCCAGACGGAGGGCTTCATCGAGATCGTGGGTGATGAACAGGATGGTTTTCTTTAGCTTTTCCTGGAGTTCGATCAGCTGATCCTGCATTTCACTGCGAATCAGTGGATCAAGGGCAGAAAACGCTTCGTCCATCAGGAGAATTTCAGCATCGGTGCAGAGCGCTCTGGCCAGTCCAACCCGCTGTTGCTGACCCCCGGAAAGCTGGGCAGGGAACTGGTCTTCGTAGCCTTTCAGGCCTACTGTTTCCAGCCACTGTTGCGCTTTTTTCAGGCGCTCGGCCTTGCTGAGACCCTGTACTTTCAGGCCATAACTGACGTTATCGATGACTGAGCGATGGGGCAAAAGGCCAAAGCGCTGGAAGACCATAGACATTTTCTGTCGCCTGAACTGTTCCAGCTCTCTTTTTCCCAGTTTCATGACATTGATACCATCGACAATAATGTCTCCCTCGGTGGGTTCGATCAGTCGATTGAAGTGCCGAATCAGGGTGGATTTGCCAGAACCGGACAAGCCCATGATGACGAAGATCTCTTCCCGCTTGATGCTCAGGTTGATAGCTTTGAGACCCAGACCATGTTGGGTCTGTTCCAGTAACTCGCTCTTGCCCAGACCTGACTTGACCTGTGTCAAAGCTCGCTCAGGCGTCTTACCGAAAATCTTGTAAAGATTGCGTACGCAGATCAGCTCAGACATGGGAGCCCTCACGGTATTGTTGGCTTCGTTTTGCCCAGGCCTGGGATACCCGGTCAAACATAATGGCGAGGGCAACAATGGCCAGACCATTCAAGAGTCCCAGGGTAAAATACTGGTTGGTAATGGATTTGAGAACGGGCTGTCCCAGTCCTTTTACGCCGATCATGGATGCGATAACAACCATCGCCAGAGCCATCATGATGGTCTGGTTGATGCCCGCCATTATATTGGGCATGGCCAGTGGTAGCTGAACACCTGTCAGACGTTGTAAGGGGCTGGCACCAAAAGCAGCGGCCGCTTCCAGAGCTTCTCTATCCACCAGACGTATACCCAGATTAGTCAGGCGAATCACCGGCGGAATGGCATAAATAATGACGGCGATCAGACCCGGAATTTTGCCAATGCCCAGCAGCATCACCACAGGAATGAGATAGACAAAGGCAGGCATGGTCTGCATAACATCCAGTATGGGCGTGATAGTGTTCTGAATCCGATCAGAGCGAGCCATCAGTATGCCGATGGGTATGCCCAGCAGGATGGCAAGCACCGTGCAGACGGTAATCATACTGAGGGTCCGCATGGTGTCTTCCCACATGCCAAAATAACCGATGGCCAGCAGTGAAACGGCTATGATTCCGGACAGTTTCCAGGAGCGACTGGCGGCATAGGAGAGGCCGGTAATAACAGCCAGGACCAGCCACCAGGGCGAATTCAGCAGTAACTGCTCAAATCCGGACAGGAAACTCAACAGAGGATCAAAGAAAGCCTCTATTGAGTCGCCATAAGTGCGTGAAAATTCCCGGTAGGCACCGTCCAGCGTTTTTCTGATCGAAATAAGGTCGCTGCGATCCATTTCCGGAAACTCAGTCAGCCAGGATTTTTCAGACATAGTGGTTTCCCTTAGAGGCTGGACAGAGCTTTCTTCACTTTTTGGGCCACGGGGTTGGAAACCCAGGACTGCCAGATTTGCGGGTAATTTTTCAGGAAATGCTCCATGGCTATTTCACCGTCAGCCTGATTGTCCTCCATCCAGGCCAGTAGCCTGTTCATGTCGGCATTGGTGAAGGCGCGTTTGCCAATGTACTGGAAAGCTTCAGGAGACTGGCTGGCGAAAGACTCCGTGGTCACTGAGTGAACGGCTGAAGGTGGGTACATAGTCACCTTTGGAGATTCGCAGTCCTGATTGCTGGTACACGTCATGAATTCTTTTTTATCAACACCACTGCCGAAATCAACCTTGACCATTTCATATTTGCCAAGAATGGCTGTGGGTGCCCAGTAGTAACCAAACCAGGCTTCATTGCGCTCATAGGCTTTTGCCAGTGAACCGGACAGACCTGCCCCAGAGCCGGGATCGATCAGTTCAAAACCTTTGTCTTCCAGATTCATCGCACGAAACAGGTTGCTGGCGGAAATCTGGCAGTTCCAGCCAGCTGGACAACCATAGAAAGCACTCAGCTCGGAGTCCTCCGGGTGCTCGAACAATGAAGCCTGCTTCATGATGCCATCAATAGTGGCCAGGGATGGGTCTTTATCCACCAGGTATTTGGGAACCCAGAAGCCTTCTTCGCCACCATCAGACAGTGAGACACCAGCGAAGCGCAAACGCTTTTCTGATACCCCTTTGTCCAGAACTTCTTTAACACCGTTACTCCAAAGTTCGGGAGCAATGTCCGGTTCACCTTTTTCAACCATGGAGGTGCTGGTAGGCATTGTATCGCCGGGCACCAGTTCGGCATCGCAGCCAAAGCCGTGGGTGAGAATGAACTGGTCGACGTGAGCCATCAGGGAGGCTGAGTTCCAGTTCATGTCGGCGATGGAAACTTTTCCACAGGAAGAGGCAGAAACTGCTGTGCTGGATAACGAAAGGAGTGCCGCAGCACTCAGGGTTTTGACGGTTTTTTGCATTCAGTTGCACCTGTCATTGTTATTGTTGGCTGCTTTAGTAACCGGGATTTTGACGATGAATTTCAGGCGTACAGGTTACACCTCTAATAATAAGAGTTCAAACTAAATGGCCTTCAGGAAGTCAGTATGCCAACATCCAGAACCGGGGCGGCATCAATACTTTCTGCATCCATCATAATGGCTACCCGTTGCAGAGCAGAGAGAAGCTGGGTTTTTTCCCAGTCTTCCAGAGACTCAAAGCGCTCAATGAATTTTTCATGGAGCAATGGCGGGGTGGTCTTGAGAACGCCTCGTCCTTCGGTGGTCAGCCGGGCATTAACAATGCGTTTGTCTTTAGTGCTTCTGACTCTTTCGACATATTGGCGATCTTCCAGGCGGTTGAGGATAGTCGTAACCGTGGCCTGGCTCAGTGATACATCCTGGGAGATTCTTTTGACTGTTACATCACCCAGGGTTTCTATTGCTCTGAGCACCATCACCTGAGGGATGGTCAACCCGCATACTTTGATCATTCGCTTCGAATGCAGGTCTGTGGCCCGGATGATTTGTCGCAAAGCAACAAGAACATCGTTCCAATAGCAGGATTCTGACATAGTGATCTCTTGGTCTGTTCAGATGTTTGACCCAACTATGTTCCACAAATGGATCAGAAAAACAAATATAATTTGATCACTAAATATTAGACGTATAATATTTTCGGCCCCTCGCCTGGAATTGTTAAATATTGATGTAGTCTCAAAGACCTCACTTAAACGACTTCAGTCAATCAATGGCATAGGAAGCACCAATGTCAGTTACGAGGCCATTGTTGCCTCTGATGTGGGACAAACAATACGGTAATCAGTTCTGCTTCGACGGTATAGATGATCTTTAAAGGGTTGTCTGGGATAACCAGTTCTCTTGTGCCGTGTACTTTGCCGATTTTACCCTTGAGAGGGTTGTCTTTAAGGCTCTCAACTCGTTCCCACGCTCTGAGGGTGTCTCAAAACCTCTGGTTGTATAAATTACTCATAAAGGCTTACTCCGTTCACTGGATACCAGTCTTCAGACATCATTTGGTCAAAAGACCAAGGGCAGGTGTCGGGAAAGCTGCTGTTATCCAGTTTTGGGTATTTTGGCGGCATGTGACGATTCATTTCCCGAATGGCTCCTTTTTTCCCAGCAGGATACGACTCACTTAAAACATCTTCCACCCGTTGTTTCAGGCTATGATTTTTTATGATTAATCGACTAATCGCATCCTTGGCGTTATCGATAGCATCCATCCAACCTTTAATGACTCTTTCAGAGGCTACCGAATCCCTCAGAACGGATGTTTGATAATCCATTTTAAGTAAATGAAGTATGAGATTAATCAGATAGTTCTCCAACTGTCGAACATCTTGCTTAATACCCAACTCCAAATCCTCCAACAGATTCTCAAGGTCTAATTGTTCAAAGTTATGATTTCTCAGCAGAGTGACTTGCTGAGTCAGCCATTGATGATAATCAGTGTGATATAAGCTATTCATCTTTTTACCTTAACTGGATACCTTTAAAAAAATACCTCCGTTGCCCTACCGCTGTAGGCAAATAACAAAAGGGAATCAAAATGAATTACCAAAGCACAGATGCCTTTGCCGAGGGCTTTGCCCGTGGTTTTGGGCTGGTCAATTCGGCCATTGATGCCAAAGAGAACCGTCAGTATCGCAAACAAATGATGGGGATGCAGAAAGATTTGCATGATCGCAGGATTCGGAAAGAGGGCATGATTCTTTGGCTGTCCTGTCATTGACCTTCCTCAGGGGGTCACCCCATAAGTTCATGCCCATGCCACGCGCACCAAAAAATAAGCACAGGGAACTTAATGGATAGACATTGATCCAATAACGTAAGTTATTTGAAAAACAGAGAGAAGAGTAAGAGATATGAACGGAATCAAACCGCCCAGCAGCCCAGATAGCCAGTCAGCACTTTATCAAAAGCCGACCGACAATTGCCCTGTCTGTCTCGAAACTTTTGCCGGAAAGAAAGTCATGGTTCTCAAACAATGCAAACATATGTTTCACAAAGACTGCCTGGAGCCCTGGCTATCGAAAAATTCAACCTGCCCGTCTTGCAGAACCTTTCTAGTGACCAGGGACTTAGAACTATGGCAAGGCATGGGGGCCGGATATCATGCCCAAGCCTTGGCCTTTTTATCGAGACCTTCTGCTTCGACCCGTGAGAATGGAAACTCCTCTACAGACAGGCAGAGATTGGACCGGCAGGCTAGAGCCATAGCATCGAGCTATATGGCTATGCGGGGTGAGACAGACAGGCAGGAGTCAGCGATTTCAGCTTTAAGTAATCTAATGCTCTGATTCCGTTGCCTTTGCAGGGACTTTAACATCATTACCTGCTGCCAGAGCAAGCGTTCTGCCCGGAGAGTCGGTCAGTTCCATCACAGCTGATTAAAAGAAATCAGCGAGGGATTCCCATTAGAATGCACGTCTGTGCTCGGATGATTTTTCGCAAAAAAAACAAGAATATCGTCCCAATAACAGGATTAAGGCTCAGTGATCTCTTGGTCTGTTCAGATGTTTGCTTCGACCGGTTTCCATAAATAGGTCAGAAAAACAAACATGATTTGACCACTGAATATCAGACCTGTAGTATTTCCGCCCCTCTCGCCTGAAATTGTTTAATGTTGAGGTATTCTCAACGCCTTCACTTAAACAACTTCACCTGAACAGCTTCAGTCAATCAACCTGACTTTGGGAGCCACTCGTCTTTATGTCTGACCTTTCAGAATCACGTCACAGTCTCAACTTGCCCGTCTTTATCGGTGCAGCCAGTATCATTCTTTTGATAGTGCTTTCTACGGCTCTGTTTCCGAAGCAGGCCGAGCTTTATTCCACCCTCCTCCAAACCGGCATAATGACCAACGCCAGCTGGTTTTATGTGACGGCAGTCGCCATTATCCTTATTGGTGTTGCTATTGTCGGCCTCTCCCGCTACGGCGACATTAAGTTAGGCCCTGACCACTCCGAGCCGGACTTCAGCTTCAGCTCCTGGTTTGCCATGTTGTTTTCAGCCGGTATGGGGATTGGCCTGATGTTCTTTGGCGTGGCGGAACCCGTCATGCACTTTCTCACACCCCCTGTGGGCGATCCTGCGTCCATTGAGTCCGCCCGGGAATCCATGAGAATTACCTTTTTTCACTGGGGGTTTCATGCTTGGGCCATCTACGCCATTGTTGCTCTGATTCTGGCGTTCTTTGGCTATCGTCATAACTTGCCGTTAACTCTGCGTTCAGCGCTTTACCCGATTGTGGGTGATCGTATTCACGGTGTTATTGGCCATATTATTGATATCTTTGCCATTCTGGGTACCACCTTTGGTGTGGCTACAGCCCTGGGTTATGGTGTGCTTCAGGTCAACTCGGGCCTGAATTACCTGTTTGATATTGATGTAAGCACCCATGTTCAGGTGGTTTTGATCGTAGTGATTACCGCTCTGGCAACGCTCTCTGTTGCTTCAGGGCTTGACAAAGGGATTCGTCGCCTATCCGAGATCAATCTGCTGTTGGCACTGCTGCTGATGGCCATGGTCATCATTCTCGGGCCTACTATCCTGCTGTTGCAGATACTGGTGCAGAACATCGGTAGTTATCTGTCCGATATCGTCGACAAAACATTTAATCTCTATGCCTATGAACCGACCGACTGGATGGGTGGCTGGACTCTGTTTTACTGGGCATGGTGGTTGTCCTGGTCGCCTTTTGTCGGCATGTTCATTGCCCGTATCTCCAGAGGCAGAACCATTCGCGAGTTTATCTGTGGTGTACTGTTTGTCCCTGCCTGTCTGACCTTTATCTGGATGACCGTATTCGGAAACACTTCCATTGATCTGATCATGAATCACGGTGCGACAGATCTGGCTGACATTGTTCAGGTCGATGTTTCTCTGGCGCTCTTCAAGTTTCTGGAGTACTTCCCGGCCACTGAATTTCTGTCAGGAATCGCCATTATCATGGTGGTGGTATTCTTTGTAACCTCTTCCGATTCCAGTGCGATGGTGATTGATATGCTGGCTTCCTCGGGTGAAGGGAAAACACCGGTCTGGCAGCGAGTATTCTGGTCTACCCTGATTGGTCTTGTTGCACTGGTGCTGATGCTTGCCGGAGGGCTCAAGGCGCTCCAGACAGCCACTATTGCCACGGCTTTGCCATTCTCGGTGGTATTGTTGGTTTCCGGTTATGGATTGTTAAAAGCGCTGGCGCTGGATGCCGCCAAGAAAGAAAGTCTGACCCAAACCACCCTGGCACCGAGCCATGCCAATGTTTCTATTCCATGGCAGACTCGATTGCAGAATATTACCCACTTCCCGGAGCGCAAAAGTGTCAGGGTCTTCATGAGAAGTGTGGTGCTGCCAGCAATGAAGTCCCTGTCCAGAGAGTTGGAAGAGCAGGGAGTGGAAACCGGAATAGATTTTGATCGCAACAAAAGCATTGTCTCTCTCAATGTTTTTCATGGTGAGGAACAGGACTTTCTCTACAAGGTCAGCCCTCGTTCCTATGTTCAACCCAGCTTTGTCATTGATGACGAGGAAGAGAGCAAGTATTACCGGGCAGAAGTCTTCCTGAGGGAAGGTGGTCAGGATTACGACATTATGGGCTGGACCCGGGAACAGGTCATTGGCGATATTATTGATCAGTACGAGAAACATATGCACTTCCTGCATATGGTTCGCTGATTCAACGGCGCCCTGATGGAAAGTTGTCGTTTGGCAGGCTTTCCATCAGGGCGTATTTTCCTGCAGTAGCTATTCGCTTGACCATTTCAGCGGCAAGCCTGAGGTAGATTTTTCAGAATTTTCTGATCATGAGTGATCAGTGGAATGTTCTGTGCCTGTGCATCAGCGCAAATGAGACGATCAAAAGGATCCCTTGTCCAGGACAGCAGAGTGCCCTCGTCCACAAGCCTCGACATGGGAGTTTTCGACAGAGTCAGACCAATTTCGGTATAAAGAAATTGGATGATATTAGCTGGCGTCTCGGCAATTCGGCCGATTTCATTCAGGTATTGAAGCTCAAACCTTGCCATTTCCGGTAGCACGATATCATTATTGTCCAGCATGACTTTGACTTTGGGAGAGAGTTTTCGGACTTGCCTGGAATGTAAAAAGACGGCTATATGAGTATCAATTAAAACCATTCTCGGGCTCCCAGTTAAACACTGATTCACTCTCCAGCCCGACCTCATTGCCAATGATTATGGATTGCTCGCCCATACTTTCCAGCCTGTCAAGCTTAGAGCCTTTATTCGAAAGGCTGATCGTCAAGCTGACACCACCACGATCAACGGCCACGGGTTGTCCTGTTCTGATGATCTCATCAAAGATGGCGTAGATGTTTTTCCTGAGATTGGTCAGGTTAATGGGCTCTTGTCTATTTTGCTGATTTGCCATGCTGTGCCTGCTTTTTTTTGAATATGTACGCTTTATTTTAGTTGCGTACGCATAAAAGTAAATGCTTCATTTATTGATAGCTTATTGACAGGCGTTTGGAGGAAGCCATTTCTCATCCCGGATAGTCTTCCAACACTCAATAGGTCAATGGATGGAGCTAATTATTGGATTAACAACCAAAAGTTAATGAGATTCGTCTTTATTCAGTCAGGTCAGTACTGCATGGACAGGAATGAGGAAATCAGGTTCAGGGTTTTTCTTTGTATTAAAGATTTGAACGCTGATTTTCCAGAGCTTATGGTATTTGGCTGTCCTGTAATTGTTTGCTTTTAGGCCCTGTGGGTCGCGGCGTGGGAACCCATACTTATCTCGAGCTGCAGAGTCCGCTTTTCAGGGGAGGTATGCATTCCCACGCAGAGTCAGGGTGTCGCAAAACTCTCTCCAGCGTGCGAACGCGTTGACTCCCTTCATTCCCGACTTCACTCTCGTCATTCCCGACTTCACTCTCGTCATTCCCGGCTTCACTCTCGTCATTCCCGGCTTCACTCTCGTCATTCTCGGCTTCACTCTCGTCATTCTCGGCTTCACTCTCGTCATTCCCGCGAAGGCGGGAATCCACACTGACTCTCCACCAGAACCATACTGCCCGGTGCCCCCCCTGTCATCCCCGAGAAGGCAGAGATCCACCGTTAGCGCTGAATTCCCGCCTTCTCGGGAATGACGACCTCAGAGCATGGGAACGAGCTGTTGGAGTTTTGCGACACCCTCAGAGTGAGGGAACGAGTTGCTGGACTTTTGCGACAGCCTCTTTAGCGGGGGGATGCAAGTAACGAATCCGCAAGGATTCGCTATGCACAATACCTGAAGTCAATCAGAGTTGTTTTTCTAGCACTTAACCTTTTGCATCCCTTCTTGATTGTTGTGCTGGTTATTATTGTTTTACCTTCTATCGTACCGCCGCAATAGTCAAACCCGACTATACTCTGTCCACCCAAACAATAACCTACGGTAAAAACAATGCTTCACAAACCTTTGTATGCCGCTTTGCTGGAAGCCGGTGTGTCCGATGAAAAAGCAAAAGCAGGGGCGCAAATGGACTGGCTCATTACAGAGAGCCGACTGGACAGAATAGAAAAAAATCTGTCAATCGTCGGCAGCGACACTGCCGCACTGAAAGACGGGCAGAAAAAACTGAACTCCAGAATGGACAAGCTGGAAACCAAAGTAGACAAGCTGGAAACCAAAGTAGACAGGCTGGAAGACGGGCAGAAAAAACTGGACTCCAGAATGGACAAACTGGAACGCAGTCAGGAAATACTCGTCAGTGATCATAAAAAAATAGTAACCAAGCTGGAGGACCACGACGTAAAACTGGAACTAATACTCGACTGCGTAAGAAACATCATGGACAACAATTAACAGGGCAATGGATGGAACTAATTATTGAATTAACAGTCAAATGTTAATGAGATTCGTCTTTATTCAGTCAGATCGGTACTGCAAGGACAGGAATGAGGAAATCAGCTTCAGGGTTTTTCTTTGTATTAAAGATCTGAACGCTGATTTTCCAGAACTTATGGTATCTGGCTGTCCTGTAATTGTTCCAACATACGCCCACAATGGAGGTAGGCAAAATGGATTTTTATCAGTTAAAAGGTTTGACTCAACAGCTGCATGAATTGAAGATGGTGCAACCCAATGGCTTTTCAACAGAAGCAGAAGATGGCTCCATCCAATACCTCGGCAGACAGGTAAAGCGACAGGATGGCACCACCGCACAGTCAGAGAAAACTGCTCGAAAAAGACCGACAAATACAACAGACGACCCTTTACTGCCCGGTAAACTTCGTAAAATAATGCCAGAAACTGAAGTTTTACCTATCAAAAATGAGCAGTTAATGTCAGAGGGATTCTTCATTGCTACCGGGAGTAGACCGCCGTCTGAACGGCAGGTTAATCTTGAGACACAACCCTTTGATTCAAGAGCTGAAGCTATACAGATGGCCGCCAGGAATCTGGTGAGTCAATTTCAATTTGAGGCAATAGAAAAGTCACCAACCACTGAAGTGCAATGTGCCGTTTTCCTTGAGTGCCTGAAACTTGATGTTGAGAAGACGCTGATAAGGCTAAACAAAACAACATCTTTAAATGGGGCTCAAAAGCTCCTGGTTATGTTGGCAGCTGAAGAAGAGAAGAAACAACAGAATAAACGTCCACTTCTTGAGTGCTACTGGATACTTGCGAGGATTCCGTTATCCATCGGATTTGAGAAAGCAAAGAACCTGTTTCAGCGTCTACCTGATATGCCTTCTCTGCCAGAGGTGGACAATGTCATTAATGAGCAGTTGACAGCATTAAGCCCTGATAAAATGTTCAGGGACAGACTTTTGGAGGTCAGACAAACCCTTAAATCGGAAAACAACGAACTTTCCAGACAGCTGTTGGGTGAAGTTGAAAATATTGAGAAAAAATTTATCTCAAGAGTTGGATGGAACGGTCGTTTATCAGACGCTGATGATTATATCGATTCTCAAATCTATGCAAGAAGATTATTGTATCTCTATGCAGCCTGTTCCGGCTTTTCACAGCAGGCTGATATTGCTGAGTTAATGTCGTACATTAGATCTGTTCTTTATATCATAGAGCCAAATAACGAAGTTCCAGATAGCATCTGGCATATAGCTAAAGAGCTGGCCTATTTGTCGAAACAACCCGGCTCCATCGATTATTGCCACTATATTAGTACCCTGGCCCATTGTTTGAAAACACCGGCACCTGTCGCCTTACAGTTTAAAGAGCTCAAACAGCTCAGTGATATCAGAGGGTTCGCTTTACTTGAAAGCAAACCGCTGGACCAGTATCTAACCGTACTGAGAGCAAACATTGATAAGATAGCCCCGGAATATTCGCGGGTATTACTCGATGCAGTTGACGATCTGGAAAAAGAATGTGCTGGTATATCACTACCTGAAGGCAAGCCCGATATCAAAGCGAAAGTGCATCGACTCTTAATGATCATTGCTGCCTGCAAATCATCCAAAGAAATAATGGCTACTTCAGTATTGGAACACTTTGTCAGGGCCATCATGGAACATGGCAATAAAAAAAATATTCCCTATCTGATTGCCGGGCTGGCCCGTCTGGTTCAGAGCACCCCGAAAATACAGAAAATACTGGGTGAGCCCGGAATCAAGGGCGGAGAGCATTTGCGAATGGTGCCGCTGCAATGGCTGGCATTTGTACCCGATGTACTCTCAGAAGATGACATTGAGGAACTCTGTAAATCTTTGCAAGCCTCCAGCGGCAGCAGGCGAAAGATGAAAGATGGCAAGGTTTTCCATCAGTGGCTGTCTACCCTGGAGCAGGTATTGGCCAGCGAGGTTATGAATAAGTCCATGGTAATGCTGGTTCTGAAAAAGCTTACCCAAAGTCTGACTTATGAAAAACTGGGCTGGCTTTATATGGTTTTCAGCATGGGAGACAGGTTTAATCAATTTCTGGACATCATGGGCTTCAGCTGTCAGAAGGAAGGATTACCATTGTTGATCGCAGAAAAGGGGGCTGACGCTTTGGTGGGCGTCAATAAAGGGTTCTCACAATGGCTGATGAAACAACGACATCACCATCTCCTGCCTTTTTACATGGCATCAATGATAGAAGAGGGGAATGCAGCAGTTATAAACCTGACCCATCAGTTTATAGAGACCAGCGTTAACAATACCTTTATTCAGAGCAGGCAGTCACCGTTGCACAATCCACACCTGCAGGCCATTTACGAGAAATACCCTCGATTCGAAGCAGGTTGGGGAGCGAACTTCAGTGGCTTCAGCGAGGAAACCCGAAACAAACTCTTGTCCTCGGGAGAAACCCTGAGGCTGACAGAAAACCCCTGGGATCTTTTTATCAGTGGGCTTGAAGTTAAAAGCTGTCTATCACCCGACGGCATGCAGTGTCATAGAAGTGGACTGATGAGCTATGTGATGGATGGACGCAATGCCATGATTGTCATAAAGAACCAAAAAGGAAATATTCTCAGCAGAAGTGTGATTCGCATGGTGCTGGATCAGGAAGATCGCCCTGCGTTATTGCTTGAGAAGGGCTATCCCGATCAGAGTAATTTATTGTTCATTGATGCCGCAAGGGACATTGCTGGCGAGATGGGCCTGCCCCTTTACCACTACGTGGATGCTAAAACAGGTAAAAAAGGTATGATAAAACTTCTGGAAGGGAGAGCGCCTTTCGATTATTTTGACGCTTTTCCTTTATTAAAGGAGAGACAGAAACTTACGATTACCGACGTACAACGTGATGTAAGGTAGTCATAACGGATGCCACAGCATAAGTCCACTGTGCCACGGAAGTAAATAGATCTCTGTTCTATCCACACATTTAGGCCACTATCCGGGTAATGTGCCAATAAAGAATCTGAACTTCACCCTGGCAATGGATGGAACTAATGACTGGATTAACCGTCAAATAGAGTATTATTCGGTTTGATCCAATCAGACCGGTACCATAAGAGCAGCTCACAATGGAGGTAGGCAAATTGGATTCTTATCGGTCAAATGATTTGGGTCAACAGCTGCGTGATTTGAACACGCAGCCACCTGTTGGCTTCTCAGAAGAAGCAGTAGATGACTCTGTTCAGTACCTGGGCAGGCAGGTAAAGCGACAGGATGGCACCACCGAACGGTCAGAGAAAACTGCTCAAAAAAGACCGGCAAATGCAACAGACGACCCTTTACTGCCCAGTAAAATCCTTAAAAAAATACCAGAAAATGAAGTTCAACCCGTCAAAAATGAGCCGTTACTGTCAGAGGAAATCTTCAAGACTGCCAGAAGTAAACGGCTATCTGAACGGCAGGTTAATCTTGAGATACAAACCTTTGATTCAAAAGCTGAAGCTATACAGATGGCCGCCAGGAATCTGGTGGCTCAGTTTCAATGGGAAGCAATAGAAAAGTCACCGACCAATGAAGTGCAATGTGCCGTTTTTCTTGAGTGCCTGAAACTTGATGTCAGGAAAACGGTATTAAAGCTGAATAAAACAAAAACTTTAAACGGGGCTGAAAAACTCCGGATTATGTTGGCTGCTGAAGAAGAGCATAAAGGACAACTTGATGAGGTTTATTGGACATTGCTGAGAATTCCTTTATCCATCGGATTTGAGAAGGCAAAGAATTTGTTTCAATGTCTTCCTGATTCGCCTTCTCTGTCAGAGGAGGACAATGTAATTAATGAACAGTTGACAGCATTAGACCCTAAAATAAAGGTCAGGGACAGACTTCTGGAGATCAGGCAAATCCTGACATCCGAAAACAACGAGCTTTCCAGAGAATTATTGAGTGAAGTTGACAATATTGAAAAAAAATATATCCCAAGAGTTGGATGCAATGGCAATTTATCAGACTCTGATGGTTATTTCGCTTTCAAAATCTATACAAGAAGATGGCTGTATCTCTATGCAGCCTGTTCCGGTTTTTCACAGCAGGCTGATATTGTTGAGTTAATGTCGTACATTAGAACTGTTCTCTATACCACCGAGCCAAATATCAACCGTCAAACTAACATCTGGCATATTGCTAAAGAGCTGGCCTATTTGTCAAAACAACCCGGCTCTATCGATTATTGCCGCTATATTGGTGCCCTGGCCAATAGTTTGAAAGCACCGGCACCTGTTGCCTTGCAGTTTAAAAAGCTCGAACAACTCAGTGATATCAATGGGTTTGTTTTACTTGAAAGTAAACCGCTGGACAGGTATCTAACTGTACTCAGAGCAAACATTGATAAAATGGCCCCGGAATATTCGCAGGTATTGCTTGATGCAGTTGACGACCTGGAAAAAGAATGTGCTGGTATATCACTACCTGAAGGCAAGCCCGATATCAAAGCGAAAGTGCATCGACTTTTAATGATCATTGCCGCCTGCAAATCATCCAAAGAAATAATGGCTACTTCAGTATTGGTTCATTTTGTCAGGGCCATCATGGAACATGGCAATAAAAAAAATATTCCTTATCTGATCGCTGGGCTGGCCCGTCTGGTTCAGAGTACCCCGAAAATACAGAAAATACTCGGTAAGCCCGGAATCATTGGCGGAGCGCATTTGCGACTGGCACCGCTGCAATGGCTGGCATTTGTACCCGATAGACTCTCAGAAGATGACATCGAGGAACTCTGTCAATCTTTGCAAGCTCCCAGCGCCAGCAAGAGCAGGCGTCGGATGAAAGATGGCAAGATTTTCCACCAGTGGCTGTCTACCCTTGAGCAGATGTTGGCCAGCGAGGTTATGAATAAGGCCATGGTAATGCCGATCCTGAAAAAGCTTACCCAAAGTCTGACTTATGAAAAACTGGGCTGGCTTTACATGGCATTCAAGATAGGAGACAGCTTTACTGCATTTCTGGACAGCATGGGCTTGAGCTGTCAGAAGGTAAGATTACCATTGCTGATCGCAGAAAAAGGGGCTGACGCTTTTGTGGGAGTTAATGAGGAGGTCCCACAATGGCTGATGAAACAACGACATCACCATCTCCTGCCTTTTTACATGGCATCAATGATAGAACAGGGGAATGCAGAAGTTATAGACCTTACCCATCAGTTTATAGAGACCAGTGTTAACAATACGTTTATTCAGGGCCGACTGTCACCGCTGAACAATAAACACCTGCAGGCCGTTTACAAGAAATACCCCCGATTCGAAGCAGGTTGGGGAGCGAACTTCAGTGGCTTCAGCGAGGAAACCCGAAAAAAACTCTTGTCCCCCGGAGAAACCCTGATGCTGACAGAAGACCCCTGGGATCTTTTTATCAGTGGGCTTGAAGTCAAAAGCTGTTTATCACCCGACGGCTCGGAGGATTTTAGGAGTGGGCTCATGAGCTATGTGATGGATGGACGCAATGCCATGATTGTCATAAAGAACCAAAAAGGAAATATCCTCAGCAGAAGTGTAATTCGCATGGTGCTGGATCAGGATGATCGCCCTGCGTTATTGCTTGAAAAAGGCTATCCCGATGAGAGTAATTTATTGTTCATCGATGCCGCACGGGACATTGCTGAGGAAATGGACCTGCCTCTTTACCACTGCGTGGATGTTGAAACAGGTGAAAAAGATACAATAAAACTTCTGGAAGGGAGAGCTCCTTTTGATTATTTTGACGAGTTCCCTTTTTTAATGGAGAGACAGAAACTGACGATTACCGACGTACAACGTGATGTAAGGTAATCATAACGGATGCTTGCAGGCTCCTCAGGTGTCAACCGCTATTCCCACAACCACTGCCCGTATCACTCACCATCTGGACCGTCATCGCCGCCATAGCTACCGAAATGGTAGGAATGACCAGAGCTACTATCTGGTTCCTTTTCTTTCACCTTGTATGCAGGCACCCGCCTGGCACCACGTCTCACGAGCTCTTCGAGGATATAGCGGTTTTGACGGACTTCACTGTAGTAGTGAGCATAAGTGTATGCCGTCCACCGAGAGGGGGGGCCCGGTAGGGAGGTGGTGGTGAAAGCATTAATATTTTCTACAGCATCCGGGGTGTTAAGAAGGGTTGTCATGGTACGGGTGTTACCGTTTTTTGCTGCCAGCATCAGGAGCGTTTTACCTGCCTGTGTCTTACAGTTAAGATTAAAAAGTCGCCGCCCGGCAGAATCTTTCAAATTCACCAGATACTTCGTCGCTGTGTCCTGGTCACGATAGTTCATCACTACATCTATCATCAGCTTGGAACCTATCTGTTCTTGTTTTAATGCGCTGACCAGATGAGGAATTTTTTCCAACAACTGATTGCAAAATGACCAACAATTTCTCAACACTGCATGTTGAAAGGCATAAACGGCAAGTAACTTTGCCTGACCGTCTGCCATGTTAATCTGAGCTTCAGGCTGATTTTCGAGGGCTTTTAAAGTAAGTTCCCTCTGTTGCTCATCGGTAATCTTGTAATTCCCCCAGGCGCTAAAAATCAGCTCCAACAAATGATAGTCAGATTTGTTTTGTTGATGCACAGTGGCTTTTTCCTCAAGCAGTAAACTAACCATTGACCAATGATTCGCCTTGGCGGCTGCAATTATTGGCGTGTTGCCACTTTTAGGGCTTTGATGGTTGATATCAACACCGGCCTTTCGTAACAGACTTTCAAGGGCTACCAGATTATTGGCAACGGCTTTTCTGTAGAGCCTTTGACCGGATTCCGTCCGGGCAAAACAGTGAAGCAGCTGTTCAACTCGTTGCGCTTGACCGCTCACCGAACTCGCAGGCGAAAAATGATGGGTTGAGTTTTTGAAGAAATTATCAACTGCTTTTGTTATCAATCCATTCAGCTTGCGCTTCTGGAAAAAACCAGGACTTTTGCCAGAACGACCATCGGGCTTAATTTCCGGGCAGAGAGCTTTTTGAAGCAGTATCGTTTCCAGCAGTGCTTTAGCTTTATAACTGTGAGATCCTTTTCGTTCTCCGGTCTGCTGTAATCTATCGCCATGCAAAACTGAGGGGTCCGATAATGATAATTCTTCGAGCTGTTCGCGCAATCTACTGTCAGACTCTGAATGGAATGGTGAACCATTGACGGGTTCAGCTTTGTCTCTGTTAGCTGTTGCACAGCTGGTGTATTCCATTGCATTTGCGAACCGGGAGGGCATATTCCTGCGTTCAGTGGCCATTCGATCAGCAAGTGTAACTGCTGCCGAATAATCCTGATGGTAAGAAGGATGCCCTCCAACGACTGTCGGTGAGTTGCCAAAGCTGCCAGCGTCGACGCAGGTGCTGGCACGACCCTTAAAATTACCCGGTTGATTACATTCACTGATTGCACCGGAGACTGGGCTAAACAAACTATCGAGTTCTGAGTTTTTGGCTGGTCGCATTATTCGTTTCTCCCTTCCTTATTAATTGCATTAATTTTATTGATCATCAGATTTTGACTCGAAAATGCATCAAGAAGTTCCCTGATTCAGTTCGATTTAAATTGAGGACAAAAGGTTCTGCTGTTAACCGCGCGGTATTTTCATTGTGCAGAGATTCAGGTCCTTCCAGATAAGAGGGTGTCGCAAAACTCTCTCCAACGTGCGAACGAGTTGACTCTCGTCATTCCCGACTTCATTCTCGTCATTCCCGCGAAGGCGGGAATCCACACTGACTCACCACCAGAACCCTACTGCCCGGTGCCCCCCTGGCCTTGTCATCCCCGAGAAGGCAGAGATCCACCGTTGGCGCTGGATTCCCGCCTTCGCGGGAATGACGACCTCAGAGCATGGGAACGAGCTATTGGAGTTTTGCGACACCCTCATAAGTGCGGGTGCTTTTCCACAGAGCCTCTGGTGGGAAAAGCAAAGATTTCGGTAATCTCCTGACTTTTATAGCTTCGGGTATGGCTTCGGGTATAGCTTCGGGGGTTGCGCCAACGCTTAACCTGAACACAGCCCGACAATGGATGGAACTAGTTATTAGCAAAAATGTCTAAATTGTTATGAGTTTCAACTCAATCGTCTTATATCTCCGCCTGCCCGGCTCGATTGGGCGATGCTTTACGACGAGTTAGGTAATTTTTTGCGCGCATGCCCACACAGGAGGTCGGTAAAATGGATTTTTACCCGTTAAATGGTTTAACTCAACGGCTGCATGAATCGAACATGGAGTCACCCATTGGCTTTTCGGCAGAAGCAGAAGATGACTCCATTCAGAACCCTTACAAGCGGGTAAGGTTGCAAGATGGCGTCAACGTACTGTCAGAGGAAATCGTCAATTCTGCCGGGACTAAACAGCTATCTGAACGGCAGGTTAATCTTCAACCTGATCCTGAGAAACAGCGCTCTGATTCAAAAGCTGAAGCTGTAAGGATGGCCGCCAGGGATCTGGTGGATAAATTTCAATATGAGGCAATAGAAAAGTCACCCACCACTGAGGTGCAATGTGCCGTTTTTCTTGAGTGCCTGAAACTTAGTGTTGTGGAGACGTTAAAAAAGTTATCCAAAACACATTCTTTAAGTGGGGCAGACAGACTACGGATTATGTTGGCTGCTGAACAAGAGGCCAAATGTGCCCTTCCAGGCGTCTATTGGGAACGTGCTCGGATTCCTGTGTCCATTGGATTAGAGAAGGCAAAGAACCTGTTTCAAAGTCTTCCTGATACGCCTTCTCTGT
This sequence comes from Endozoicomonas sp. 8E, assembly GCF_032883915.1. Taxonomy (NCBI): domain Bacteria; kingdom Pseudomonadati; phylum Pseudomonadota; class Gammaproteobacteria; order Oceanospirillales; family Endozoicomonadaceae; genus Endozoicomonas; species Endozoicomonas sp. 8E. The sequence continues at coordinate 6,928,196 of NZ_CP120717.1, read as the reverse complement.
CAAAGGAAGACAATGTAATTAATATACAATTGACAGCATTAGATCCTGATAAAATGGTCAAGGACAGGCTTCTTGAAATCAGGCAAATCCTTAAATTGGAAAACAACGAACTTTCCAGACAGCTGTTGAGTGAAGTTGACAATATTGAAAAAGAATTTATGCCGAGAGTTGGAGAGAATGGACATTTATCAGTCGATCGTGATGATAGAGATTTCAAGCTCTGTACAACAAGATTCCTGTACCTGTATGCAGCCTGTTCCGGTTTTTCACAGAAGGCTGATATTGCTGAATTAACGTCTTACATTAGATCTGTCCTGTATACCACTTATTCAGGTGGCATCTGGCATATTGCTAAAGAGCTGGCCTATTTGTCGAAACAACCGGGCTCAATCGATTATTGTCGTTATATTGGTGCCGTGGCAAATAGTTTGAAAACACCTGCACCGGTTGTCTCAAAGTTTGAAGAGCTCCAACAACTCAGTGATATCAATGGGTTTGTTTTACTTGAAAGCAAACCTCTGGACAACTACCTAGACGTACTCAGAGCAAACATTGATAAAATGACCCCGGAGTATTCACAGGTATTGCGGACTGCAGTTGACGATCTGGAAAGCAATTTGACTGCCAGATCACCACTTGAAGACAGGCAAGATATCAAAGTGAAAGTGCATCGACTTTTGGTGATCATTGCCGCTTGCAAATCATCCAAAGAAATAATGGATACTTCAGTATTGGAACACTTTGTCGGGGCCATCATAGAACATGGCAACACAAAAAATATTCCCTATCTGATCAGTGGGCTGGCCCGCCTGGTTCAGAGTACCCCGAAAATACAGCAAATACTGGGCAAGCCCGGAATCAATGGTGGACCGCATTTGCGAATGGCGCCGCTGCAATGGCTGGCATTTGTGCCCGATAGACTCTCGGAAGATGACATCGAGGAACTCTGTCAATCTTTGCAAGCTCCCAGCGTCAGCAAGAGCAGACGACAGATGAAAGATGGCAAGGTTTTCCATCAGTGGCTGGCTACCCTTGAGCAGGCATTGACCAGCAAGGCTATGAATAAGGCAATGTTAATGCCGGTCCTGAAAAAGCTCACCCAAAGTGTGACTTACGAAAAATTGTGTTGGCTTTATATGATATTCAAGATGGGAGACAGGTTTAATCAATTTTTGCACAGCATGGGCTTCAGCTGTCAGAAGGAAGGACTACCATTGTTGATCGCCGAAAAAGGGGGGAGTGTTTTAGAGGGAGAAAATAAGGAACTCTCACAATGGCTGATGAAACAACGACATTATCATCTCCTGCCTTTTTACATGGTGTCAATGATAGAGTACGGGTTTACAGAAATTACAGACCTTATCCATAAGTTTATAGAGACCAGTGTTAACAATACTTTTATTGAGAACAGGCAGTCACCGCTGAACAATCCACATTTGCAGGCTGTTTACAAGGAATACCCCCAATTCCAGACAGGTTGGGGGGCGAACTTCAGTGACTTCAGCGAGGAAACCCGAAACAAGCTGTTGTCCCCGAAAGAAACCCTGAAGCTCTCAGAAGACCCCTGGGATCTTTTTATCAGTGGACTTGAAGTTCACACCTGTCTATCACCGGATGGCGTTCAGGAATATAGCTGTGCGCTGATGAGCTATTTGATGGATGGACGTAATGCCATGATTATTAGAAAGAGCAGCAAAGGAAATATCCTTGGCAGAAGTATTATTCGCATGGTGTTGGATCAGGATGATCGCCCTGCATTATTTCTTGAGAAGGGCTACCCCGAAAAGAATAATTTATGGTTCATTGATGCCGCACGGGACATTGCTGACGAGATGGAGCTACCTCTTTACCACTGCGTGGACGCTAAAAGAGGTGAAAAAGCTGAAGCAGGTGAAGCAGTGAAACTTTTGGAAGGAAGGGCTCCTTACGATTATTTTGACTCCATCAATGAGGTAAAGGTGAGACAGGCAGTGACGTTTAGCAATGTACGACGTGATGTAAGGTAGCCAGATGCTTGTCCAGTGAATATGCCTACCGTACCGGTGAGGTAAAATGAATTTTTATCATTTAAATGGGCTGACACTTCAGCAGCTGCACGCATTAATCATGGAGTCATCCATTGGCTTTTCAGCAGAAGGTGACTCAGTTCAGTATCTTGGCTGGCAGGTGCAGCTGCATGATGGCATTACCTTACTGTCAGAACAAACCCTCAATACCGATGGCAGTAAACAGCTCTTTGAACGGCTGGTTAATCTTCACCCTGATCTTGTCAAACAATTACCCGGTTCAAAAGCAGAAGCTATAAAAAGAGCTGCCAGCCATCTGGTGGAAAAATGTCATGATGGGGCAATAGAAAAGTCTCCAACCAAAGAGGTGCAATGGGCTGTTATTAATGAGTGCATGAGATCTGATGCCTCGAAGACGGTAAAAAAGTTATTCGGAAAAAATTTTTTAAGTGCGGCTGAAAAACTCCGGATTATGTTGGCTGCTGAAGAAAAGTTTGAATTACCAGCGGAAATGGTCGCCCGTTACCTTGAGAGGATTCCTTTGTCCATCCGATTAGAAGAGGCAAAGAATCTGTTTCAACGTCTTCCTGATACGCCTTCTCTGGCAGAGGAGGACAATGAAATCAATGAAAAGCTGACAGCATTAAACCCTGTAGAGGATGATAAACTGGTCAAGGACGGACTTCTGCAGATCAGGCAAATCCTTGAATCGGAAAATAACGAACTTTCCAGGCAGTTGCTGAGTGAAGTTGACAATATTGAAAAAGAATTCCTTCCAAGAGTTGATGCGGATGGCTATTTACCAAACATTTTTGTTGATGATGATTTCAAGTTCTATACAAGAAGACTGTTGTATCTGTATGCAGCCTGCTCCGGTTTTTCAAAGGAGGCTGATATTACTGAGTTAACGTCGTACATTAGAAGGGTTCTGTATACCGCCGATTCAGATAGCATCTGGCATATTGCAAAAGAGCTGGCCTATTTGTCGAAACAACCGGGCTCAATTGATTATTGTCGTTATCTTGGTGCCGCGGCAAATAGTTTGAAAACACCTGCACCTGTTGTCTCAAAGTTTGAAGAACTCAAACAACTCAGTGATATCAATGGATTTGTTTTACTTGAAAGTAAACCGCTGGCTAAGTATCTAACCGTCCTCAGAGCAAACATTGATAAAATGACCCCGGAGTATTCACAGGTATTGCGGACTGCAGTTGACGATCTGGAGAGCAAATTGGCTGCTTTATCACTCCCTGAAGGCAAGCTCGATATCAAAGCGAAAGTGCATCGACTTTTGATGATCATTGCCGCCTGCAAATCATCCAAAGAAATAATGGATGCTTCAGCATTGGCTCACTTTGTCAGGGCCATCATGAAACATGGAAATAAAAAAAATATTCCCTATCTCATCGCTGGACTGGCCCGCCTGGTTCAGAGTACTCCGAAAATACAGCAAATTCTGGGTGAGCTCGGCATCAGAGGCGGCGATCATTTGCGTATGGCCCCGCTGCAGTGGCTGACATTTGTACCCGATATCCTCTCAGAAGATGACATTGAGAAACTCTGTGAATCTTTGCAAGCTCCCAGCGCCAGCAGGAGCAGGCGACAGATGAAAGATGGCAAGGTGTTCCATCAGTGGCTGGTGACTCTTGAGCAGGTATTGGCCAGCAATGATATGAATAAGGCAATGGTAATGCAGACCCTGAAAAAGCTCACCCAAAGCCTGACGTATGAAAAACTGGGTTTGCTCTTCATGATATTCAACATGGGAGACAGGTTTAATCAGTTTCTGGGCAGTATGGGCTTAAGCTGTCAGAAAGAAGGATTGCCATTGTTGATCGCCGAAAAAGGCGCTGACGCTTTAGTGGGAAAAAGTAAGCAGGTCTCACAATGGCTATGGAAACAACGATATTACCATCTCCTGCCTTTTTACATGGCATCAATGGAAGAATACGGAAATACAGAAGTTACAGACCTTATACATCATTTTATAGAGGCCAGTGCCAGTAATACTTTTATCGAGAGCAGGCAGTCACCGCTGAACAATCCACACTTGCAGGCCGTTTACCGGAAATATCCCCAGTTTAAAGCAGGTTGGGGGGCGAACTTCAGTGACTTCAGCGAGGGAACCCGAAACAAGCTGTTGTCCCCGGGAGAAACTCTGAAGCTGACGGAAGACCCCTGGGATCTTTTTATCAGTGGGCTTGAAGTTCGCACTTGTCTGACACCGGACGGCGCTCAGGATTACAGCAGAGGACTAATGAGCTACGTGATGGATGGCCGTAATGCCATGATTGTCAGAAAGAGCACCAAAGGAGATATCCTCAGCAGAAGCGTTATTCGCATGGTGTTTGATCGGGATGACCACCCTGCGTTATTTCTTGAGAAGGCCTACCCCGATAAGAGTGATTTATTATTCATCGATGCTGCACGGGACATTGCTGACGAGATGGAGCTACCTCTTTATCACCGTGCGGATCCTAAAAAAGGTGAAACAGGTAAAGAAGTGAAACTTCTGGAAGGAAGGGCACCTTTTGATTATTTTGACGCATTCATGGTAACAAAGGAGAGACAGGAAGTTACGATTACCAATGTACAATTTGATGTAAGGTAGCCATAACGGATGCCTGTCCAAAAATGGCTGCTTACAGTGGTATTATGCAAAGTATGTCGATTTATCAAAGTTATCGTTATTAATCAATTCGCATAATTCAGCCAGATGGGGACCATAAGCTGTACCTTTTGTTTTTTTGCACTCAAAGTACCTTTGTATTGCAAGAGTTACATCTTCATCATATTGGGAAGAAAATTTTTCAGCAATTTCAGAGCAATCATGATCATCACAAGTGAATAAATGATAAAATTCTTTTCTTATTTTGGCCAGGTTCTCATTTTCGAAAAACACTCCGCCCCATACGCCGATCATTATGTTAATTATCTGATGATAAACAGGGATTTCCCAACTAATCATATGGCTTTTAGCGGATAGAAATTCATCAACTTTTTGCTCAAAGTATACTGTTGATAAATTATTCCTTATTAGATTTGCTGCAGTCCCTGCTTCAACCTGACTAAGTGTTTCCAGACTTTTATACCAGGTTTTATAAGCTTTTTTGGTAACCAGCGCCAAGTCTTTAACTTTTGCTCTTTGAGAGATTTCGGGTAACTCATTCAATGCACTTTGGATAGAGTCAAACAATTTGGGCATTTTTTGAGTTGAAAATTTGTAATATAATTGATTCAGTTCCTCATTAGCATATAAAGCATTGCACGATAATATGATCCATGCACATAACATTTGAGTCAGTGTTTTTAACATTTCTGTATACTCCTTAAATTTGATTGCTTTTAAGAATATGCATGATTAGCCAGTTTTCAACCCAAGGCCAAATTCAGGATCTGCACCGCAGGCGAAGTTTCTTGAAAATTTTCTGTCAGGCAGCACTATTGATACATTTTTTTTCGTAAATGTAATGTTAACAATTTTCAAATAATGAGATGTGTCATGCAAATCTGCAACACCGGTATTCGTTGTTTGCATCCCCCCGCTAAAGAGGGTGTCGTAAAACTCTCTCCAACGTGCGAACGAGTTGACTCTCGTCATTCCCGACTTCATTCTCGTCATTCCCGGCTTCATTCTCGTCATTCCCGCGAAGGCGGGAATCCACACTGACTCACCACCAGAACCCTACTGCCCGGTGCCCCCCTGGCCTTGTCATCCCCGAGAAGGCAGAGATCCACCGTTGGCGCTGGATTCCCGCCTTCGCGGGAATGACGACCTCAGAGCATGGGAACGAGTTGTTGGAGTTTTGCGACATCCTCGAAGGCGGGAATCCATACTTGACTCACCACCAGAACCCTACTGCCCATTCTCCCCCTGGCCTTGTCATCCCCGAGAAGGCAGAGATCCAGCGTTGGCGCTGGATTCCCGCCTTCGCGGGAATGACGACCTCAGAGCATGGGAACGAGTTGTTGGAGTTTTGCGACATCCTCGAAGGCGGGAATCCATACTTGACTCACCACCAGAACCCTACTGCCCATTCTCCCCCTGGCCTTGTCATCCCCGAGAAGGCAGAGATCCACCGTTGGCGCTGGATTCCCGCCTTCGCGGGAATGACGACCTCAGAGCATGGGAACGAGTTGTTGGAGTTTTGCGACATCCTCGAAGGCGGGAATCCACACTGACTCACCACCAGAACCCTACTGCCCATTCTCCTCCTGGCCTTGTTATCCCCGAGAAGGCAGAGATCCACCGTTGGCGCTGGATTCCCGCCTTCGCGGGAATGACGACCTCAGAGCATGGGAACGAGTTGTTGGAGTTTTGCGACATCCTTGAAGGCGGGAATCCACACTGACTCACCACCAGAACCCTACTGCCCGGTGCCCCCCTGGCCTTGTCATCCCCGAGAAGGCAGAGATCCACCGTTGGCGCTGGATTCCCGCCTTCGCGGGAATGACGACCTCAGAGCATGGGAACGAGTTGTTGGAGTTTTGCGACATCCTCGAAGGCGGGAATCCACACTGACTCACCACCAGAACCCTACTGCCCGCTGCCCCCCTGGCCTTGTCATCCCCGAGAAGGCAGAGATCCACCGTTGGTGCTGGATTCCCGCCTTCGCGGGAATGACGACCTCAGAGCATGGGAACGAGCTATTGGAGTTTTGCGACACCCTCTAAAGCGAGGGGTTTTACGCAAAGTTCGATAAATTTTGGAAAAAATTCTTGAATCTCCATCTGGGCTTTATTGAGCCCGAGGATACAAAAAGTCAGTAAATTAGCCCTGATAAATGGATGAAACTAATTATTGGATAAACTGTCTAAATCAATAATGGGTTCGGTTTGACTCCAAAAGGTCAGTATTACAAGGACGGTAGTGAGGGCTAAAAAAATGGATCCGCTCCGCATTAAAACAGTAGGTGAAATAATACAACAGGGGGCTTTTGCCGACCTCGCCAGTTTATCTGAAAATCTTGATAAGACAGGCAGCGCTTTTGCCAGAAAAGTCAGTATAAGTGAAGAGTTAATGCCCACGAATGTTGCTTCTGAAAAGTGGGTTGACGCGGACAATAATGATTTTTGGCACAAGGCCGGGCAGAAAGTGGCCGTTACTGATATTGCCCCGAAAATCACTAAGACATGGCTGGAAACGCTGCCCATTGGACTGGTAAAAAAGCGTCCGAAAATAGCTGAAACCGAAACAGCCCATTGGCCGGTCATTGATCCATCGTTGATCGAATCGACTCAGGTAGCGAAAACGGCCTTGCTTCAGCATTATTGTCCTAACAGCGTCGCGCCTCAGGCACAGGCTATTGCCCGCCCTATTCATGGTCTCCAGCACAGTTGCCGGACGGCGATCTGGGCAGTAGCCCTGTTGCAACAGCGTAAATTGCACGGCGATCCCCTGGCGCGGGCATTTCCCGATCAGATGGTACCCCTGCTGATTAAGGCCTGCCTGTTTCACGACACTGGTCGTGAAGGCGATGGGGTCGACACAGAGGAGTGGGAGCGGGCCAGTGCTGACAATCTGAGGGAACACTTGCGTAATTTCGGCGTGGATCAGTCCCTGGCCTGGCAGTGTGGTGAGGCCATTTGCCACAAGGATAATCCGAAGGGCTGCGAGCATCTGCCCTTGACGATACAGACCCTGCGCAGCCTGCTCCATGATGCGGATACGCTGGATGTTATGCGGGTCAGAGGATGCTTTTACATGGATCGGCTGGAGTGTTTTGCTGCCTGTCAGGATGATCTCAAGAAGCAAGGCTGGCGCCTGCTGGCCGAAGAGGTCTGCCAGGTGATTGCCAGACAGGGTGACCTCTGGCACCCGATCAAGTTGCAGGATAGTCCCACAGACCGCAAGCATTTCTTCAGTATCGATGCCGCCAGCCGGTGTGAAAACACTAAAAAGCAGTGGGAGCATCACCCTTCGCCCTTCAGTTATCAGTTGTTTAGCATAGGTGAGCAGTCCGGTGTTGTCCGGGGGTTGATTACGCCTTATACCGGACAGTTGGCAGAACCAACGGCATCGTCCTTCTCTCTGGCAAAACTGACCCCGCACAGTGCTGCCATGAAAAGTGCAGCCATGGAAGAATGCCAGAGCACTTGGCCAGCGGGGCTTTACAGCGACCCCGTTAGCCAACAGGTTTATGCCATCAAACCGGCGAGCTGTGAGCTAAGCGCCCGCAACCAGCTGCTAATGGCTAACCTTGCCGGGCTGCTGGGCATTACAGTTCCTGAAAGCTTTGTCCATGAGGAAGAGGGACATTTTTATGTGGTCAGCCCTGTTCCCGGGGAATGGGTGGGCAAGCTCAAAGCTGGGGAGGCGGCGCTGTGCTCTCTGTCTCCAGAGCAGTGGGCCAGATTAATGCTGATTAATGTGATGGTCGGTAACGAAAGTATGGTTAACAGTGACTGGGAGGGCATTGAACTGACCCCGGAAGGGGAGCCGGTCATGTTCCACTGGGATTATGCCGGGATGGCAACCCGCTATCCATGTCCTGAAAAACCAGAGCCCGCCCCCAAACCGGATGACTTTTCCTCCATGCCTTTGCTGCTGAATAAACTGCGGAACCCTCAGGCGCCCCCCATGAACTCGTTGCCGATCTATAACCCCTGCGTCGATATTCTTGCAAAATTAGAGGATGACTTACTGGGCCATACCCTGAAAGATATCTTGCGGCAGGTTGACTGGCAGGCGCTGGACCGGCTGATCGAACACAGCGGCTTTCTGCCCGGTGACCGCAGCTGGTTACGGCAGACTATCCACGATCGTATTGCCTGGCTGACCACTCGCTTTCCCAACAGCCTGGAGGCAGGTGAGAGGGTATCCATGGCGGAATACAAGGCGATAGAGGCGGCGGGTATTCGTGGCGGTTGGCTGCCGGTCAAAGGCCGGGATGTCCGCGGCGGGCAGATCGGTATCAGCCAGTTACTGGATGCCAATGGCCAACCCATTACCCGGATGTCTCTCAAGTTGTCCCGGGAAGCAGGCAATAAGCTGGCTGATAATCTCGCCCTGGAGCGGGGATTGCACCGTCTGGCCAGCCGGGTTCAGTATACCAACTTTGCCCTGAATGACGATTACCGCGACTGGCGCAGCGACCTGACCAGCCTGGCCAAAGACTGTGACGGCATGGCGGAGCAGCTAACCAGAGATAAAACACGATGGCACGAAAAGGATCAGGATACCATTGCTGATACCGTGATGATTCTGCAGGACATTGCTAACAAGTGCCGGGTGTCGTTAGCCGCCGACCGGCCGTACATTACAAAACTGCCAGCCATCAATACTCCCCTGCCTGACCCGGCCTTACCGGCAAGAGTCAGTTCAAGAATCGGCAAAGACGTTGAAGCGAAAGTAGAATTGGCTGAATTCAGCCACGGTTTTGCCAAACTGACAGGCCAGAGTTCCAGTTATTTGATTCCACAACAGCTCAAGGACACTCACCTGACCGCCTCACCGGTACGAGCCGTTGAACTCGAATCGGTCGTCTGTGAAGGCGGCAGTATTCTGTTTTCTCCTCCGAGCCTGGCTGAAGCCCTGAGCTTTGAAAATCAACTGACCCTCACCTTTGAGGGACACAGCAAAGCGGTGGTTGAAGCATTGTTCAGGGAACTGGCAGAGCTGGGCATTGGTGGGCGACCGGATGCCAACGACCTGGAGGAGCAATGGCTGGACGCCCTCGCCGACTACCACGGCTGCCTTGGTGATATGAACCGTGCCGTGGCAGCGGATATCAATACCCCGGTAAACACCCGCAAAAAAGCCTTTCTTAAACAGGTGCTGCACTTCATTGACGACGATTGGGAAAACCATTGTCGTATTCGTGCAGGACGTCTGGTGCATTACCGCCCGGGGTTGCCCCATGGTATCGAGGCCAATCCTGCGATCAAGTTCTGCCTCGGGCACGATATAAGCTATGGTCCGGAGCGAAAAGGAAACAGTGAACGGTTTGTGAGCGATAGCCTGGAAAATGAAGCTACCCTGAGCTCCTATGAACGACGTGCTCAGATCGGGATGGAACCGTCCAGATGTATTTCGGTACGCAGGCTGAAAGGCGACACCGAATACACATTTTTCCGTGTCATGGAGAAGAAGTTTGCGGCTCATTCCAGGGACAAATATAACGGGGTCATGTCTATGCGCATGACTTCTGCAACACTTGGACGCATGGATGCACAGATTTATAGAAATCAAAGTCAATTAGCCCTTAGATTCCTTGGTTTGGAGGCCTTTGCCCGTAATGAGAAAATCATTACGCAGTCAACCGATGACTTTCGGAGTGTGACTAAGAGCAATGAACGCCAGGAGACCCGTTTTTGCAATCCTGTGTCCTTGCTTGACGAGTTGTACATACTTGAGATGAGTTCTCCCAAAAGTCAGGGGCAATTGTTGCGTACTCTCAAGCAACGCTTTAGCCATTGGCCCGACGGGCGCCCGTTGGAAGCGCTTTTTCCGCAATCCTGGTCAGTCCTTTACCATGAGTTAATCTCTGAACACAGCAAGTTTGCCAAAGGCATCAAAAATCTCGTCAAGGTTTGTGGTGAAGAGGGCATGCAGCGGCTGTTTGAGCAAAACCCGCAACTATTGGAGGGAAAGCTGGATTCCCTGGATGGCCTTGAGCTGAATGGGATTAGGCATTGTTTAAAAGGGATTGATTTCAGAGGCTGTTCAATGACGGGTACAGTGTTGCAATCCGTAACATTTCAGAAGTGTAAATTCAATGCAGAGCTGTTAAGCAGTGTCACTGTTGAAAATGCTTTTTTCAGCAGATGCTCTTTTGAAGGTAGGCGGTTTTCATCATCGATATTAGATAATGTCCGATTTAACGCTGAAAATGATAAGGATGGCCAGGTATGTGAAAGTACACGCCAGCTTTCCCAAATCCTGTATCAGTCGTGTGTTAATGAGCGCAATGAGTTCAATCTGAAACAATGGCTGGATGTGATGGGGAAAAGTAGTTTTCTACGCTTTGGCTCAACACCTTTGGATGATTTAAGCAGGGATATTCTGTCCCAACATATTGATGAAATCAGAGCAAATTATCCACAGCAACTTTGTGTTATTATTCGTGAACTGCTCTCCATTGACTTTGAAAATACTGCCAGTGCAATAAATTTTGTCAGGAGTAATTTGGAATTCTACGATCGTAAAATCAAAGATCTCAAAGATTTGTATTTTGAGTTCAGAACCATCTTCCTGAAAGAAGGATTTTATAAGCGTTTGTCAGGCGATCCATTTCTGGAATTATGTCCACTCAATAGCCTCAAACACAATGGTTTTTCCCGGGAAGCGGTTTTGGCGTTGATGTTAAATGTTATTAACCTTGTTCTATTCCCGGAATCCAGTGATAAATACATAGATTTTGGCGGCAATGCCAATAGCACCGATGGCCATGACCATTACCTGAAGGATATTCCTGAGGTAAGTAGCGAAAGTACAGAAAATGATTCAATCTCATGTCCCGAAACAGATGACCTGGCTCTGGTTGGTATGCAACGTTATAAAGCCCTTCTTTGTAGATACTGCCTTAAAGGTTACCGGGACTCTATTCATCGATTCTGGAAAGAGTGCTCAGAAAAGAGTCAATTAACAATAGCCAGACACTGTTTGCGTCATCAAAATGTTGCCGTTAGCCCCTCAACAACCAGTGAATTTTTAAATTTGTTGTCTAAAGAACACGATGAGAAAAATTGGCTGGAACTCTATAGCGCAAACATGGAAAAACATATAAAAAATGGGAAAGAGTGGAGCCTCTTGTATGAGAAATATTTTGGCACTGGACGAAACTAATTGTTGGATAAACTGTCCAATTACTAATGGAGTCGGTATGACTCGAAAAGGTCAGTATTACAAGGAAGTAGTGAGGGCTAAAAAATGGATTCGCTCCCCGGTAACACAGTAGGTGGAACAAGAGAACAGGCGCCTTTGGCCGGTTCCGGTAGTTTATCTAAAGAAATTGATAAGGCAGGCATCGCTTTCGCCAAAAAAGTAAGTATAAGTAAAGAGGCAATGCGCCCGGATGTTGCTTCTGCAAAGCGGGATGAGGCAACCAATTGCCATTACATGCGAAATACCGGGCAGAAAGTAGCCGTCACTGATATTGCCCCGAGAATCACTAATACAGGGCTGGAAACGCTGCCCATTGAACCGGTAAAAAAGTGTCCAAAAATAGCTGCAACCGAAACAGCCCATTGGCCGGTCATTGATCCATCGTTGATTGAGTCCACTCAGGTAGCGAAAACAGCCTTGCTTCAGCCTTATCGCCCATCACACATCTCACCGCCTGCCGGGACCATTGCCCGTGAGGTTCACGGTGTCCAGCACAGTTGTCGGGCAGCAATCTGGGCTGTAGCCCTGTTGGAACTGCGTAAACAGCACGGCGACCCACAGGCGCGGGCATTTCCCGACCATATGGTACCCCTGCTGATTAAAACCTGCCTGTTTCACGACACTGGCCGTGAAGGCGATGGGAACGATACGCCCGAGTGGGAGCGGGCCAGTGCTGACAACCTGAGGGAACACCTGCGCAACTTCGGCGTGGATCAGTCCCTGGCCTGGCAATGTGGTGAAGCGATTTGCCACAAGGATAACCCGAAGGGCTGCAAACATCTGCCAGAAGCAATACAGACCCTGCGCAGCCTGCTCCATGATGCGGATACGCTGGATGTTATGCGGGTCAGAGGATGCTTTTACATGGACCGGCTGGAGTGTTTTGCTGCCTGTCAGGATGATCATCAGAGGGAAGAGTGGCGCTCGCTGGCCAAAGAGGTCTGTAAGGTGATTGCCGGGCAGGGTGACCTCTTTTATCCGATAACCTTGCATGACAGTCCTGCAAACCGCGAACATTTCTTCTTCATCGGTGCCGACAGCCAGTGCGAGAGCACCAAAAAGCAGTGGGAGCACCATCCTTCGCCCTTCAGTTATCAGCTCTTTAGCATAGCTAAGCAGTCCAATGTTGTCCGGGGGCTGATTACGCCTTATACCGGACAGCTGGCAGAACCATCGCCATCGTCTTTCTCACTGGCACAACTGAACCCCCAAACTACTGCCATGAAAGACTGCTCGGGCAGCTGGCCAACGGGGCTGTACAAGGATCCCATTAACCAACAGGTTTATTCCATCAAACCGACGAGCTGTGAGCTAAGTGCCCACAACCAGTTACTGATGGCCAACCTCGCAGGACTGCTGGGCATCACAGTACCTCAGAGCTTTGTCCATCAGGAAGAGGGTCATTTTTATGTGGTCAGTCCTGTCCCCGGGGAATGGCAGGGTAAGCTCAAAGGTGGGGAGGAGACCCTGCGCTCTTTGTCTCCAGAGCAGTGGGCCAGATTATTGCTGATTAATGTGATTGTTGGTAATGAAAATATGGTTAACAGTGCCTGGGAGGGCATTGAACTGACCCCGGAAGGGGAGCCGGTGATGTTCCACTGGGACTTTGCCGGGCTCGCGACTCGCTACCCCTGTCCCGAGAAGCCAGAACCTGCCTCCAAAACGGATGACTTTTCCTCCATGCCGGTGCTGCTGAATAAACTGCGGGACCCCAAGGCTCCCCCCATGAACTCGTTCCCGATCCACAACCCCTGCGTCGATATTCTCGCGCAATTGGATGATGACTTGCTGGGCCATACCCTGAAAGATATCTTGCGGCAGGTTGACTGGCAGGCCCTGGACCGGCTGATCGAACACAGCGGTTTTCTGCCCGGTGACCGCAGCTGGTTACGACAGACTATTCATGATCGTATTGCCTGGCTGACCACTCGCTTTCCCAACAGCCTTGAGGCGGGTGAGCGGGTATCCATGGCGGAATACAAGGCGATAGAGGCAGCGGGTATCCGTGGCGGTTGGCTGCCGGTTAAAGGCCGTGATGTCCGGGGCGGGCAGATCGGTATTAGCCAGTTACTGGATGCCAATGACCAACCCATCACCCGGATGTTCCTCAAGTTGTCCCGGGAAGCGGGCAATAAACTGGCAGATAACCTGGCTCTGGAAAGGGGATTGCACCGTCTGGCCATCCGGGTTCAATATGCCAACTTTGCCTTGAATAATTCCAAAAACCTCCCGAACCACGATTACCGTGACTGGCGCAGTGACCTGGCCAGCCTGGCCAACGACTGTGAGGGAATGGCCGAGCAGTTAACCAAAGATAAAACACGATGGTACGAAAAGGATCACTATGCCATTGATAATACCGTGATGATTTTGCGGGACATTGTTAAAAAGTGCCGGTCATCGTTAGCTGCCGACGTGCCCTCCATTGCAAAACTGCCAACCATCGACACTCCACTGCCTTTCACGTCCTTGCCTGCACGAATCAGTTCAAGAACCGGCAAAAACGATGTAGCGAAAGTACAGCTGGCTGAATTCAGCCGCGGTTTTGCCAAACTGACAGGCCAGAGCGTCAGTTATTTGAGTCAGGAACAAATGGATCATGCCAACCTGATCGCCCCACCGGTTCGGTCAGTTGAACTCGAATCGGCCGTCTGTGAAGGCGGCAGTATTCTGTTTTCTCCTCCGAACCTGCCTGAAGCCCTGAGCTTTGAAAATCAATTGATCCTCACTTTTCCGGGACACACTAAAGCGGTGGTTGAAGCATTGTTCAGGGAACTGGCAGAGCTGGGCATTGGTGGGGAGCGACCAGATATCCCTGACCTGGAAGAGCAATGGCTGGACGCCCTGGCCGACTACCACGGCTGCCTTGGTGATATGAACCTTGACGTGGCAGCGAAGATCAATACTCCGGTAAACACCCGCAAAAAGAAATTTCTTAAAGAGCTTCTGAACCTCAGTGACGAAGAACTGGTTTGGGAAATCCATTGTCGTATTCGCGCAGGACGTCTGGTGCATTATCGCCCGGGGTTGCCCCATGGTATCGAGGCAAACCCCGCCAGGAAGTTCTGCCCCGCGCACGATCTAAACTATTCTGCATTGCAGCAAAGCAGCAGTGGAAAGTTTGTGGTCGAGAGTCTGGAAAATGAAGCGACCCTGAGTTCCTTTGAACGACGTACCCAGATCGGGATAGATCCAACCGGGAATGTTTCGGCACTCAGGATGAAATGCGATGCCGAATATGCATTTTCCCGAGTCATGGAGGAGGAGCTGGCGACTAATTCCAGGCAAAGTAAAAGTAGAGGTGGGGTCATGTGTATGCGCCTGGATTCTGCAACATTCGGCCGTCTGGATGCACAAATTTATAACAACCAAAGCCAAATTGCGTTGGGATTCTTTGGTTCGGACGCCTTCGCCCGTAATGATAAAATCATTACGCAGTCAGCAGGTGACTACCAAAGTGTGATTAAGCACAGTGATTTACAAGAGACCCGTTTTTCCAATCCTGTGTCCTTGTCTGACGAGTTGAAACTGCTTGAGATGGGTTCTCCCGAAGGTCAGGCATTGTTGCGCAGGCTAAAGAAACGCTTTAGCCACTGGCCCGACGGGCGCCCACTGGAACAGCTTTTTCCGCAATCCTGGTCAATCCTTTACCTTGAGATAACCTGTAAAGGCAGCCAGTTTGACAAAGGCATCAAAAGTCTCGTCAAGGTTTGTGGTGAAGAGGGCATACAGTTGCTGTTTGAGCAAAACCCACAATTGTTGGAGGGCAAGCTGGATTCCCTGGATGGTCTTGAGCTGAATGATAGGGCTCGTATAAAAAGGATTGATTTCAGGGGCTGTTCAATGAACGGCACAGTGTTGCAATCTGTTTCATTTGAGGAGTGCAAGTTCAATATAGAGTTGTTAAGCAGTGCTATTGTTGAAAAAGGTTTTTTCAGCGGATGTTTTTTTGAAGGTCAGCGGTTTACATCATCGCTATTAGACAATGCCCATTTTCACTCTGAAGGTTATGAGGATGGCGTGATCTATGAAAGTACACGTCATCTTTCCCAAATCCTGTATCAGTCGTGCATTAATGAGAACAATGAGTTTAATCTGGAACAATGGCTGGAGGTGATGGGAAAAAGTGATTTTCTACGCTTCGGCTCAACACCGCTGGATGATCTAAGCCGGGATATTCTGTCCCAACACATTGAAGAAATTAAAAACACTTATCCAAAGCAACTTTGTAAAATTATTAATGGACTTTTTTCCATTGAATTTAAAAGTACTGCCAATGCAATAAATTTTGCCAGTAATAATCCGAAATTCTATGATCTCAAAATCAAAGATCTCAAAGACTTGTATTTTGAGTTCAGAACCAACTTCCTGAAAGAAGGAAAATATCTGCATGAATCAGGGACTCCATTTGATAAATTATTTAAACTCTATTGCGTCAAACGCAGTGATTATTCCCGTGAAGCGGTTTTGGCGTTGATGTTAAATGTTATTAATCTTGTTCTGTTTCCTGAATCCAATGATCAGTACATAGACTTTGGCGTCAATACCAATAGCGCGGATGTACATGACTATTGCCTGAAGGCCATTCCAGAGGTAAGTAGCACAAGTACACAAAGTAACACAGATGACCTGCCTCTGGTTGAAATGGAACGTTACAAAGTTCGTCTTTGCAGGTTTCGCCTTCAAGAGTACCGGAACTATATTCATCAATTCTGGGAAGAATGCTCAGAGGAGAGTCAAATAACAATAGCCAAACACTGTTTGCGTCATCAAAATGTTGCCGTTAGCCCCAAAACAACCGAGGCATTTTTTAATTTGTTATCTAAAGAACACGGCGAGGAAAATTGGCGCAACATCCATTTCGCTAACATCGGAAAACATGTAGAAATTCAGAGTGAGTTGATTCCGTTGCTTGTTGAAGAATTTGGCGAATGGGCCAGATCCACCAAATTTTATTAAGTTCGAGTTGCCTGCCCTCCTCAGTGAGGCACTTTTAACAATAGACAAGGTGATGTTGTGATTCGGCAGGTATGGAGCCAATCTCACAGTTTTGCCCAGTCTTCACAGAATGGATGGAACTAACTGACTGGATAAACTGTCTAAGTTTCAATGGATTCGGTTTGACTCAAGAAGGTCAATATTACAAGGACAGTAGTGAGGGCTAAAAAAATGGATTCGCTCCTCAGTAAAACAGTAGGTGGAACAAGAGAAGAGGGGCCTTTTGCCGGCTCAAGTTTATCTGAAAATATTGATAAGACAGGCACCGCTTTTGCCAGAAAAGTGAGTATAAGTAGAGAGTTAATGTCCACGGATGTTGCTTCTGCAAAGCGGGATGAGGCAGCCAATATTCATTGCATGCGAAATGTCGGGCAGGAAGTAGCCGCCACTGATATTCCCCCAAAAATAATTGAGACAGGGCTGGAAACGCTGACCATTGAACCGGTAAAAAAACGTCCGAAAATAGCTGCAACCGAAACAGCCCATTGGCCGGTCATTGATCCATCGTTGATTGAGTCCACTCAGGTAGCGAAAACAGCCTTGCTTCAGCCTTATCGCCCATCACACATCTCACCGCCTGCCGGGACCATTGCCCGTGAGGTTCATGGTCTCCAGCACAGTTGTCGGGCAGCAATCTGGGCTGTAGCCCTGTTGGAACTGCGTAAACTGCACGGCGATCGCCTGGCGCGGGCATTTCCCGACGACATGATACCCCTGCTGATTAAAACCTGCCTGTTTCACGACACTGGTCGTGAAGGCGATGGAGACGATACGCTGGAGTGGGAGCGGGCCAGTGCTGACAACCTGAGGGAACACCTGCGCAACTTCGGCGTGGATCAGTCCCTGGCCTGGCAGTGTGGTGAAGCCATTTGCCACAAGGATAACCCGGAGGGCTGCGAACATCTGCCAGAGACGATACAGACCCTGCGCAGTCTGCTCCATGACGCGGATACGCTGGATGTTATGCGGGTCAGAGGATGCTTTTATATGGATCGGCTGGAGTGTTTTGCGGCCTGTCAGGATGATCAGCAGAGGCAAGACTGGCGCCTGCTGGCCGAAGAGGTCTGCCGGGTGATTGCCAGGCAGGGTGACCTCTGGTACCCGATCAAGTTGCAGGACAGCAATGCCAGCCACGAACATTTCTTCAGCATCGGTGACGCCAGCCTGTGTGAAAACACTAAAAAGCAGTGGGAGCACCATCCTTCGCCCTTCAGTTATCAGCTGTTTAGCGTTGGTGAACAGTCCGGTGTTGTCCGGGAGTTGATTACGCCCTATACCGGACAGCTGACAGAACCACCGGTATCGTCTTTCTCCCTGGCAAAACTGACCCCGCAAGCTGCTGCCATGGAAGAATGCCAAAGCAGCACCTTGTCAGCGGGGCTTTACACCGACCCCGTCAGCCAACAGGTTTATTCCATCAAACCGGCGAGCTGTGAACTAAGTGCCCGCAACCAGCTACTGATGGCCAACCTCGCCGGGCTGCTGGGCATCAGAGTACCTGAGAGTTTTGTCCATCAGGAAGAGGGTCATTTTTATGTGGTCAGCCCTGTCCCCAAACAATGGCAGGGTAAGCTCAAAGGCGGCGAGGCGACGCTGCGCTCTCTGTCTCCAGAACAGTGGGCCAGATTATTGCTGATCAATGTGATTGTCGGTAACGAAAATATGGTGAACAGTGCCTGGGAGGGCATTGAACTGACCCCGGAAGGGGAGCCGGTCATATTCCACTGGGATTATGCCGGGATGGCAACTCGCTACCCGTGTCCTGAAAAAGCAGAGCCTGACCCCAAGCCGGATGATTTTTCCTCCATGCCCGTGCTGCTGCAAAAACTGCGGAACCCTCAGGCACCCCCGATGAACTCGTTGCCGATCGACAACCCCTGCGTCGATATTCTTGCACACTTAGAGGATGACTTACTGGGCCATACCCTGAAAGATATCTTGCGGCAGGTTGACTGGCAGGCGCTGGACCGGCTGATCGAACAAAGCGGTTTTCTGCCCGGTGACCGCAGCTGGTTACGACAGACCCTTCACGATCGTATTGCCTGGCTGACCACTCGCTTTCCCAACAGCCTGGAGGCAGGTGAGAGGGTATCCATGGCGGAATACAAGGCGATAGAGGCGGCGGGTATTCGTGGCGGTTGGCTGCCGGTCAAAGGCCGGGATGTTCGCGGCGGGCAGATCGGTATCAGCCAGTTACTGGATGCCAATGGCCAGCCTATCACCCGGATGACCCTCAAGTTGTCCCGGGAAGCCAGCAACAAACTGGCGGATAACCTGGCCCTGGAACGGAAATTGCACCGTCTGGCCAGCAGAGTTAAATATACCCACCATCGCCTGAATGACCGTTACCGCGACTGGCGCAGCGACCTGATTAGCCTGGCCAAAGACTCCAACGGCGTGGCGGACCAGTTAACCAGAGATAAAACACGATGGCACGAAAGGGATCACGATACCATTGATAACACCGTGATGATTCTGCGGGACATTGCTAACAAGTGCCGGGCGTCGTTAGCCGCCGACCGGCCGGCCATTGCAAAACTGCCAGCCATCGAAACGCCTCTGCCTTTCCCGGCCTTACCAGCACGTGTCAGTTCAAGAACCAGCAAAGAAGTTGAAGCGAAAGTAGAACTGGCTGAATTCAGCCATGGTTTTGCCAAACTGACAGGCCAGAGCGTCAGTTACCTGAGTCCGAAACAACTGAAGGCTGCCCGCCTGACCGCCCAACCGGTTCGGGCAGTTGTACTCGAATCGGCGGTCTGTGAAGGGGGCAGTATTCTGTTTTCTCCTCCGAAGCTGCCTGAAGCCCTCAGCTTTGAAAATCAACTGACCCTCACCTTTGGGGGACACAGCAAAACGGTGGTTGAAGCATTGTTCAGGGAACTGGCAGAGCTGGGTATTGGTGCTGAGCGACCAGATACCCTTGACCTGGAAGAGCAGTGGCTGGACGCTCTCTCCCACTACCATGGCTGTCTTGGCGATATGAACCTTGCCGTGGCAGCGGATATCAATACTCCGGTAAACATCGGCAAAAAAGCATTTCTTAAAGAATTGCTGAACTTCAGTGACGAAAAATGGCTTGATTGGGAAATCCATTCTCGTATTCGCGCAGGACGTTGGGTGAAATACCGCCCGGGGTTGCCCCATGGCATTTCGGCAAACCCCGCCGGAAAGTTCTGCTCCGGGCACGATATAAACTTTTGTGCTGAGCAGGAAGAAAACGATGATCAATTTGTGATCAAAAGCCTGGAAAATGAAGCTACCCTGAGCTCCTATGAACGGCGTACTCAGATCGGGATGAAACCTGCCTGGCATATCCTTGCCAAAGCTTCGGTAAGCAGGATGAAATGCGACACTGAATATGCATTCACCCGAGTCATGGAGAACAGGGAATTGGCAGATTATTCCAGGCGGCTTTATGAAGAAGGGGTCATCTGTATGGAATTGACTTCTGAAACACTCGGCCGGATGGATGCAGAAATTTATGCCACTCAATGCCAGTTTACAGGGGCCATTGGTTTGGACGCCTTCGCCCGTAATGAGAAAATCATTGCACAGTCAACACACGACTACCGCAGTCTGATTGAGGGCAATGATCCAAGTCAATCACAGGAGACTCGTTTTTCCAATCCTCTGTCCTTGTTTGATGAGTTGAAACTACTTGAGATCAGTTCTCCCGAAAAAAAACGCCAGTTGTTGTCTACTTTGAAGAAGCGCTTCAGCCACTGGCCCGACGGGCGCCCGCTGGAGCAGCTTTTTCGGCAGTCCTGGTCAGCCCTTTACCATGAGATAACCTGTAAAGGCAGCCAGTTTGACGAAAGCATTAAAAGTCTCGTCAGGGTTTGTGGTGAAGAGCGCTTACAGTTGTTGTTTGAGCAAAACCCACAACTGTTGAAGGGCAGGCTGGATTCCCTGGATGGCCTTAAGCTGAATGGTTGGCCTAGAATAAAAAGGATTGATTTCAGAGGCTGTTCAATGAACGGCACAGTGTTGCAATCTGTTTCATTTGAGAAGTGTAAATTCAATACAGAGCTGTTAAACAGTGCCAATGTTAAAGATGGCTTTTTCGTCAAATGTTTTTTTGAAGGTAAGCGGTTTTCATCATCGATATTAGACAATGCCTGTTTTCACGTTGAAAATGATCAGGATGGCTCGGTATATGAAAGCACACACCAGCTTTCCCGAATCCTGTATCAGTCGTGTGTTAATGAGCACAATGAGTTCAATCTGAAACAATGGCTGGAAGCGATGGGCAAAAGTTATTGTCTATGCCTCGGCTCAGCACCGCTGGATGATTTAAGCCGGGATATTCTCTCCCAACATATTGAAGAAATTATCACAACGTATCCACAGCAACTTTGTCATATTATTTATGGGCTTTTTTCCATTGACTTTAAAAATACTGACAATGCAATAAATTTTATCAGGAGTAATCGGGAATTCTATGATCGCAAAATAAAAGATCTCAAAGATTTGTATTTTGAGTTCAGAACCGTATTCCTGAAAAAAGGAAATTATAAGGGGGTGCGAGATGATCCATTTGAAAAATTATTTAAACTCTATCTCGTCAAACACAGTGACTTTTCCCAGGAAGCGGTTTTGGCGTTGATGTTAAATGTTATTAACCTCGTTCTATTCCCGGAATCTAATGATCAATATATAGACTTTGGCGTCAGTGCCAAGAGCGCGGATGAGCATGACCATTGCTTGAAGGCCATTCCTGAGGTAAGCAGAGGAAGTACACAAAGCAATACGGATGACCTGCCTCTGGTTGAAATGCGAGTTTACAAGGCTTTGCTTTGTAAGAGTTACCTTGAAAAATACCGGGACTGTATTCATCAATTCTGGGAAGAATGCTCAGAAAAGAGTCAATTAACAATAGCCAAACACTGTTTGCTTCATCAAAATGTTGTCGTTAGCCCCTCAACAACCAGGGAATTTATAGCATTGTTGTGTAAAGGTCAGGATGTGGAAAATTGGCTGGAGCTCTATAGCGCTAACATGGAAAAACATATAAAAATTCATAAAGAGTGGGCTTCGTTGCTTGTGGACGAATTTGGGGAATGGGCCAAACCCCCCAGATTTTATTGAGTTCGAATTGCCTGCCCTCCTCAACACCTCCTGCCATTCGGCAGTTTAGGAGCCAATCTCATAGTTTTGCCCAGTCTTCACAGAATGGATGGAACTAATTATTGGATAAACTGTCCAAACTGTAATCGATTCGGTCTGACTCAAAAAGATCAGTATTACAAGGACTGTAGTGAGGGCTAAAAAAATGGATTCGCTCCGCATTAAAACAGTAGGTGAAATAAGTGAACAGGGAGCTTTTGTCGGCCCCGTTAGTTTGTCTGAAAATGATAAGACAGGCATCGCTTCTGCCAGAAAAGTGAGTAAAAGTAAAAAAGTAATGCTCCCCGATGTTGCTTCTGCAAAGGGGGATGAGGCAACCAATATTCATTACAGGCACATGGCAGGGCATCAAGTAGCCGCCACTGATATTGCCCCGAAAATCATTGAGACAGGGCTGGAAACGCTGACCATTGAACCGGTAAGAAAACGTCCGAAAATAGCTGCAACCGAAACAGCCCATTGGCCGGTCATTGATCCATCGTTGATTGAGTCCACTCAGGTAGCGAAAACAGCCTTGCTTCAGCCTTATCGCCCATCACACATCTCACCGCCTGCCGGGACCATTGCCCGTGAGGTTCACGGTCTCCAGCACAGTTGTCGGGCAGCAATCTGGGCTGTAGCCCTGTTGGAACTGCGTAAACAGCACGGCGACCCACAGGCGCGGGCATTTCCCGACCATATCTGCCTTTCACCACACCGATTGATATTTGCCTAAAATCTGTTGTCAAAGAAATAAACAGACATTCAGGTACACCAACATGCCTCAAGCTCAATACCAGTCTAAGAACCTCAACCACCTTGGCTTGGTTGCCGCTATGTGTCGGGAGTTAAAGATAGCCGAATACATTGATGCCCGTATCACAAATGACTCCGATGTTCGTAATGTCACTATTGGACAAGCTGTAGTTGCAATGATCATCAATGGCTTGGGCTTTACGGGGCAAACTCTGTACATGCTCCCTGAGTTTTTTGAGGATAAGCCGATTGACCGCCTTATCGGGGAAGGTATACAGGCTGAACACTTGAACGACAAGGTACTTGGTCGGGCTCTCGACAGTTTGTACGACGCTGGTGTTAGCGACTTGTATCTCAATCTGGCCGTCAAGGTCGTCAATCATCTGAAACTTCCTTGCAAGGCATTAAATCTGGATGGCACCAGCTTTCATGTGGATGGAGTCTATAACAGTCATGACAATCCAGACGACTTAAATTGTATTCATATCTGCCAAGGTTACAGCCGTGACCACCGGCCTGACCTGAATCAGGTAGTCTTGCAGTTAATGACTGAAAATCAGGCGGGCATCCCTGTGTTTATGGCCCCTGCCAGCGGTAATGTAAACGACAAAACCTGTTTTCAGGAAATTATCAAAAATCATCTGTCATGTTTTAAGGCCGCTTTGAATAGCCGCTATCTGGTTGCTGATGCTGCCATGTATGTTGCAGAAACCCTTCAGTTGCTTGATGAGCAAAAGCCGCTGTTTATCTCCCGGGTGCCCCTGAACATCAAGGAGGCAAAGGAGCTGGTCTGCAAAGCGCCAACCATGTCGCTGGTGCCTGTTGAAGGCTATGAAGATTACTACTCAGCTGAAGTGCCTTCCTGCTACGGAGGGGTTCAGCAACGATGGTTCCTGTTTCTCAACAAAAAGCGCGGGCTTAGTGAACGGAAAACATTGACCCGAAAGATGCAAAAGCAGTCACTGAAAGAGGCCCGTGATCTGGAGAAGCTGAGCAAAAAGGCCTTTTTGTGCCGGGACGATGCATTGAAGGCTTTTGCCTTGTGGCAGAAACAATCGAAACTTTGCCAAAGCGAAACAGAGCCAGAGGTTATCCGTAAACCCTGCTATTCGGGCAAAGGAAGACCATCGCCGGATAGCAAGCCTGATCACTTCGAGTACTTTGTGCAGGCTGAATGCTTTGTTTCCTGCGAGAAAAGGGAGCATGCAGAAGCCTCACTGGGTTGTTTTATCCTAAGCACCAATGAACTGGATAAAAATAGTTTGAATGCCTCTGAGCTGCTGTCTACTTATAAGTCGCAACAAAAAGTTGAAGGCGGCTTTCGGTTCCTGAAGAGCCCGGACTTTCTGGTATCTTCGCTCTATCTGAAGAAAGCGGAACGTATTGAAGCCCTGTTAATGGTGATGACTCTATGCCTGATGGTCTATGCTGCTATCCAGCACAGAATCAGGCAGGAACTGAAAAAGCAAAGTCGTGTATTTCCAGACCAGAAAAAAAAGCCCTGCCAGAACCCAACAGCAAGATGGGTATTTTTCTGTTTCCAGGGGCTTAGTGTATTAACGGTCAATAATCAGGAGGAGCATGTGATTGGCTTGAAGGAAAGGCAGTGGACGATCATTCAAATTTTGGGCATTTTTTACGAGTCCATGTATTCCTGATAGGGGTGGTGAAAGGCGGATATGGTACCCCTGCTGATTAAAACCTGCCTGTTTCACGACACTGGTCGTGAAGGCGATGGGAACGATACGCCCGAGTGGGAGCGGGCCAGTGCTGACAACCTGAGGGAACACCTGCGCAACTTCGGCGTGGATCAGTCCCTGGCCTGGCAGTGTGGTGAAGCCATTTGCCACAAGGATAACCCGGAGGGCTGCGAACATCTGCCAGAGACGATACAGACCCTGCGCAGTCTGCTCCATGACGCGGATACGCTGGATGTTATGCGGGTCAGAGGATGCTTTTATATGGATCGGCTGGAGTGTTTTGCGGCCTGTCAGGATGATCAGCAGAGGCAAGACTGGCGCCTGCTGGCCGAAGAGGTCTGCCAGGTGATTGCCAGACAGGGTGACCTCTGGTACCCGATCAAGTTGCAGGACAGCAATGCCAGCCACGAACATTTCTTCAGCATCGGTGACGCCAGCCTGTGTGAAAACACTAAAAAGCAGTGGGAGCACCACCCTTCGCCCTTCAGTTATCAGCTGTTTAGCATAGGTGAACAGTCCGGTGTTGTCCGGGAGTTGATTACGCCTTATACCGGGCAGCTGGCAGAACCACTGGTATCGTCTTTCTCCCTGGCAAAACTGACCCCGCAAGCTGCTGCCATGGAAGAATGCCAAAGCAGCACCTTGTCAGCGGGCCTTTACACCGACCTCGTCAGCCAACAGGTTTATTCCATCAAACCGGCGAGCTGTGAACTAAGTGCCCGCAACCAGCTACTGATGGCCAACCTCGCCGGGCTGCTGGGCATCAGAGTACCTGAGAGCTTTGTCCATCAGGAAGAGGGTCATTTTTATGTGGTCAGCCCTGTCCCCAAACAATGGCAGGATAAGCTCAAAGGCGGGGAGGCGACGCTGCGCTCTCTGTCTCCAGAACAGTGGGCCAGATTAATGCTGATCAATGTGATGGTCGGTAACGAAAATATGGTGAACAGTGCCTGGGAGGGCATTGAACTGACCCCGGAAGGGGAGCCGGTCATGTTCCACTGGGATTATGCCGGGATGGCAACTCGCTACCCGTGCCCGGAGAAACCAGAGCCTGACCCCAAGCCGGATGATTTTTCCTCCATGCCCGTGCTGCTGCAAAAGCTGCGGAACCCTCAGGCACCCCCCATGAACTCGTTGCCAATCGACAACCCCTGCGTCGATATCCTTGCGCAATTAGAGGATGACTTACTGGGCCACACCCTGAAAGATATCTTGCGGCAGGTTGACTGGCAGGCCCTGGACCGGCTGATCGAACACAGCGGTTTTCTGCCCGGTGACCGCAGCTGGTTACGGCAGACTATTCATGATCGCATTGCCTGGCTGACCACTCGCTTTCCCAACAGCCTGGAGGCAGGCGAGAGGGTATCCATGGCGGAATACAAGGCGATAGAGGCGGCGGGTATCCGTGGTGGTTGGCTGCCGGTCAAAGGCCGGGATATCCGGGGCGGGCAGATCGGTATCAGCCAGTTACTGGATGCCAATGACCAACCCATTACCCGGATGACCCTGAAGTTGTCCCGGGAAGCGGGCAATAAACTGGCTGATAACCTGGCCCTGGAGCGGGGATTGCACCGTCTGGCCAGCCGGGTTAAATATACCCACTGTCGCCTGAATGACGATTACCGCGACTGGCGCAGTGACCTGACCAGCCTGGCCAAGGACTGTGACGGTCTGGCGGAGCAGTTAACCGGAGATAAAACACGATGGCACGCAAAGAACCAGCATACTATTGATAACACCGTGACGATTCTGCAGGACATTGCTAACAAGTGCCGGGCGTCGTTAGCCGCCGACCGGCCGTCCATTGCAAAACTGCCAGCCATTAAAACGCCACTGCCCGCCCCTGTCTTTCCTGCACGAGTCAGTTCAAGAATTGGCGAAGAGGTTGAAGCGAAAGTAGAACTGGCTGAATTCAGCCACGGTTTTGCCAAATTGACAGGCCAGAAGGTCAGTTATTTGAGTCCGGAACAACTGGAGGTTACCCACCTGAGTGCCTCACCGGTACGAGCCGTTGAACTTGAATCGGTCGTCTGTGAAGGCGGCAGTATTGTGTTTTCTCCTCCGAACCAGCCTGAAGCCCTGAGCTTTGAAAATCAACTGACCCTCACCTTTGGGGGACACAGTAAAACAGTGGTTGAGGCATTGTTCAGGGAGCTGGCAGGGCTGGGCATT
This sequence comes from Endozoicomonas sp. 8E, assembly GCF_032883915.1. NCBI lineage: Bacteria > Pseudomonadati > Pseudomonadota > Gammaproteobacteria > Oceanospirillales > Endozoicomonadaceae > Endozoicomonas > Endozoicomonas sp. 8E. The sequence goes on along the minus strand of NZ_CP120717.1, from coordinate 6,901,632 downwards.
GACGGAGAGCGGCCGGATACCACCGACCTGGAGGAGCAATGGCTGGACGCCCTGGCTGACTGCCATGGCTGCCTTGGTGATATGAACCTTGCCGTGGCAGCGGATCTCAATACGCCGGTAAACATCGGCAAAAAAGCGTTTCTTAGAGAATTGCTGAACTTCAGTGACGAACAACTGACCTGGGAAATCCATTCTCGTATTCGCGCAGGACGTTGGGTGCAATTACGTCCGGGGTCGCCCCAAGGCATTTCGGCAACCCCAGCCAGAAAGTTCTGCCCCGCGCACGATATAAAATTTTGTGCAGATCGACAAGGAAACGAAAAACAATTTGTGATCAATAGCCTGAAAAATGACGCTACCCTGAGCTCCTTTGAACGACGTACTCAGATCGGGATGGAACCCACTTGGCATATCCATCCCATCGCTTCATTGCGCAGGATGAAATGCGACACCGGTTATGCATTTACCCGAATCATCGAGGACGACGAGCTGGCGGATTATTCAGAGCGGATTTATGAAGCTGGGGTCGTGTGTATGAAATTGACTTCTGAAACACTCGGCCGTATGGATGCAGAAGTTTATGATAATCAATGTCAGTTTAATGAGGCCCTCGGTTTGGACGCCTTTGCTCGTAATGAGAAAATCATTAAGCAGTCAACCTCTGACTACCAGAGTTTGATTCAGCACAATAATCCGGCTAATCCACAGGAGACTCGTTTTTCCAACCCTCTGTCCCTGTTTGACGAGTTGAACCTGCTTGATATCAGTTCTCCCGAAGATACACGGCAATTATTTTATATTCTAAAGAAACGCTTCAGCCACTGGCCCGACGGGCGCCCGCTGGAACAGCTTTTTCGGCAATCCTGGTCAGTCCTTTACCATGAGATAACCTGTAAAGGCAGCGAGTTTGACAAAGGCATCAAAAGTCTCGTCAAGGTTTGTGGTGAAAAGGGCATTCAGTCGCTGATTGAGCAAAACCCAAAACTGTTGGAGGGAAAGTTGGATTCCCTGGATGGTCTTAAGCTGAAGGGCAGTGCTTGGATAGAAAGGATTGATTTCAGAGGCTGTTCAATGAACGGCACAGTGTTGCAATCCGTTACATTTGAGAAGTGTAAATTCAATACAGAGCTGTTAAACAGTGCCATTATTGAAAAGTGCAGTTTCTTCAAATGTTCTTTTAATGGTCAACGGTTTTCATCATCGATATTAGACAATGCCTATTTTCACGTTGAAAGTGATAGGTATGGCCGGGTATATGAAAGTACACGCCGACTTTCCCGAATCCTGTATCAATCGTGTGTTAATCAGCACAATGAGTTCAATCTGAAACAATGGCTGAAGGTGATGGGGAAAAGTCATTGTCTGCGCTTCGACTCAACGCCACTGGATGATTTGAGCCGGGATATTCTATCCCAAAATATTGAAGAAATTAAAAGAAGTTATCCACAGCAACTTTCTGATATTATTTATGGAGTTTTATCCATTGATTTTAAAAATATTGCCAATGCAATAAGTTTTGTTGAAAATAACCCGGAATTCTATATTCGTAAAATCAAAGATTTCAAATATGTGTATTTTGAGTTCAGAACCAACTTCCTGAAAGAAGGACCTTATTATGTGTGTGCAGATGAT